>NZ_AP023086.1:623750-935625 GCF_021655555.1 Marinagarivorans cellulosilyticus | reverse complement strand
AACAACAACTGATCACCCTGCTGACTAATGAGCAGCTCGGGTTCTTTTTGCACAATATCAACGGGGGAATCCAGCGCATCTGTCAAATACACATTATCAAGGTCTTTTGCTGCCACTAATGCTTTAGCACCCTGCAAAACATAATCAACAGAGTTGTAATAGCCCCAATTTTGGTAAGCTTCAATAGCTCGGCACATGGCTTGGTCGGCATCGGTTAAATAAACCAGTGATTCATAATCTTTAGCTAATCGCTGCAAAGAGACTGGCCGCCCCTTACTCCAGCCTTTGGCGGTTTTTTTCTGCTCTCTCGCTTTAAATGAAGCAGTGCCACAATCAAGTGTCATCTCCCAAATAATTCTTACCGGTTTCTCCGTTTTATTATTTGTTTTAGCACCAGCACTATTGCCCTCAGGGTTAAGTGCTATTAATTTTTCAAGGGCTAAATCCCACTCCGGCTTCTGACGAATCAAAGTGGGGAAATGAACAATATCACCTTTAACTACAGCAGCATTATCACCCACAAGCGGCTTAGCGAGAACATCATCAAGCTGTTCACACAAATGTGAAAACAAGCTCATCTCAGAATTAAGAAAGTATTTTTGGGCCTCATTTAAGTATTTATTCTTCGGTGGTTTTGAATCACCTTGGCACCACACCACCGCCAAACTATTAACCAATATCAGTTGATTATAATAAAATTCGGAGCGTCCAAGTGTGTGCTCATAATAGCCTAGACTAAATATATACGAGCTTCCTGAGTACAAACACGAGGCCAACTTCCCAATGGCTGAAGACACAACATTATAATCAATGTTGAGCTTGTTTCGATCACCCAACTCAAATTCAGCGTAATCAATGACTCGGTCGTAATATTGCGCATTTTTTTGGCTAGCGATAACCAATAAGCATAATTTGTGAAATAGGCCTAGGGTTTCTCCTAAGTATTGCTTCTTCCTGCGCGACAATTTATTTTTAGCAGTGATGGCTTTACCAAACAACGCTTCGGCCGCATCAAAATCCCCCATTAAAAAATGGTACGTCGCATTCAGCTGTAAACCATAACAAGTCGTATCATTTTGCTTTATAGTGTTTTTAAATTCTTCAAAACGACAACTATAAAGATAGCACTCCCCCAACAGATGCCGCAAAGGTGTATTGCTAGGATTATTATCACAAACACGCTCTAATAGGCTTATGGGGTAACTATTGGCTTCGCCGTGGTAATTGCGCAACACAATCCAAGCTGCAAAACTTTGATATTGAATACTATTTGGTAAGGTTAAAAACGTTTCTAAATTGAAAGGGACGAAGAGTAATTTAACCAGCACTTCATTGAATACAGCATCGATGATCTGAGGGTTTTTATCGCATTCAAGTAATTGTTCCACCTCTTCATATTCAGCCAAGAAATAACTATGGCGTAAAGCCCATTGAATATCCGAAAGGTTACGCTGCCAAGGGTGAAGCCGGAGGCACGGCATCTCCCTGTCCACCTCCGCCACCAATAAGGTATAACTTTTATCGGCAAGGCACTCATTAACTAAAAGGTTGGCCAACAGCACATTCAACTGAAGTCCACCTTTAGAAGCCAGAATAAAGCCGCCGTGTACCAGCTGCTTTCTATTGTCGGCTGATAGCCCCTTAACTTTCGTTTCCCCATATAACTGGCTGCGGCCCACAGCCGTTAAGATAGTATTTAGCTTAGTTGCACCAATAGGCTTATAGATAACAGCCAATAGCTTTAAAACTATTTTTTCGTAGGCGCTGAGCGCTTGATAGTCGGTATAGAGCTCATCAATTTGGCGAGCCGTTAAGGTTGATATTTCCATAGATAATCGACAACAAAGAGGGAAAAGGTGGCAAATATGGCGCAAGCTATCAACAATCCCTATTACACACAAGCCTCGCCAACAATAATGACTGCAGCAGGCCCCACAATGAACACCCGATAAAACCCAAACAAACCGTGTTAACGCTGCACAAACGTAGTCACCTACAGGGACTGGCGGTACAATGCCGAACTATTTTTTTCAACATGATGAGGGTTTCATTTTGCGCATACAATCACTCGCTGCCGCTATATGTTTTTTAACTGCCGCGCCAAGCTGGGCAATCTCCAATATTGAAAGCCAGCGCCCAGGCGCATTAAAGGAGGGCTTTAGCGGGCAATTATCGGTAGGCTTAAGCGGCAAAACCGGTGATAAGAGAGAAGAAGACTATACCTTCAATGCACGGCTGAATTACCGGCAAGATAAGAATTTATTTTTTGTTATCGGCTCGCATGAATATGGTTCTACCCGCACCATAAAAGATACCGACGAAGCTTTTATACATGGGCGCTGGATGCACAGCTTTAACGCAAAATGGGCCGGCGAAGCCTTTACCCAGTGGGAAGAAGACGAATTTGCCAACCTAGAGTCACGTACACTGCTTGGCGGCGGCGCCCGCTACTTAACCGCGCATAAAGAAAATGTGTATATACTGGCATTAGGCCTAGGCGCCTTTCGCGAGCACGAAACCTTAGACCTATCCACCTACAAACAAGACACCAATACATGGCGCATTAACGCTTACTACTCATACAGCCATAACCTTAACAAAAACACCTCTATAGCTAGCACAACATATTTGCAACCCTCTAGCGATAACTTTGATGATGTGCGCGTTCTTTTTACGTTTTCACTCGATGTAAAAATGACAGATTCGCTAAAGCTTTCTGTCGGCTACCAAGCCAAGCATGACAGTCAGCCAGCCAAAAACTTAGCGGCAGATCCAATTATTGATAATAATAAAACCAATACTGAATACTCCACGACGCTCAGCTACCAGTTTTAACCTAGAAACCGCAGTTGAGAGTCAAAAAGATGCGTAGACTTTGATGGTTCAACTGCGGTTTTTAGGTTTAATACAGGGCATCTAAAAACAGTAATTTTTGTGTGAGAGCAAGGGCAGAGGTTGCTGCTGGCAACTTTCTGCACTTCCTCTACGGACAACTGAATTGATTCAGGAGGTAAAGCGACTCATCGCTACAGGACGTGCTTTTTAGACATTGCAGGAGATTTAAGGGCACAATGTCGAGGAGCGGAATATCTAGAAACAAAAAACTGTAAGCTGCTATCGCGAAAAAAATGCATTTTTATCAATGCCCTGCAGGCATTGCATTTAATATTACCTGCACACTAAGGCCGCCTTCGGTATGGTTATCAATAATTAATTTGCCGCCGTGTTGCTTTATTGCTTTGTCGGCAATGCTTAGCCCCAAACCAAAGCCCTCGCCGTGCATAACCCCGCCCCCACGGTAAAATGGGCGCTTAAGTAACGCTAACTCTTCTTGTTGCATCCCGTTGCCGTAATCGCGGCAACAAACCTGCCATTGTTTATGGCCCGCAGGGGCAATTGAAATATCAATAGGCCTACCTTCTGGCGAATATTTACAGGCATTACGAATAATATTTTCCAACGCGCGCGATAATGCGCCCGCATTAGCCATAACATGAGTAATGCTAACAGGTTGCGGCATCAACGAAAAATCACACTGTATATGGCGCTGTGGAAACTCAAAACGCACATCCTTTACTACCGCCTCAACGCATAAAGCCAGTGCTATAGGCGCCATATTTAATTTTGCACTACCCATTCGAGCTAATTCCAGCACCTCATCAATAAGTGCATTTAAACGGCTGCACTCTTCATGTATTTTACCGACATAAAGACTATTGCCCTCGCGCTGCTCAATTAACGATGCCGCCACTTGTAACCTAGCAAGTGGGGCACGCAGCTCGTGAGATACATCGTGCAACAAGCTCTTTTGTGCGCTAAAGGCTTTATCAACCTGTTGGACCATATTGGCGACATCACGCGCCAAATCACCAATTTCATCGCCGCGCTTTAGTAAACCTGTATCAACCAATGTGGCTGTTTGCGCACTATCTTGCAGGCTATAATTTTTAGCGTACTGCTGACCAAAATCACCCAATTGGCGCAAAGGCTTAACAATGCGCCAACTAATAAGGGCACTAATAATAGCCGAGGTTATAAAAATTAAAACCAGTTGAAAAGACACCAAGCTGGCCATGGCCTCGACGATAAATTGAGGCGGGCGGTGTGCTAGGTAAAACACGGTGTAACCTTGTTTATTGTTCCCTTCGATTTGCAGCGTTTTAAATATTGGGGCGGCACGGGATTTTTTATTTTTACCACCTAAGGCACTGGTTACATCTTTTCGCCAACGGCTTTTATAAATGTAATTACCGCTATCGTCTTTTATATCTAACATTAATTCGGGAGCTATGCGATGCCGCCTTTTAAGCTGTACTAAAAGGCGCGATTTTCCATAAGGTAAAGCATTGTTAGTTTCGTATTCATCAACAATTACCTGTGCGAGCAATTGAACCTGCGATTGGTAATTTTGTACATACTTATTGCGTGCACTATTGTGTGCCAATACAAAAGCGACAAGCGCAATAATCGCAAGGTTAGTCAAGCCGATAATGCCAAACAACTTCCAATAAATGCGGTTATAGCGCAACAGGCTCAGCAGTTTCATCACAAAGCATCATTTTCCAATAAAAGCATTTGATAGCCCACCCCGCGCACAGAGCGAATAATGTCGCTAAGGCCACTTTCAGCCAGCTTATGCCGAATACGGCTGACATGCACATCAATGCTACGATCGTATTGCGTAAACTCCCGGTGCAAAGCTTCACGCGTAAGATTTTGTTTGCTCAATGCTTGCCCGGCAGATTTCATCAATACTAACAACACATTAAATTCTGCGCCGGTTAAGCTTGCCGGCTCGCCATTAAAAGTAACCGCCAGCGTACTGGAATTCATAGTAATATTATTCAGCGTTATGACAGCCTCTGCAGCCCCGTAGCCCGCCGCCCCTGGTTGCGCCCGGCGAGTTACGGCACGCAAGCGCGCAGCCAACTCCCGCGGGTTACAAGGCTTACCCAAATAATCGTCGGCGCCCATTTCTAAACCTATAATGCGGTCTATATCATCGCCGCGGCCGGTTAACATAATAATGGGAATGGCATTATCGGCCCGCACGCGTTGCAAAACCTCTAAGCCTGTCATGCCGGGCATCATAATATCCAGCACCATAACGTCGCATTCAGCTTTAGCAAGGTGCTCTATTGCACCGCTACCGCTATTCACACTGCAAACGTCAAAGCCTTCAGCCTGAAGGTATTGCGCTAGCAACTCACAAAGCGCCAGGTCGTCATCAACTAATAATACGCGCTTACTCATGTTTAATGCCTAAACCTCGCTAATCACAGAAGAACACCTCTAAAAATAGTCATTTTTTGTGAAGGAAAGGACTGAATGGACTCAATAGCAAAACAGTGGCGTCACTATCACGTAAAACGTGCTTTTTTAGAGATACCCAGAATACCTTAAGCCAATACTGGTACATCACTATTTACAACACTTCGGACAGTTTTAAGCACCACAATAGGCCCAAAGTAGTCATGTCGTGTCGGCAGGAAGGGAATAGAGTTTCGCTATGTTATTAGGTGTCATGGATAAATTTTGAGATAATTTGGTTTCTGACATCAAACAACCCACAAGATTTACCCATGACAGACCTAGTAAACACTATTTTCAGTTTAATGCCTAGCATCAATAAGCCTCAACGTGTATTTATGACTGGCCTGCTTGCCACATTGGTTGTATTTCACGGTCGAGCGACTTTCAGAAATATGAGTCGCTATAGCGACATGAGTGAGAAGCGATTCGCGCGTTGGTATCGACGTGGTTTTCCGTTTGCGCAATTCAACACAGAGCTTCTCTTGCATTCATTGGGGCGGTCGCAGGAAAATATTGCAGCCATTGACGCTAGCTTCATGAAAAAGTCAGGTAAAAAGACAGAGGGGCTAGGCTGGTTTTATAACGGTGCTCAAGGGGCTAGTGAACGAGGACTAGAAACGTCACTCATTAGCGCAGTGAATATTAAAAGTCATACGGCTTACTCGATTGATGCGCGGCAAACCATCGATACAGAAGGTAAAACACGCACTGATCTTTATGCTGATCATGCTGCCGATATGGCAGATGAATTGAAGCGTTTAGAGATTCAGTATCTAGCCGCTGATTCATTTTATAGCAAGTATAAATTTGTGAACAGCGTTGTGAATGCAGGGCTGCACATGGTCGGCAAGCTACGAGTCGATGCAAATTTAAAATGGCTTTATCGGGGAGAATACTCGGGCTGCGGGCGGCCCAAACAATACGAAGGGAAAATCAATTTTGAAAATGATCTATCGCGCTTTCAGTACATTGGATCCTATGAAAGTAACACTGAAATATACAGCGCCATCGCGTATAGCGTTTCATTGAAGCGTGAGGTACGTGTAGTGCTTCTTCGATCGTCGGATTCAGCTGTATCGACAAGAGCGATATTGTTCTCGACAGATAAAAATTTAGACGCACTGACATTATTGTCGTATTACAGGGCTCGATTTCAAATAGAATTTTTATTCAGAGATGCTAAACAATACACCGGCTTGACACATTGCCAATCACGCCGTTCGGAGGCCATCAATAATCAGGTCAATGCGTCATTAACGGCTCTCAATCTATTAAAAATTGAGGATAGAGATAAAAAACAAACGGCTGAGAAAACGGTCATATCGATAGCGAGCTGGAAGCGACGAAAGTCCAACCAGCATCTGCTCTCAAGAGTTTTTGAGAGGTTAGGTGTAAACCTGAAATCGATTAAAGTCTGTAATGTGTACGAGGAGCTGAGTGATTACGGGCTTATTGCTTCATAAAACTGTCTACAGTGTTGTATTTACATAACTTTACACAGCCTTAACCCTAGTTTGCAAAAGGCCTAGGCATACTGGAACCCTACTCAGTACGACTTACGCACAAGGCTTAGCCAACAGCGTATGGCGACGAGCAACCAGTACGACCAACCGCAAAACCCAAGATGACTAAAGGTAAATACAATGAAAAAATTACTGATAACTTTATTAGCAACATCAACATTAGCGACATCAACATTGGCGGCAGGTACTTATGCTTATGCCCACAACAATAACAACACCACCACCGATGAAGCCACTACGACCAGCATGGACAAACACTCACAAAAGCATAGCCCACGTGAGCACAAAGCAAAGCATGCTAAAAAACATCTCAAGCGTATGGCCAAAGCGTTAGACTTATCTTACGACCAAATCGAGGCAATTAAAGCCCTGCACGAACAAGCGAGGGCCGAACGGCCAGAGCGCAGCCAAGGCTTATCTATTAACCAGCTTAACCCATATGCTGCTGACTACAGTGAATCCGTCGCGAACATTGCAGCGCAAAAAGCCGCCGCGGTAGAAAGCGCGATATTAAAACGGGCAGAACTACACGCCCAAGTATTTGCAATACTGACGCCAGAACAACAAGAACAAGCATTGCAACTTGCCGCAGAAAGAAGCAAACGCAAGCGCTAAGCTAGTAGTAAGTTAAACGGGCGGCACTGGCTGTAAACACGCCAATGCCGCTATCGCCCTACCCTCCCTTTGCTACATCACTGATCACATCCAAGCTCCACATCTTATCGAGCATAGGATTTGCCCTTGGCGTACGATATAGTTAGCCATAACCGCACTAACTATCGCTACGCTTGCATATACACCAAACCTTCCCCCTCTGGTTTTCTGTAAATAAAGCTTGGCGGCATACAAAAGATAAAGGGACTCCGAATGAAATTTGACCTATTTACATCTACTCGCTATGGCTGCGCCGCAATATTTATTTCGTTGCTGCTAACGGGCTGTTCTTTAATGGCCATTAAAGAACAATCAGAGATCGTAGAAAGCCTTGGTTCTGTAAGTGGCACCATCAATGTCCCCGCCACCCTTGGCACCACGGTGTATGCCACTCTCATTGAGCCTCAAGGGCAGCACTTTAAAATAGTTAAGCAATCACTACTGTCGGCCAATCGGCATTACAAATTCAGCGTGCTTGCTGGCACCTACCATGTCGCTGCATTTGTAGATTCAAACGGAGATGGTGCATACCAACCGGGTGAACCGGCAACGTACTCAGGTATTGAAAATAGCCAGCCAACAAAATTTACAATACAACCAAACGAGACACTCAAGATTGCTCCATTGACCATCAAAGGCGCCATTGCAAGTAGAGGCTCTAGCAGTAAATTGCATAAATCCACCAGTAGAGCCTATGCCAATATAGGTAAGGTCACATCACTCCAAGATCCTATGTTTTCGCGCGAAAATGCTCTAATGGGCTTTTGGCGACCAGTAGATTACACCAATGAATTTGGTGGCGGCCTAATGATGCTACAACCTTTTGAAAAAGAGAAAACACCGGTTATTTTTGTTCACGGTATTATGGGGAGCAGCCTAGATTTTAAAGAACTTATTGCCTCTGTAGACCGTAGCCGTTTTCAGCCTTGGGTTTTAAATTATGCCAGCGGGGTTAGGCTAGAACTTATCAGCGACTACTTCGATCAAGCACTATTACAAATTCAAAAGCAACACCCAGTAGATAAAGTTATTATTATTGCACACAGCATGGGTGGGCTTATGACCCGCTCATTTGTCATGAAACACCAAGCAAGCGTATACAGCGTTAAGCTGGCAATGGTTATGACAATTAACAGCCCTCTTTACGGAATGGATAGCGCAGCCAAAGGTGTAAAGTCGTCACCAATTGTTATTCCTTCTTGGCGCGATGTTGCACGAAACAGCGAATTTGTACAAACCGTGCACTCATGGCAATGGCCTAAAGAAATACCTTATCAAATGGTATTTTCTTACCTACCTGGCGAAGATGGCGATGGCGTAGTGCCATTAAATAGCCAGCTTTCACAATCGTTACAAAATGAAGCCACTCACGTGCAAGGGTTTGAAGCGCAACATGCAGGAATACTAAGCCAGGCAGATTTCATCAGCTATTTCAATACACTACTAAAGCAGTATTAAGTCATCGTTTAACAAAATTAGATTAATACCGCTTAACCGAGGTTTACGTGTTAGAGCTTTCTGAACGCCAAACAGTAATAATTGCCATACTGGTACTTTTTTTAGGTAAGTTGCTCAACAAGCACATTAAGCCTCTGCAGGAATACAATATTCCAGAGCCCGTTACCGGCGGAGTACTCGTCTCTTTACTGCTTGGCCTAATTTACTTTAGCGCCAATATTGAAGTGCGCTTTCAATTAGACTTTCGCGATGCCATGCTGATTGTTTTTTTCTCCACTATAGGATTATCTTCTCGCCTGATCACTTTATTACAAGGAGGAAAAAGCTTAGCCCTTTTACTGGTTATGGCCATTGGCTATTTGTTTATACAAAATCTTACAGGCCTTGCCATTAGCCAAGTTACGGCACTGCCCTCGGCAGTGGGCGTATTAGGTGGGTCGATAGCATTAAGCGGAGGCCATGGTACTGCCATCGCTTGGGCGCCTTCTTTTGTGAGTGATTACGCTGTACACAACGCAATGGAAATTGGTATTGCGTGTGCTACCTTTGGTTTGGTGCTTGGTGGAATCATCGGCGGCCCCATTGCTAAACACCTTATTAACAAACATAAACTAGATGCCTACCAACCCCAAAATATTACCGTAGGGGTAACCGATAAATCCAGCAATAGAGCTATTGATGTAGACTCAATTCTTATTTCTATTTTAGTGATCACAATTACAACAGGCTTGGGTATACAGTTAGATCAATTTATTGCAAGCTTCGGTTTACAGCTCCCTACGTTTGTATCGTGCCTGTTTGTCGGCATCTTATTAACAAATACCGTTCCTTATGCCCTTAAGAATATCGACTGGCCTACAGGTTCGCCATCCTTAGCGCTAATTTCCGATTTAAGCTTAAGCCTATTTTTAGCGATGTCTTTAATGGGGCTACAGCTTTGGACATTAATTGACTTAGCTGGCCCTATATTACTGTTGCTGGTAGCGCAGGTATTAGTGGCAGCGGGCTATGTCATCTTTGTTGTATTCAATGTACTAGGCCGCGACTACAACGCCGCTGTAGCTGCCTCGGGTTATGCAGGTTTAGTTATGGGAGCCACGCCCACAGCCATTGCCAACATGACGGCCGTCACTAAAAAATACGGCGCGGCCCCTAAAGCCTTTATAATTGTTCCGCTTGTAGGCGCATTTTTTATCGATATCACCAATGCTATTATTATTAAATTCTTTTTGAATTTATTGTGATACCTAAAACCGCATTTAAGCTATTAACAGCCCCCAACGTTATAACCTTCCGTAAGCAAGAGCGTACTCGGAAGAACTTACGATATTAACATTTAATCATAATTACCCTACAAGCCCATAAAAAATCAGGCCTCTGCCTAGGGAACCTAACCCTTCTGAATTTACACAAAAATGAACAATATTTTAGGCATATGAGCGCATGCCTAAAATTCATTGGTATTACCTATTTCGCCCTCTTGCCACAATTCATCAAAAAGCCTTTGGCAAAGCGGCCGCAAGCTCGCTTGAATGGCATTCTTACCTATACTAATTAAACCTAGAGAACGTAGTTGGACCATCAAAGCCTACGCATCCCTTCGGCGCACCTGACGCGCAGTCGAAATGATTCATTACCAAAAAGGTGACTAACCATTTTTACTGCGCGCCATACGCACCAACGGAATACGCATTTTTGCAGCTTTCAACCATGGTTTCTCGGTTAAACGCGATATTCCGGGGCTTATGCAGCTATGGCATGCTCCAACATTCACCGAATCTATTTATGGGCCAATGCAGAATAAAGATATGAAAAAGTTCATCCTCTTACTTCTATTCGCAATAACATCCTCGCAAATTAGCGCCCAGTTATACTCAAGTAAAATAAGCTTTCAACATATACTTGAAAACAAAGATGTTGTGCTGGGTGTAACATTATCGTTGCACCAAGACATCGACGGTTTTATATGGATGGGCGGCGAGAGCGCGCTCATCCGATACGACGGTTATAGCTTTAAAAGCATTGGGGAAATTAATCAAGACGACCCCAGCGGAAAACCAAAATCAGTCGGGGTAGTCCCTCACATTTTCGAAGATAAGCACGGCGTGCTCTGGGTTGCCTCGATTAGAGGGCCACTTTGGTACGACAAAGAAGTCGAACTGCTTAGGCGCTTACCTGATCACACAAGTTTAAAAGATGCGCCTTTATCCTCTGTCGGCGCAAGGCGCATCGCCGAGTTAGACGACGGCCGAATAGCTGTGTCTACATTCGGCGGCGTATACATTGTAGACCGCGATACTGGGGCTGGTCTTTTGTTACGCACCAGCGACGGGCTTAGCCCCGGCAGAATAAATAGCATCACTGCAGGGCAGGGCTATTTGTGGATCGGTACCGCCAGTGGATTGGATCGCTACAACCCAGAAAATGGCCATATTAAAAATTTCCGGCCCTATGCTGCCGCTCCAGATTCCGAGCCAGATAATGGCGTTTCATCAATCCTATTCAGCAAAAAAGGGGATATGTGGCTAGGCACAGATCGCGGCCTTATTCACTTTGACCCAAATACACAGCGCTATAAGCGATATAGCCATATAGACGGCGATAAAAACAGTTTTTCTGGCGGTGACATCTGGTGGCTTTCAGAATCGAAAGACGGCCACATTTGGATTGCAACAGATGGTGGTGGCCTAAATATGTTTTCCCCTGAAACAGAAACTTTCGTGCAATTTAAAAATGAGCCTGGACGGGCGAGTTCTTTAAATTCGAGCGTTGTGCGCACCGTTATCGAAGATAGCAATGGCGATTTATGGGTGGGCAACTACCCCAGCGGAGTTAATTTTTTCGACAAATCAAGTGCCGCAATTAGTGCTTACACCCCAGACGCGGCAAACCCCACCAGCTTATCTCACATATCCGTCATGGATATTGAGGAAGATGCCAACGGCAATATTTGGGCAGGCACAGATGGCGGCGGTTTAGATTACTTTGACAGAACGAATAAAACTTTCACACACTATAAACACAGCAAAGAAAACCCCAATACTATTGGAGCCCCAGCGGTACTATCGTTATTCCTTGATTCCAAAAATATTCTATGGGGCGGAACTTGGGCCGGTGGAGCCTTCCAGGTCGAACTAGACAATCAAAATAAGATCACACGACTTCCCCACGATGCCAAACGTGCAACGACATTACCTATTTCGCATTCAAAAAAGTTAAACAACGACAAAGTCTGGTGCATTTATGAAGATAAATCCGGCACTATCTGGATTTGCACGCACGAAGGTGGGCTCAATCGCTACAACCGCGAGACTGGTGATTTTACTCACTATATTACAACAAGCGAACCAGGCTCTTTATCGAGCAACCAAGTGTGGACGGTCTACGAAGACAGCGAGGGCGTCTTTTGGGTTGGCACAGTAGGAGGGCTAAATTGGTTAGAGCGCGAAAATGGACGCTTTAACGCCTTTATGCCAGAACTTAATAACAGAAAATCTATTAGCAACCCCTCTGTACTTAGTATTTTTGAAGACAGTAAAAATCGCATGTGGTTTGGCACAAACGAAGGGTTAAACCTATTTGATCGCAAAACCAAAAGCTTTACCACCTACGGAAAAGCCGACGGCTTCTTTGATGATTCCATTCGAAGCATTATAGAAGACCCTAATGGCCAGCTTTGGATGGGTACCAATAGCGGCGTAGTCATGTTTGACCCAGATTCAAAACGCGTTAAAAACTACAACCGCGATAGCGGTAAACTTATTGGCGGCTTCAACTACACCGCAGCACTCATGACAAAAAACGCCGAAGCAATATTCGGCGGTAAAAAAGGCTTGCGGATCTATAAAACTAAAGAGATGAGCGACAACGCTTTCCTCCCACCGGTGGTATTCACCAACTTAAAAGTAAACTCCGAACAAGTCCCAATAAAACCGAATAATAGCCTGCTCGATAAAAGCATTAATATAACCGAAGAACTAATACTGAATTACAAGCAATCTATCTTTGAAATCGACTTCGCCGCGTTAGGGTTTCGCGACTCGGGTAAAAACCAATACGCTTACATGCTTGAAGGCTTTGATGCTGGTTGGGTTAATGCCGGGACCGAACGACGAGCTAAGTACACCAATTTAGATGCAGGCACCTATGTGCTGAAGGTAAAGGCAAGTAATAACGATGGCGCATGGAACGAATCAGGAAAAGAGTTACGCATCATTCAACTGCCACCCCCTTGGGAAACTTGGTGGGCCTATACGCTGTATGCATTTATCATTTTAGGAATGATCACCCACTTTGTTAATAAACAACGCCAAAAACGTAGACTTATTGAAGAGCAAAACCGACTATTAGAGGCCAAAGTTACAGAGCGCACAAAAGAACTTGCCATTAAAAATAATGATATACAAGCTATGCTTGGCAATATGCGGCAAGGGTTGTTCACTGTGGAGGCTAACGGCAACATTCACCCAGAGTATTCTGCATATTTAGAACACATTTTTTCCACCAAAGCTATTGCAGGGCAATGCGCCATAGACTTGCTTTTTGAAGGTGCAGATATTGGTACAGACGCACTAAACCAAGCAAAAGAAGCACTCAACGCAACAATTGGTGAAGATGCGATTAATTTTTCCTTTAATTCACACGCCCTGCCAACAGATTACACCGCAACAAGAAACGGCAAAATCCAACATTTATCTCTTGATTGGGACCCTATTTTACAGGGCGATATAATCGCAAAGCTCATGGTATCGGTTAGGGATGTGACCGCATTGAAGGAAGCCGAGGCTGAGGCTTCTAGCCAAAAGAGAGAGCTAGATATTATATCCCAAGTCATTAAAATACCGGAAAACAAATACCTAGCGTTTGAACAAAGCACTGAAGAATTTATTGCCGAAAACCGTGAAAAAATTAAAAAATGTAACGAAAAAGACACAGAAACCATCGCCCTACTATTCCGCAATATGCATACAATTAAGGGGAACTGCAGAACCTATGATTTAAAGTACTGTAGCGATGTGGCGCACAATGTTGAAACTTATTACAATCAACTAAAAAACAACACCGAAGCACAATGGGATAAGAATAGGCTTTTACGCGATTTAGACTCAATAGAAGAAGCCATTAGTGAATACCATCAGGTTTATCACTTCATACTAGGCCGAGGAAATAATTCAAGCCACGATAAAATCATGGTTAGCGCCTCCGCATTACACTCTATGCAACGCTACATTTCACGCACCTTCAAAGCATTCCCATCGATAAAATCTTCGACTGACTTACAATCAGCCAATATGTTATTAAACATATCGCTTTCTTCCCCCTTAAGTGAAGTTATCAACGAAATTGTAAAATCACTTCCGTCGATTGCCGTTCTTTTAGAGAAAAGCGAGCCTAAAGTAACATTTGATGATCAAAATATACGTATTCGCACGGAAGCCCACGAAACTATTAATCATGTATTTGCACACATTTTGAGAAACAGCTTAGATCACGGAATAGAACCACCCGCTGAGCGAGAGGTTTTGGGTAAAGATCCGCAGGGGCATATACACATCGTAAGCCAACGAAAAAACAATGAAATTACAATTACCATAACCGATGACGGTAAAGGGATAAATACTCAGGCGCTGTTTAAAAAAGGAGTGCAAATGAAAATTTGGGGGGAGCAAGACGACATCTCCGAGCAAGATATCGCAAACCTGATTTTTAATTCAGGCACATCCACCAAAGAAACCGTAAGCGAGATTTCTGGCCGAGGCGTAGGAATGGACGCCGTGAAAAAATTCTTAGAAAGCATCGGCGGTAACATACGGCTAAATTTACTCAAAGATACTGCCACAGTAAAAGGATACACCCCTTTTGAATTAGTTATTACTCTTGCGCCATCACATTATCTAGAGATCTCGTATGAGAAGTAAAATGAAGCGCGCAACTAGTATTATTTCAGCGGCAGGCCCACAGTGCCCAAGTAGACGCCAGGATTAACCAAAGGTTGACCGTGATGGATCGTAACAATAAGATTTTGGTAACGCCCTACAATAGGTATGGCGATGTCGCTTTTAGACTATTATCATCCTATTAGACGGTGTATTTTGACCGTCGGCGCCCACTAAACCGATAACATCGACTATTGTTTAAGAGTAAGAGCTTTAATACATTTTTACGAGTCTACACAACCACGGCATATAGCCCACTAAAAGCTGGAGGATGGCAATTTGAAAACCCCTTTACCCATTTATACCCTTATAATTTCTGGGGTATTAGGCCTTGCTGGCTGCACAACAGCAACAGACAAGTCAGAAGAACTTAGCCACCAAGCTAAATCAACCGGCGCTTCTATCGATAAGTTTGCAGCTTACACCCAAAAATATACCCGCCCTATTCTGCTAACCCAAAACCACGCAACCGGCCATGTTGGCGACTTTTTCTTTACCCACTGGAAGGATGGCGGCTCTGCCTCGTTAAACCTGAGTACCGATGGCGCCTTCAGCGTAAAATGGCAAGGGGGCGGTTATAATTATGTGGGCGGCCCTGGCTGGCATTATGGTGATGAAGACCGAGTAATCGGATACCGCTTTAATGAAGACAGTGGCGCAAATTTTATTACGCTATACGGCTGGGGATATGATAAAGATATGCCAGAATCAAACCCTGCACACCTCGTAGAGTATTACATTTTGCAAAGATGGAGCAGCGCCTATCAACCTAGCGATAATGGCACATTTGGTAAAACCTTTACGAGCAACGGTATTGAATATTCCACCTACCGCACAACGCGCGATCAAAAACCCTCGATTAATAACATCGCAACTTTTTATCAATACTGGAGCATGCCTAATAAGCCACTACCGCTCGGGAAAGATTATAAAATTATATTTTCTGATCACGTTAAAGCCTGGGAAGATACTGGCTGGATTTTACCAGACATGAATAACTTCGATGCCAGTGACGACCCAACATATCAAGTAATGGCTGTTGAAGTATTTAACCCACCTAAAGATG
This sequence comes from Marinagarivorans cellulosilyticus, assembly GCF_021655555.1. Lineage (NCBI taxonomy): Bacteria > Pseudomonadati > Pseudomonadota > Gammaproteobacteria > Cellvibrionales > Cellvibrionaceae > Marinagarivorans > Marinagarivorans cellulosilyticus. Next base: position 919,675 of record NZ_AP023086.1, on the reverse strand, counting down.
GCACAGCCTCTGGCCGAGTATGGGATGCGGCGCCTTAAAGGGCGCCCCACTCTCTACTAAGCGCGCCTTACATTAGAATGGCTCTGCACAGCCGTAGCGGTTATATTTTTATGTGATTAAGCTGCACTAAACTAGAGCGGCATAACAAAAGTTACATAGAATACAGAAAAAATACCACTAATAAGGAGCACAATGTCGAGGAGCCGTTATCGAGAAGCATAATATCGAGAGCTGCATCAACTGGTTGATCTCCACGGATGGAGGAAATGCAGAAGTTGCCAGCAGCAACTTCTGCCCCTTGCTCTGACACAAAAAATTACAATTTTTAGAGCAACCCACAATTCAGTATTCAACCAAGCAGGGTTCGCCCCAATTAACATATATCTAACGACCTACATACTCTTGATGTTTTGGGCAGTTTTGGAAATTGTATATTCAGTATACATACGCAAAAACAATGGAACTTTAATAATAGCGGCATGCTCATTTTTTGTAATAGTATGCCTCATATCGAAAACTCTACTATTCAGCGCTTATGTGGATTATTGGCAAGGATTTGAAAACGCCGAAGTGTTCGGGCACAAGATTAAAAAGACTTACCGTATTCAAAGGCCGGCTTATAAGGGCCCGAAAATGATGAGTTATCGTGAATACCTTCGAGAAGGGTGGTGTCGGAACAATATATCCATCGGGAGTATGAATAGCGTTCAAGAGGAACGCATAAGGGAAGAGTATGATGCATATCAGATACACACTATGAGCGAATTTCAGCAGGACTAGGAGTAAAGCCTTAGCGAATGAGTTCGGGAATTCCATAGAGGCGATGATAAAAACAACGTCACTGTAACTTGGCCTTTTTTGTGAAAAACTACCGCCAATAAACTAACTACAAAGCTGGAATGTAGAAAAACACCTAAAAATGCAGCCTGCTAAAGTGAGCATATAACCTACACCATGCTCCACATTTACGGCGCCTGCAGCGCATTAACTTGGAGACCACAACACACCATAGCGCTTACCTCCATACCCCTAAATACAGTGCACGACTAGAGCTTTTGAGCAACGCAATGTAATCGGTTTCACAGCTTGAAGATTAACCGCTTGAACCGGTCTGCCCTATTTGTTGGAATCAATCGCCAGAGCATCCAATAAAAAGCTGATTAGGTAAGGTGGCCCAATGAAACCCGTTAGAATTTTAGCCTGCACATCTCTTGTTACCCTACTAACGGCCTGCGTTGGCGAAGCGCCTGACGATGCGGCCATGAGTAGCCTAGCGATGGAAAGCAGCTCACTTATTAGCTCATCAAGTGCGCCTACTGCGGCATCGAGTACGCCAAGCGTAGATAGTAGCAGCTCATCAAGTTTGCCCGCGTCTAGCGCCGCAACCTCTAGCTCGGTTGTTAGCTCAAGCAGCGCAGCACCCGTACCAAGCGCAACCCCGGTAGCGATGAATACAAACCGCTGGTATGTGCTTGCTAACCGGGCCAACGGCTTGGCTTTTGATATCGCAGAAGTGTCGGAAGAGGCAGGCGCCGCCTTAACGCAGTGGAATCGTACCGACGGCGAAAACCAGCAGTTCCGTTTTGTCGATTCTGGCGATAACTATTACCGCATGGTTGCACGCCATTCGGGCCTTGCGCTCGACTTATACGAATTCCTTACCGACGAAGGTGCCGACATCGTCCAATGGGAAGACTTAGACGGTGAAAACCAGCAGTTTCACATTCTTGACTTAGGCAATGGCTACCACCAGCTCAGCAACCGTTTAAGCAATAAAGTACTGGCGCCCGAGTTCAACTCTGATGTTGCCGGCACCCGTATTACGCAGTACACCCGCAGCGCCGAATTAGCACAACAATGGCAGCTGATAGATTTTGCAGCTTACACGCCTGCCCCTACTCCCAACCCAGATACCGGTAATCCCGGCGAATGTGGCGCGGGCACCGCGAAGGCTCGCGTTACCGGCCAGCCGGGTAATTACCAAATGAATGGCCGCAACTTTGGCGACGACTATAGCGGCGCAATAATCGCGGCACTGGGTGAGTTATCGTCCGGTAGAACCCAGCAAGAGCGGGTCACTATTATGGCCAGCGGCGATGTAGGCGATACGCGAATCAACCTCCAAAGCAACACGATTTTTGAGGTGTGCGGCACCATCAATACGACACCGAATAATAGAGGAGCCATCACAATTTGGGGTTCAAGAACAGAGAACGTCTCCATTCCTTATCTTAAAATGACGGGCAACCCAGCCTTTGCAATACTCATTGCCGACACCCACAACTTGCACCTAGGGCAAATTGATTTACGCCTCAGTGGTGGCGCAGGTATACGTTTTGATAACCGCGGTACAACCACCAATGTAACCATCGACAGCATTTATGTTGAGGGCACCAGTGGCCACGGCGTAGAAACTTGGAATGTCGACGGCTTAGACATTGGCACTGTCGTCGCACGCGATACCGGTTATGCCGGCTTACTGCTCAACAATTCCCGCAATGCCAATATTGGCACTGTTGACGGTATAAATACGGGCGTCGGGACTGGCTATGCCACGCTGCGTTTTGCTAATACCAATGGCCGCGTCAACAACCAATACCCCACCAATATTTACGTCGATAAATTAATTTCGCGCGGCGGCGGCCGAGGCCTATTTTGCGTGTCGCAATCCGGCGGTGTAGAAATTAATAATATTGATCTGGCGAATAACGGCAATAACTCGGCACTTATCGAAAACTGCTATAACGTCACTATTAACAGCGGTACCGTTAATGGCGGCGGCGAGTTTCGCATTTCGGCCCGTTCAGAATTCGACAACTCCCGCGACTTAACTTTCACAAACCTTAATGTCAGCAATACCAGTGTACGCGAATCGCCCTGTGCGGATAATTCGAACTGGGTGAACTTAACCGTGACCGGCGGTAACCGAAATATTTGTGATTAATACGAAGATAATAGCGTGGGATGCCGCCACGCTATTACCTAAAATATTGCAACTGCATGAGGAAATACCCGCCCCCAAGAATACGCCCGAATTAATGGTTCAAGGTATCGCACGGGCGCGGGCTTTTTCACCCAGCTTTGACAATAAGGGCAATGCGCTAAAACTAAAAAAAATAAACAGTAAACGCCTAAAATCAATTAACAATTGAAAAATAGACCGCAACCGCCCCACCTTTATACCAACTACCACCCTATGAAGGAAACATCTTCTTTTTAATATCCGCCAGTTTATCCATCGCTTTAGCCATGTCCTGCTTTTGGGTGGGCACTTCAAAGCCACAGTGCTTGGTGGTGCAATAAAACCGACCGCTGCCATCGGGGTTAGCCATAGAGGTGGCGGTATTTTTTTTGCATTTTGGGCAGAATTCAAATTCGGTAGGCTTGAGCATGAAAAGGAAAGACCATGAGTAGATTTGGCAGCCAGTTTACCTCCACCAAGCGTCGGAACCAAGGACAACTCGCCCAAAATTCAGCGAGTTCCTTCACATCGATTATTCTCTAGCCGCAGGCGAGTCACTCGCGCCATATCGACCAACCCAGCAGATAATCAATAAGGCTTTGTGTCGTTAGCTTTTTTGACTGCCAGTCCTGCTTCATCGGCAGCCAAGCCATAAAATCGCAACTTAAAAACTGCCCGATGCAACAACTTGTTAGAAGTTTAGTTAGTTGGCGGTGATGGTTTTTCACTTTCTTTAAGCCCCTTAAGAGCCTGCTCCCATGTACGCTTTAATAATGATGCGTCCCCAGTTTCACTATGGCTTGAAACAACAAGCTTTGCTTGAGCATACTTAGACATTAATATTTCTGCGGACTTTGGCCAAGCTTCTAAATTTGCATCGCCCAAATTACCAAGACCGTGAGGCTTAACAAAACAACCACCGAATAAAATTTTATTTTCAGGCAACCAAATCACCACGTTATCTTGAGTGTGGCCTGGGCCGGGATAAAAAACTTCAATTTTATCTTTAACTAGCCAATAACTCACTTCGCTAAATGAGTGTTTAGCTTGCATCTTCCCGCCTTCTTTAAGAAGCTCATTTGTGAATTCATATGCATACGTGGGAATAGATTGAGAATTAAGCCACTCTATTCCTCCCGTGCTGTCACTATGAAAATGAGAGGAAATAGCGCCCTTGATTTTATAGCCGCGAGCCACAAACCAATTGACTAACTTTTCCGTTTCTGTAGCAGTAAACGGAGTGTCGACCAGATAGGCGTCAGTATTTACAAGAACCACCAACCCGCGTTTAGCAACAATACCCCAACCGTTAATTTCTTCGAACGATGTATAAACATAAACACCTTCTTCAAGCTCCTCAATTTTCAAATCAGGTAAAACCGCTCCTGCAGCAGCAATGCTACAAAGGAAACATACACATAAAAAAAATAATCTCTTCATAATTGCCCTTTTCTAACGCCTTGCGCTATAGCGACCAAACCGGAGTGGGTTTTGTATTACAGTGCAATGAAACACACAAAAGCAGCGTAGATTTGGGCTGCAACAGAGGTAAATCGTTAACTTTCTCGAAAAGCTCGAGTTTATTTATGACTATTACACGTGCGCCTCATACCAACTAGAAACAGTTTCAAATAACGATGCCTCGCCTTTAAACTCACTCGCACCTTCTAACTTAGTGCCGCAGAAAGGGCAATAGATTATTTCAATAGTAGCCTCCCAGACAATATCACCCTCTGACTCAAAGTAATGATTTTCTTCAAGGTCTTTCTCATTCGCAACTCGCCGGATATATAGGTTCCAAGCGTTTTCAAATCCGTTATTGGCATCTTTTGAAAATACAATTTGCCTTTTTTTATCGTCTGTGAACTTGCATTCATGTAGAACAAAATACTCTTCTGACATATCTTAGACTTTCTAAATCTGTTGTAAGCTAACACTGCCATATGCCGTAGCTTTGTAGTTGGTTGTTTTTGTGGCAGCCTTTTCCGTCTCAAAAATAAGCGACGGAAAAGCTGTCCTGCCCTGCGAAACTGGCGATACACGACAGTCTGGTTATGATTTTTTTACCAGCTCCTGAATATTTTTGAAAATTCTACTTGGAAGATTGCACTTAACAACACCAGCACTTGCCCCATATGAAGCTTCGATATCTAGCTGAACTGCAGAATCGTAGTCAATACATACGCCTCCAGCCTGCTCTCCACGACCAGACCTTGACACTTCAATATAAGTAGAAAATTCAAACTGTTTACCACTGGTGCGTCCCCTGAGTACTAGATATAATTTATCGAGTTTCTTTTGCGCGGCAAGATTTTCCGGCCCCTTAACCAAGACCAAATTACATTCCTTTGAATACACAACCTCAATACTCAGCTCAGAGAGTGCTTGGTCAAAATCGTCAAGTTTGTCATTACACCCAAGTGAGTATCCGGGGATAGAAAATAGAATAATAAGTAATGCACGATACATTCGAAAACTCATAACGAGGCGGTTGAAAACCATCGATTCTTCCCCGCCTTTTCATTTGATGAAATTGAACAATATTTGATCAAATATTTAAGACAATCGCAACGATAATTTTCAACCGTTGAGTCGACTGCAAATCGATCAATGTGATTAGCTTAAATCGGGTAAGAGCTGGCTAGAAACCAGCTCTTACCCGATTTATAGCTTCTATTCTTCACGGATACTTCTAATTTTTAGTACTAGGTTGCTGTCGAGATCTTTCACGCCTTCTTCGACTAGGCTAGTCCATGCGCTACCACCCGCAAATCCGGTACTGAACATATGCCTACCAATAGCGTTGATCTCAATTTCGTTTTCCTTATCCACTGATCTAATACGAATTTCCCCATCGAAATTTAGGTCGACATTAAACTTTGGTTGCATCCATGCCCAAAATTGAAGAATATCAATGGCAATCGGCAATGCTTCATCAAAACCTTCATCACCTTCTACTACCGTTAAATACCCAGCCTCTGCAGATTATTTACAGGACATCCAAAACTAATTTGTTTAAAGTGTAATGCCCACCGACGAAAGGCCTCAAACTATAGATATCACGATTGAATAATAATACAATTTTTTTCGAAAAATAGAAGGTTTTGCATGGGGTGATGCCTATTAGACATCAAATACAAACCCACCAACATAATAGGGGCTGTATCATCAGTTCAATGAAGTGGTATCTAACAACCAAACAATCGCCGAGCGGCACCCAATCCTTTAACCCAGCATTGATCAAGCTTTTCTGCACAGGGTTTTATGGAATCACAGCGGCCAATACAGTGGTGAAAATCGGTTTCGATGCGGGGCATATTTTCTAGCCAGTCATCGCAATTAATTTCCAAACGCTTGAGTATTTTAGGTGATGCAAGTGCGATGGCGCCGCTCTTATTGGGCAGAATAGCTCGCCCCGTCCAGTCGATGAGTTCAAGGTAATCGCGCCAGTAAAAGGGAATAACACCTGTAGAACGCTGCCCTTGGTCTACGGAATCGGCAGTGGCAAGGTGATTATTTTTAGGTGGTTTACAGAAATTGGCCAGCCTAATGGGCTTTTTATCTTTAGCTTTTTTAGCGGGTTTATTCAAAGACTGAATGCGCTGTTGAATGGCCGTAAAATCACTGGTTTCTGGCAGCTCCGCCATGCCGGCGCGCATAGGGTTTAAATCGACATACGTCATGCAGGTAATAATCGCCTGCTCGTCGAGTAAAGCCTGGCTTTTAAAGCGCCCCTCCCAGAAACGGCCAGTGCATTTATCTTCCGCGTTTGCGAGTCGTGCGATATGTTCATTTAAACAACGCATAAACCAGCTAATGCTACTCAAACGTTTACGCCACTCAGCGACAAGGTCATCGACAAGATATTGCCCCGCTTCATTGATAGACTGATTTTTTAACACTTTAAGGGCTAATTCATTGCCTTTGAATAACATCATCCAACGCCGAATAACCGTTTTATCACTCCACCCTGCTGCTTTTTCCGCATCAATATGCAGTACCAAATGATAGTGATTTGACAATACTGCGTATGCAGCGATGTCTAGCGCAAATATATCCCCAAGTTCAGCAAGTCTATCCGATATCCATTCACGACGATGCTCATAGTTTTTACCGCTGTATTTATCTTCGCCCATGAGAAATGAGCGTTTAATACAACGTGAGCAAATATGGAACCAGCTGGTCTGATCTAAAGAGATCAATGTTCTGCGCGCTTGAGTCATAAAAAACCTCAATGATAAATACTACCTAGTCATTTAGGTATAGCCAATCACCGAGTTTTTTGCATTACCGTTTATCAGGTTTTGGATGTCCTATCTTTTCTAAGTCCACGGACGCTTTCGGTATATCAATTGATTCTCCGGTAGTGGTTTTAATCTCTAATAAAATGCCGTATTTTTTAGCACTCTTTTTAAGATTTTGATGCATATGAATATTGGGCTCGATTGCAATTAATGTTGTCCCCCGCCTTAGGTAGCGCATATTGGCGCCAGCGCCTGAACCGATTTCTACAACGGTATCGGGATGGCCTTTAAATAATTGGGCTTTTGAGGCACCAAACATCAGATTCATATAACTTGACAAAACATTAAACAACCAAGCATTGATCGGCCCACGAATCGCATTGTTTTTGTAATTCGAAGTCACAGCACACCTACCAATTTTTGTGATGATTTGCATGGGTTTTTAAATAGCCACCCGCTTCAAAATGCTTATCGTAAAAATCGGTATCCAACTTGTGCGCTTGCAAATACATCAATGCGTATATTGAAGGAACCGTGGCGGGGAAGCGCCCGAAAGTGTCGTAAACATATTGCGCCATGAGTGCTACGCACTCCGCAAAATGCTCGTTATGCCCAGCCGCACTGCCACGCACTTTGGAAGAATTTTTGTAGGGGCCATTAGTATTTGCATTGAATGGGCCGGCGTCGCCAAACTTTCGTTTAGTCACTGCATCGACCGCACTTCTCATATCGGGAAAGAAAGGCGGGCAATGCCCCTCGAAGACACCTTTCAATCCCGTAACATTGGGCACAGGCCATTGACTATTCGTCTCTGAACTAAAGCCGAACCCAGGGACCTCAGGGTCACCACTCGCGCCGAGTACACTGATTGGGTTAATGCCATCGTACATCCAGCCACCAAGACCCATCGCTTGCAACATTAATGCTCCGGCATAACAGGATGTTGATATTTCAACGGTGGTTTCGGTTAACGCAATTTGCTCGACATAACTCAGCGGATAGGGATTTTCTACATCCACTAGATCTTTAAATTTTTCTATTCCAGGAATAGCGCGCTGATTAATGTCGTCGAAAATACAAGCACCGTTTTGCACGAGGTAACACAGCGTTAACAACATATGCTGCGCGAGGTCGGCTACAGGCATAATTAATGTACTGCCCGGCACATTCGCGCACCACTCGTTGTGCATTTCCATGTGTAATGGCGAGGCTGGAATATTTAAACGACCATCCGATAGTTTTACGATTCGCGAGCGGTGCTTATTGAGATAATCGTTAAGATCGAGTTCGTTTTCGGAGTTGCTAGCCTCTGTACTTGCCATATCCCGTGTTGGTAAATAATAGGCACCCGTGTCGTCCGTGAAAAACAAATCGCTGGTATGAAAGCCCGCAGATGATGGAAAGGTTCGCCCTCCCGCCGCACCGGCGTAATTCGGAATTTGGGGCTGATAGTGACGATTGTAAGGAATTAAATTTGTCCAGCCGGTGTTGCCCCCAACGGTGGTGAGCAATAGCATTTTTTCTAATTCGCTCAATGGCTCGGGGGCATGACGCGATTTATAAGCGAGAGGACCGCCGGGAATCGACGCACCTAAGGCAAAACGTCTTGAACGGCGGCCATGAATAGCATGGCTCTTCTCCGCTTTAGTGAGGTGATCTAGTGGCTTCCATAGAACATGGATTGCTCGTCAGGCATCGATGATTGCCTTATTTTTAGCTTGAAGTACTCGGTATCCTTGATGCCTCTTGCTCGCTTGCGAATCATGCCAATGCTGACATTGCCGGCTTCAATTCTGGCGCTAGTCAGCCCGTGTTTTCCGTAGTTACAAATGCCTACGCTATGCTTCCTTAGTGACTTTGCAAATTTCTTGAGATAGAGCATATTCGTCTGTTCCGCGATGTCGCACCACTGCTCCAATGCATTCATCATGGCGTCATAATTCCCTGCATTCCACAAAGCTTGGAGCTGCTCTTTGAGTATATAAAGTGTATTGATATTGGAATTATTTTCGAGCAATGTCTGGAGTTTATTGGCTTGTTTATCATTTAACTTGTCGGCATTTTTTAACAACAGGTAGTGGGTACCTTTAAGCTGCTCTTTGCCTGCGCGATCCGCCTTTCTGAACTCGATCCTACGCTGATTGCTCATGGCTTTACTGTAGTTTTGCATCACATGAAACCGATCGAAAACAATGTCAGCATTAGGCAAGCATTCGCGTACCGATTTTTGATAGGCTGGCCCCATATCCATGGCTACCGCCTCTATGTTTTCAGCGGTTTGTGCTGGTAAGCGCTTTAGAAACGCTGTCAACACCTCGGCTTTACGGCCTGTCTCAACGCCAATTAAATGACCGGATTCCATGTCATAAATCACCGTCATATAATCATGGCCTTTGGCTCTAGCGACTTCATCGACCCCAAGATATTTTAAGTCAATTAATTTTTCAGGATTAAGTGCAGGCAACGTTTTCTCTAGGTGAAATTTATCCATATTTTTCACCGTTTCCCATCGTAGCTTTAGGTGCCGACTGACCGTGCTGATACTCATATGGCGACACAATCCGCTCACCAACTGGCAAAATCTTTGAGTATAGCGATTGCCTGTATCGACAAATTCGCAAGCCTCCATTAGACGCCTACCGCAAGTCGTCACAACTTGAGCGAGCTCAACTTCCAAATAGCACTCGAAGCCACACAAAGGGACATCACGGATCGTTCTGCGCAAGTATCGGTTGATGTTGGCCGCCTCATTACTTGACGGGTCAATCGCTCTATAACGACGGTCTCGCTTGCAGTGTATAGTCAATCTTTGCAGGGCCAAGTCATGCTGAACTTGTTTGACACGCTGACCAGGAAGGCTCAAAATTTTGCTGGAGATGTTAAGGCTCATATATTCGTTTAAGTGTAGTGGCGTGAGAACCTTACATTTCAACGGATATGGCGGGTCTTAGCATCTCTTTTTACCTCACTAAAGCGGAGAAGACCCAATAGCATCAATAAGTGGAAAGTTAACGGCATCAATTAATCCCTTCGGCAAATCAGGAACTTGCCCCAACAAAACTCGCCCCTTGTGCAGGCTTTGATTACCCGCTTTTTGAAGCCCGCAGCCACTCATAACTGTACCTGCACCCACCATGGCAGCACCCACTAAGCGCCTTCTTGAAGCCTTAAACATAGCGATTCCCTTTAAATTCTCTGTAATTAGTTGAAGGAGCGCATATTGAGGGATAAAACCAAAAACCTGTTAGGCGCATAATTGACAATAACGGGGCAAATATGACAAATTGCCAGCCATGCCAAATACATTTCGCCGCCACCCACTGAAAATTAGCCTGCTAGCCACCCAGGAGACCTCCGCCGCCGTGCTCTATGGATTACACGAAGTGTTTTCCTGCGTGGGAACAATGTGGCAATTGATGACAGGTAGGCAAGCGCATACACCGCAAATCGCGGTGTCCATTGCAGGGCGAAGCAGTGGGTTACTGGTTACCAACCAGGGCGCTCCGATTTTGGTCGATAGCCCATTCAGCGAAACAGATAACCCCGACGTGATTATCGCAGGGGATCTCTACTTAGATCTTGAGCAGCCACTGCATGGCCTTTGGGCGGAAGAGGTTCAATGGATTAAAACGCAGCATCAACGTGGAGCAATTATTTGCTCCGTGTGCTCGGGTTCAATTTTATTGGCAGAAACAGGGTTATTAGACGAGAAGAATGCTACGACGCACTGGAGCGTAAGCGAGCTTTTTGCACAATACTACCCCAAGGTAAATCTAATGCCAGAGCACGTACTTTTACCCGGGCAACCGGAAGATAGAATTATCACCTCTGGTGGCTCGGCATCTTGGTCAGACTTATCCTTGTATTTAATTGCGCACTTCTGTGGCAACGAAGAAGCAAGGCGTATCGCTAAAATATTTTTATTCGGTGACCGTAATGATGGGCAACTCCCCTTCAGTGCGATGACGCGCCCAAAGCCACACGAAGACGAAGTCGTGGCCCAATGCCAGCTATGGGTTGCCAACAACTACGAAGTGCAAAACCCCGTAAGCGAAATGATTAAACATTCTGGATTGAACCCGAGAACCTTTAAACGTCGTTTCAATAAAGCCACCGGATTTGCGCCATTAGAGTATGTGCAAACGCTACGCATCGAAGAAGCAAAGCAAATGCTTGAAGCCAGCAACGACCCCATCGATATAATTGCCAGCAACGTTGGCTATGATGACCCCAATTCATTTAGGCGTTTATTTAAACGCTCAACAGCTATTAGCCCCAGCCAATATCGGCAGCGCTTTCAAAAAGTTGGTGCCTGCGTAAATATTCAATGAATATCTTCTCCTAACCACAGGCCATAAGGTCAAATTTGAATGCAACGCCAGATACTCTTTAGCTGACTTACGCCATTATGTTTGATAGCCAATTCTGCATTAAGGGCGCCTCAAAAAAATAGTGATTTTTGGGTGCGCGCAAGTGATGACGTTCCCGCTTACTTGGTTTTAGATATCCAACCTTTTTGGTATCGAAAAAGGTAAAACACGCAACATTTTACTGAGAAAAATAATCCACAAGGTGGTCTATCAAAGCGCGAATGCGTGCTGTTAAGTGGCGGCTGGTAGGGTAAACGGCATATAAAGAAAAGCCTTCACGCTCATAGTCTTCCAACACTAATTGCAATTGCCCCGACTTTAAAAACGGGGCAACACTGTACAACGGCCCGCGGCTAATACCAATACCCCCAGCCACCATATGTGCTACTGCCCGCGGAGCGTTGGCCTGATGAGAGCCACTCACCACCACCGTTAGGGTTTTGCCAGTATTATTGAACTTCCAATGATAAGGGTGTGTGGCCGCCTTAGAAATAACACAATTGTGTTCGCTTAGCTCTTCAGGCGTACGCGGCGTGCCGTGCTGCGCAAGATAAGCAGGCGATGCAAAAGTCACCACACGCATATTCATTAATTTGCGCGCAATTAATGTGGAATCCTCTAAGGCACCAAAACGCACGGCTAAGTCGAATCCCTCTTCGACAATCGCTACCCGCTGATCGGATAAATGTAAGTCGATCTCAACCTTAGGGTTGGCAAGCTGAAAGGGGTTAAGCGCCTGAATAAGCTGATGACTACCAAAGCCCGTGGGCGCGGTAATGCGGATGGGGCCGGCAAGCTCCGCTTGGCGCTGCTGCACAAGATCTTCCAATTCATCCAACTGGTCCACAATGGCGCTGCAGCGCTCTAAGTAAGATGCGCCGGTTGCGGTCAGCGATACACTGCGCGTGGTTCGGTTAAATAGTTGCGCACTCAGCTTGGCTTCCAACTGGGCAACATACTTGCTCGCCAGCTTTGTACTTATCCCTAAAACCTTTGCGCCACCGGTAAACGACTGTTTGCGCGCAACCGCAATAAAAACACGCATGCCCTCTAGGGTATCCATCACGCCCTCCTATTATGTACGTTTTGTGCATAATTATACCCACTTCTAGGGCATTATCATTTGATAAAAGTTTTTCTATTATGGAAATCAAGCGACGACGCCGAGGCAGTCTTTGCTTCGACTTCCGAGAGTCGATCGCGATCTTTGTTCGTAAACTAGTCCGTAAAACCTTGCCACATGTTTACTCTGCTTATTCGGAATAAGTCACTCAGTAAGCATATAGCGCAGCCTCATAAAAAAGGTAGCACCATGAGCCAACCCCTAAAAATCTACAGCTTTCCCCTATCCGGCCACGCCCATCGCGTGCGCCTTTTTGCCAGCGTCGCTGGCATTCCACACGAGGTCATTGACGTAGACCTCGCCGCGGGTGAACAACGCCAAGCACCATTTTTAAACCTTAACCCTTTCGGTCAGGTACCCGTAATACAAGACGGTGATATCACGCTAGCCGACTCCAATGCCATTTTGTTTTACCTCGCAAAGAAATATGCCCCCCAATATTTACCTAAGGACCCCGTGCAGGAAGCACAAGTGCAACAGTTTTTAAGCTTTGCGGCCGGTGAGCTAGCCTTTGGGCCCGCAACGGCGCGCTTGATAACCGTATTCGGTGCACCGCTGGATGCGCAGCTGGCAATTAGTCGCGCGCACAATCTGTTCGCAAAGCTCAACCAACACCTTGCCAGCCGCGGCAGCCTAGTGGGGGATCACCTGACCATTGCGGATTTTGCACTCTATACCTATACCGCCCACGCCCCCGAAGGCAATGTTGACTTGGCCGAATACCCCGAAATTAAACGCTGGCTCGCAGGCATCGAGGCCCTTGAAGGCTTTATTCCTATGAAAAGCACAGCGGTAGGTCTAGCGGCATAAACAAAGCGAGCGTAGATGCTCTGGCAGGGTTAAGCGCCTCAACCTGAGGGGTTAAGCCTGTCAGTTCCGTTTCATTACTTAGAAGTGAATCTTTTGGGAGCACACTTTGGAAAACACTGAGCATCGAATAGACGCCCCCTTTCACGCAGGAGAACAACGCCTGCAGGAGCGCCTTGGCATGCGCGAAAAAATGGCAGCGATTGGCAAGCGCGTTATTCGCCCTTACATGCCGGAACAACACCGCACCTTTTACGGGCAACTGCCTTTTTTGGTGGCCGGCGGTATTGATGAATTGGGCTGGCCGTGGGCCTCGGTGGTCAGTGGACAACCAGGATTTGCGCACTCGCCAACCAGTACACAACTGCATCTATCTAGCCAAGCAATTCAGCGCCTCGTCGATCGAAAAGACCCCTTGACTAGAACACTCACTCAACCCAATAGCCCAATAGCCCTGTTAGGCATAGAGCTCAATACGCGGCGTCGAAATCGGCTCAACGGCAGGATCGCAACGCATAGTGATGGCTCTGCGACGCTCGAAGTCGACCAAGCTTTTGGTAATTGCCCCAAATACATACACACGCGAGAATTGCAGTTTGATAACTCGACTATAGCGAGCCAGGCCCCCAACAGACCCACTGAGATAACCACGCTGGACTTCGCCGCCCAGGCGTTTATTCAAACAGCAGACACATTTTTTGTGGCAAGCTCAACAACGGTAGATGCGAAAATGCCGCAAGCGAATCAAGGGGTCGATGTATCCCACCGGGGAGGCAAACCCGGTTTTGTAAAGATCGAGGGTAATACCCTGACCATTCCCGATTTTGCCGGTAATTTCCATTTCAACACACTCGGGAATTTTTTGCTCAACCCCAAAGCTGGGCTTGTGTTTCCAAACTTTGTCACCGGTGATCTATTGATGTTAACCGGCCGAGTCGAGCTATTAACGGAAGACGATAGTACGATTAGGGACTTTAAAGGTGCTGACCGGGGTTGGCGTTTTTGCCTAGAGAAAGGTTTAAAAATGCCTAGGGCATTGGGCTTTTCGGCTAAGCTCGTTCAGACCTCACCCACGACAAAAACAACCGGCGATTGGCCGTCAAACATTGCTATCCCATAACTTGCTTACAACACCGACATACCCAACAAGGTTATCGAATTACTTAATTTTTTAATATAGCTCCACCTTTTTTCACAAACTCATTTAATCCTTAAATATTACTGAGCAGGAGAATCACCATGGCACGCCCCCCACTCCCCCCATTCGACGAAGATTCCGCAAAGCAAAAAATCCGCATGGCCGAAAATGGCTGGAATAGCCGCAATGCCGAGGCTGTCGCACAAGCCTATTCTGCCGATACCCAATGGCGCAACCGCTCAACCTTTGTAAATAACCGCGAGGAGGCCCAAGCTTTTCTCGAAGAAAAATGGGCAAAAGAGCATGAATACCGACTCATAAAAGAGCTTTGGGCATTTACCGATAATCGCATTGCTGTGCGTTATGCATACGAATGGCACGACGACGAAGGTAATTGGTTTCGATCCTATGGCAATGAGAACTGGGAGTTTGGTGCCGACGGCTTAATGCAAAAACGCTACGCGTCGATTAATGACTTAGCCATTGAAGAAACTGATCGAAAATTCCGCTGGCCTCAGGGTAAGCGCCCCGATGATTATCCCAGCCTATCAGAACTTGGGTTATAAACGCTTACGATTAAAAAAATAGGCGATGAATAAATCCATCGCCTATTTTTTTATTTATTTAAATTTTCTTTTACACTTTAGTACTACGAAAGCGCTTCAACACTAGCCGAGACAAAGCAAAGTAACCCGCACCGTACAGCACAACTTGCGCCAACAAGATGCCCCATAATATATGTAGGTAAAGTGCAGCCACAGCAATTTCTTGCAAACTAATAACAGCGACAATATTTAAAACGAATAGTCCAAACGCCGCCACACGAGTCAGTAAGCCCGCCACTAACAACACAGGAAGCACAAGCTCTGCCGCAGTAGCTAAAAAGGCGGAAATTTCGGAGGATAGTAGTGGTACTGCATATTCGTATTCAAATAGAAAGAGCGTCGTTTCCCAGTCATTAATTTTGGTTAATCCTGCATTGAAAAAAACGTGTGCTAGGTACAGTCTAACTAAAACCGCAACAACCGAATGCGAACGCGCAAGCAGGTCGACAGCTTTATCATGAAAATTAATGGCTCGGTGGGCAATAGTGTTCATATTTATTCCTCAAGTTTTTAAACATAATGTTAATAATTTAGGGTTAATGATGGCTTAAATCACGTGTAGAAATTGTTGAATAAAGACCAACAATAATTTGATCTTCTATGGCGCGGGAAAACCATTCGGCAAAGTCAATTTTTGGATGAAGACTTAAAAGCGCATCGAGACTAAGCCCTGCCTTTATCGCTTTTATCCAGTTAAACTCATGGCGACCAATACTCTGAACAAAAGGCTCTGCTTGGCTCTGAATTAACCAGTGACCCGTCGATGGCGTATTGTTAAGCAGTTCTTCGAAAAGTGCCTTATCGAAATGAATAGCACCGTCACGCCACCGGTGTGAATGCCAAATTGCGCCACAGTGAAACTCACTTTTTATCAGTGCCACAGACGGAGACAGACTTAGGTGTACTTTTGTTAAATCCTCATTAAGACACTTCAGAGAGAGCGCATCAAAGCTTTGAGCACGTAAACGTGAACGACTGTGAATCTCCCACTCCACCCGTGCAATATCAGACAAATAAGGGTGAGCTTCGATTAACGACGTTTCACTTAAATATCGTGCTAATTCAGCACCCCACGTTGCCCAATCGCCTGCAGTCATTGGGTAGAATTGTAATAAACGTGCCGCCAGCTTATGCATCGTTTTTTCACTGAGCATGGCACTGGCCACTGGGTAACTTTGCGACAATGCTCGGCCAGCACTCGCTATTAAGTTTGCACGATATACAGCGACGCCTGACTGCTCTGAGTTATGGGAGGGTGCTCCAGTCAATATTTGATGGATCAAGGCGTTTTGCCGTAAAGCCAGTTGCTGAACAGCATCGCGCTCTTTAACAGTAATTAATTCTTCGGTATTCACAGTACTAGCCATTGAGCACCGCCTTGGAAAATTTTGTTTCGATTTTCAAAGTCGCTTTCTTTGCTTCAGCGAGTAAAACTTGCCACTCAGGCAAATCGTTATCCCATTCGATCAAGGTGGGAACAGCGCCAAAACGCTCGAGCGCGTAATCAAAAAGTTGCCAACATTCATCCGATATAGCACGGCTATGGTCATCCACAATAAAATATTCCTTCTGCGCAGGGGTATAACCCGCCAAGTGCAGTTCCTTTACCGCTTGTTTAGGAATTTTCTCTAACCATGATTGGGCGTTGCTCAGCGCATTGCCTTCTTCAAAGTTATGCGCATTAATCAGAACGTTATTAAGATCAATGAGTAGTCCACACTGGGTTTTGTCAACTAATATCGAAAGAAACTCTTGTTCAGACATTTGCGCATTGACGAGAGGTAAATAACGCGAAATATTTTCAACCAGCAACTGCCGCCCTAAGTGCTGTTGCACTTCATCGACATTATTCGCGATCACCTCAAGTCCTTCTGGACCAAACTCTAACGGCAGCAAGTCTCCAGCATGGACACTTTGACGCTCAATCTCGCCCCAACTGAAACTTGCGTGATCTGAAAGCATGATGGGACGAACCCGATCATTTAGAGACGCCAGTGCAGACAAATACGCTTTGGGAATGCCGCAAGCGGAGCCCAAACCGAGCGAGGTGCCATGCAGGCTAATAGCGTACTTTGCCGCTAATTCGTCTATCAGAGGTATTAGAGGGCCGCCCTGCGCAAAAAAATTTTCGGTATGTATTTCAATAAAATCCAATTGGCCAGCGTCGGCTGCCACTCCATTTAATGCATCGCTAAAGTGAGGATGCCGTAAACCAACGCCCACAAAAGCAGGGCTACTAGCCGCATTTCTGGCTGCTTTATGAAATTGCATATTTTGAGCTCTCCTTTACAGGTTCAAAAAAAAGGGGAGACCCTGCTCCCCCTTATCCAAGCCTCATTAACCCTGTTGCGCTTTATAGCGCTTTTTGGCTTCGGCTTTTAATAAGCCACCGAGGTCTTCGCAAGTACCCTTGGCGACAAGCTTCCACTCACCAGGATCGTGATCAACTTTGGCCTGACCCGCACATGAATGTGTGCCCGCCAAATTACCGCAATCATTCTGGCCTGCCAGTGCAATTCCGTAGCACTTCTCTTTACCCGCGGCATGCGCGGGTAAAGAGAGGCTCGCAATTGTGCAAAGCGCCATCGCGAGTGCTGCAGTTGCAGCCGTTTTTTTTGATTTCATTGTTAGCTCCTTTAGAATTGTATTAGGTACTACCTTCAATTAGATGGCTGCCAAATTGGATGCCAGCCACGTATTTAAATCAGCCAGTGTTACGGCTCCCGATCGACGCACAACCACTTCGCCTTTATCCACCAATATTTGCGTAGGAACGCTGCGTACTTGAAAGTGCCGGACCCAATCTGGGTGCCGATCAACATCAATCCGCACGGTTTCCACTTTTTTTTGGTAGTGATTGGCAATAGTGTCAATCACGGGCTTTGTCGTTTTGCAGGGACCACACCACTGCGCACTGAAACTCAACAGTTGGGTTTTATCGCTTTCCAGTAGTGTTTTCAGCGGTGCAACAACAGTTTTAGTCAACTCGTTCATCAGTCCTCCTGATTGGCATCCTCTACACTGAGGTCTTCAATACCAGACCACGTTCTTTTAGCCGTTTTTAAATGCCCGGGAACATCAGTCAACCATTTTTTCTGAACGTCTTTATTCAGGTTTAAATAGAGTTTTCCGTCGTGGATATAAAAAGCATCTGGATCAACATCCAACTTCTTGTCCAACGCAACACCCATTGCACAATAACCACCGAACTGAGGTGCATAACGCGCTGGGTCGGCTTTAAAGGCATCACGATTTTTCTTACTGGAAAATCGATAAATGGCATCTTCATAAATTGCGGTGTACTTAGCTGACCCTTCAACTGCCTTATCCTTCGCAAAGTAGGCGACGGGATCATAGCCATGTATAGCAACGTCGTTTGTTCCAATATTGACCGAGGAAGCAAAAGTCAGACTACTTAATGCGAGTAAGCTTGCACCGGTAAATAACTTGATTGTGTTTGTAATGTTCATAGTGTCTCCTTAATAATGGACTTAATAATTAACGTGGTTGAATTTAAAATAGAGATGTCTTTAGCGAATTCCGATTATCTCGGCTCGCCTTGTCAGCTGTGTTAACAACCTTGCGACATAGTTTAAGGATTCGGGATTAGGACAAAGGTCAGATCGTCTTTAAAAAGGCACCCAACGTACACAATGGAATTATTATGGATTCGCTTAGCCAATTACTGGAAAGTTTAGAAGTCAAAGCAGAGGTTTTTTACAACGGCAAGCTGTGCGGTCTGCAAGGGTTTGACGAAAACCCTCAATCGGGCATGTTGCACTTTGTGAAGTCTGGCGCCATACAGGTTAAGACTGAAGAGGGGCACAAACTCAGCCTGCCGTCATCCTCATTGCTGTTTTTCCCAAGTGGGGTTAAACACGATGTTTTCGTCGCTCAAAACCAAGAGGCCGAATTGGTCTGTGCAAGTATTCACTTCCCAATCACCCAGCAAAATTTTTTATTGTCAAAATTGCCGCGATTTATTTGTATGCAGACCAAAGAAAACCCTGAAATAGTGACTACGACAGCCTGGTTATTTAAAGAGGCCTTCGTGGAGGCAACGGGATACAGAACGCTGATTAATCGTTTGTGTGACATTTTTATGGTGCAGCTGATTCGCCACGTTACTGACACGGGCGTTATACACTTCAGCCTTCTTGCCGGCGCCTCTCATCCCAAATTGAATCCTCTTATGGATAAACTGAAATTTTCACCAGAGGATGCTTGGACGGTTGATAGCATGGCGCAAGAAGTCGCCATGTCTCGCTCAAAGTTTGCACAACTGTTTAAAGAGACCACTGGTAAAGCCCCAATGGAGTATTTAACGGATTTGCGGCTCGATGCGGCCAAGCGACTATTAAAGAAACAAAAACCAGTCGGCCTGATTGCTAATCATGTTGGTTATGAAAACGCGTCTACGCTTGCGCGAGTTTTTAAAAAGCGATTTGGGGTTACGCCTAAGCAGTGGATAAAGCGTTAGGTTTACTATTTAAGGGGGTTTAGACACATAGAAAAGTAACTTACGAAGCTTAAGCGCCTGCTCCTGTGAATTCATGGTATAAGCCGTCACACCTATCGTGAAAATATGACTTAAGGGCATACCTCTAAAAATAGTAATTTTTTATGTGAGAGCACGGACAGAAGTTGCTCCTGGCGACTGCCTGCATTTACTCCGTCCGTGGAGATCAAGCACCACTCGGACGACTAAATGGATTTAGGGGGTAGTTTACGGAGGTCAGGTTGACTGGCTTGGTTAGTTTTATTTTTATTAGCCCCAATGTTTACAAGCACGCTGAACTTGCTCCTCATTTACTAGTAGCTCTTCAGTTAAGCACCACTGCAAAAATTTAAGAACGACTTCTCTTTGCGTGGAATTACAAAGAAACTTGAAACTAAGGTGCTCAATTTCTGGTTTTTTAGAGCGCCCATATTCTGCTAATGCGTTAACAGTACCATCAACTACTAGGTTTCCGTTAGAGTCTCTATTACGTGTACACCAAAGCATATAAGAAGGCACCAAAATCAACAGGCTCATTTTTTCATTTAGCCATGCAATATCAGCATTTTCCTCAATAAATTCATCGTCAATTGGGACGGAACCATCAGGAAAAAAGGCTTCTTGTATTGCTTGCTCAATATTCATATCTACCGGCAACTAACGCCCGCAGCTGCGGACGCCTTGTAGTGACGAAGGAAGGAACGGAAAGGCGTTCCGACAGACTGCGTTTGTTATGAGCCATGTGGACCGAGCGCATTGAATAACAAAGCTATTGACGCTGAAGCAGACTCTGCCAGCCCAATATAACTACCAGCCTTAACGTTACCAACAAAAATATCTTTACCCAATACGTATCCCAATTCTTCATTGCTCATACTTAGCACATGATTACCATTAATTTTTGCAATCATATTACCTTCATTATCACGTACAAATTCATTGCTGTACTCACCAAGTCTTTCCATTTTCGATGACCATCCCACGCCATTCCTGAAACGCCCAACCAGCTCACCCTTTACATTATAAATTGAACTGTGCTCAGACATTTTTAGTGCTCAGTCATGGTAGGGACTTCATTTACACAAAGCCCCCCATACAGATCCGGACGTGCGGTTTTCCCGCATCCGGCTCCTCGGTCGTACTCGCTCTCGCAGTGCAAAACAGTCATCCTACTTACCAACATACCCTACCCCTCGGAATCACTTTACACACCGGCTTTGGAAAGTTCCGATATGCCATAACACGCTTGAGTCTTGCCCACGTTACACTCTTGCGACCACTACGTCGATTTAACCACTTATACAGCTTACCCACCACATGAAAATACACAGCATACACATCGTCATTATTGCCCACCACACCAAAATAATTGTAGTGACCTCTTAGCTTTTGAGTGAGCTTCTCTAGAAGCACCGGCGTTCGCTTATGCCGATTCATCTTGATAAAGTCACTCAACGCATTTTTGACGGATTGTAGTCGTTTTCGTGAGGTTCGTCTAAATACACGAGGCTTACCGGCCTTGTCATAGCGCCAGTGAAACTCGTAACTTAGAAAGGTAAAGTTGTTCTTTAACGTGGGTGAAAATCGACTGAAGCGAATAAGGTTCGTTTTCTCAGGCGCGACTTGTAAATTGTACTTCTCTAAGCGCTTGGGAAGCACACGATAAAATCGCTCAGCATCCCTCGCATATTGAAATGCACACACAAAGTCGTCTGCATAACGACACAATATTGCATTGCCATCACAATGTGGCTTAACCACATGCTCAAACCAGTCATCTATAACGTGATGAAGATAAATATTGGCTAAAATCGGTGAGATACTCCCGCCTTGCGGCGTCCCTTCTTCGGGGTAATGTATCTGACCGTCCTCCTCCAATATACCCGCTTTTAACCACTTGGCGATTAAACGCAAAAAGCGTTTATCATCAATACGCTGTGCCATAAAATCGAGTAAAACATCATGATCAATGTGGTTGAAGAAGCCTTTAATATCCGCTTCTACAACATAACCAAAACCACCAAATTGTAGCTTGGCATTCAGGTCATCTGCACATTGTCGTGATCCACGCTTTGGTCGATAACCATAGCTGAATTCGTGGAAGTCTTGCTCATAAATGGCATTAAGTATATCCGACGTCGTTGTTTGAAGCAGCTTATCTTCAAGTACAGGCAATCCCAAGGGGCGTGTTTTGCCGGGGGATTTGGGGATATGTTTCCGTTTAACCAACCGCGCTTTGTAGTTTTGTCTTTTTAAACGAACAATAAGATCATCGACGTTTTCATCAAAATGGTTTTGATAATACTGATAGGTGACATTATCGACCCCACTCGCGGCCTTTTTATTCATTTTACTGAATGCATGACGCAGGTGAGTTTCGTTTAAACACCGTGACAAATCGCGAAAGCGATGCGTGGGTTCTTGTTTTGCTTTTCTGGCTATTCCTCGCAGTGCGGGTAGCTCATAGTATTCCCAATCTTCTGCGTTGGGGATGAGTGTCCTCTGCGAGCTACGTACTTCCGTCAAGACCTTTCCCATGTAGTTGGCTTTCCCAACCCCAGAGTACTATGCTTGATCCGACTTCCACTTAACCATAGGCCAATACCCCAGTTACGGGGATCTTGGCTTTCCTTATGCGGTGTAATTATTGTTGAGCACCAGCGCAGTCCCGTCTCCACAGCGTTTCGTGTCTCTCGCATTTCAGTGTTCAATAATAATGTCATAAGGGGAATAAATGGATCTCTCAAGTTCTCAAATGCATCTCTATGTACATGCCACAACCTTTTGACTCCGGAGGCCCTCCGCACCCTTACCATTAACGGGTACTTCTGTGTTGACTTCGGCGGGCGTTAAACCCCTCGTCGACCTCAATTTTTGATTTCGAAGCTGTCTGCTATGCCAGTTCTCAGGGTCTGCGAAACCCCTACGGCCTGCACATTTCTCTGTGTACGCTTCACTTGCTTTGTTCGGGCCTTGGATTAAAAAAAAAAAAAAATCACTATTTTTTTAATCGCCCTCCGCCACAAGCGCAACACTCGATACGGGCAGTTGGTGATCTTTACAGGACATCCAGAACTAATTTGTTTAAAGTGTAATGCCCACCAGATCTTTACAGGACATCCAAAACTAATTTGTTTAAAGTGTAATGCCCACCGACGAAAGGCCTCAAACTATAGATATCACGATTGAATAATAATACAATTTTTTTCGAAAAATAGAAGGTTTTGCATGGGGTGATGCCTATTAGACATCAAATACAAACCCACCAACATAATAGGGGCTGTATCATCAGTTCAATGAAGTGGTATCTAACAACCAAACAATCGCCGAGCGGCACCCAATCCTTTAACCCAGCATTGATCAAGCTTTTCTGCACAGGGTTTTATGGAATCACAGCGGCCAATACAGTGGTGAAAATCGGTTTCGATGCGGGGCATATTTTCTAGCCAGTCATCGCAATTAATTTCCAAACGCTTGAGTATTTTAGGTGATGCAAGTGCGATGGCGCCGCTCTTATTGGGCAGAATAGCTCGCCCCGTCCAGTCGATGAGTTCAAGGTAATCGCGCCAGTAAAAGGGAATAACACCTGTAGAACGCTGCCCTTGGTCTACGGAATCGGCAGTGGCAAGGTGATTATTTTTAGGTGGTTTACAGAAATTGGCCAGCCTAATGGGCTTTTTATCTTTAGCTTTTTTAGCGGGTTTATTCAAAGACTGAATGCGCTGTTGAATGGCCGTAAAATCACTGGTTTCTGGCAGCTCCGCCATGCCGGCGCGCATAGGGTTTAAATCGACATACGTCATGCAGGTAATAATCGCCTGCTCGTCGAGTAAAGCCTGGCTTTTAAAGCGCCCCTCCCAGAAACGGCCAGTGCATTTATCTTCCGCGTTTGCGAGTCGTGCGATATGTTCATTTAAACAACGCATAAACCAGCTAATGCTACTCAAACGTTTACGCCACTCAGCGACAAGGTCATCGACAAGATATTGCCCCGCTTCATTGATAGACTGATTTTTTAACACTTTAAGGGCTAATTCATTGCCTTTGAATAACATCATCCAACGCCGAATAACCGTTTTATCACTCCACCCTGCTGCTTTTTCCGCATCAATATGCAGTACCAAATGATAGTGATTTGACAATACTGCGTATGCAGCGATGTCTAGCGCAAATATATCCCCAAGTTCAGCAAGTCTATCCGATATCCATTCACGACGATGCTCATAGTTTTTACCGCTGTATTTATCTTCGCCCATGAGAAATGAGCGTTTAATACAACGTGAGCAAATATGGAACCAGCTGGTCTGATCTAAAGAGATCAATGTTCTGCGCGCTTGAGTCATAAAAAACCTCAATGATAAATACTACCTAGTCATTTAGGTATAGCCAATCACCGAGTTTTTTGCATTACCGTTTATCAGGTTTTGGATGTCCTATCTTTTAATATGCAGTACCAAATGATAGTGATTTGACAATACTGCGTATGCTGCGATGTCTAACGCAAATATATCCCCAAGTTCAGCAAGTTTATCCGACATCCATTCGCGACGATGTTCATAGTTTTTACCGCTATATTTATCTTCGCCCATGAGAAATGAGCGTTTAATACAGCGTGAGCAAATATGGAACCAGCTGGTTTGGTCTAAAGAGATCAACGTTCTGCGCGCTTGAGTCATAAAAAACCTCAGTGATAAACACTACCTAGTCATTTAGGTATAGCCAATCACCGAGGTTTTTGCATTACCGTTTATCGGGTTTTGGATGTCCTATCTTTTTTCATAAACACTACCTAGTCATTTAGGTATAGCCAATCACCGAGGTTTTTGCATTACCGTTTATCGGGTTTTGGATGTCCTATCTTTTTCCTTTGGATGTCCTATCTTTTTCCTCTATCTTTTTCCTATCTTTTTTCCTCCTAGATTATTATGACTATACTCCCCCCTACAGACATTAGTTGTAAGAATACTAGACGACACTCATCCTCATCATTGCTCCTCCTACTTTACCGGCATTATTACCGCTGCCTTCAACGCCACTGAGCCTACAGATTTCCATTAAACGATCCCCTGACAAGGATGCGCGACCGACGATAACACCATCTAAAGCCTGTAATGACATCAATTGGATAAGGTTCGTCTCAGAGACACTGCCACCATACACAACATTGACTTCTCTCCTTGATTGTCGAAATTGCCCTTTAATAAATTGTATGACTGAGTTGACTTCATTGAGTGGCGCGCATTTTGACGAGCCCACGGCCCAAACGGGCTCATAAGCAATGATGAGTTTAGAGGCAACACTCTCAGTGAAATTCAGTAGCCCCTTGAGCTGCCTAGCTAACACTTTAAGCGTATCGCCCTTAATTCTTTCTTCCTGAGTTTCACCAATACACAAAATGGGTGTCAGCCCACGCGCCACTGCAGATTCAAGCTTTTTCGCAATAAGCGGGTCATTTTCCTGATGGACTTTTCGCCGTTCGGAATGGCCAATAATGACATACGACACACCTAGATCTACTAACATCTCAGCAGATGTATCGCCGGTGCCACCGAATAAATTGTCCGACCACAGATCTTGGGCTCCCACTTGTATAGTATCAATACCTTGGAAATCGTCAATGCAGCGCTCTAGATAAATATCTGACGGGCAAAAGATAAGATCTACCAACGAAAGTCTAGATTTATTTTGAATAATAAACTGCGAAATGGCTCTTACGCTCTTTCGCGAGCCATTCATTTTAAGATTTGCAATCACTAAACGGTGCTTATTCATAAAGCCCTCGTATCTACACTTCTCGCAAAACCATCGATTCAAAAATCGATTCGATTTTTCTCAATGCATTACGCCGAGCCGCATCAACCGCTTCCTGACCAAGCGCAGTCATTGTCATGCTGATGATATCTACTTCACAACCCATGCAACTGTTCAACCATAATTCCAAGTATTTAATAGCAAAATCTTCATGCTCATTTCCCGACCCCTTCGTATAGTCGCCACCACTACTACTGACGATAAATGCCCTTTTGGTGGGTAGCATCGAAGTATATCCGGTATCAGGTGCCCAGGTGAATGACAAGCCAGGTTGAGTGACGACATCAACATAGTGTTTTAAAACATAAGGAATTCCCCAATTCCATGTTGGGGCAGCAATCACCACAAGATCAGCGCCTGCAAATCGCTGAACATGATCATTAATAATATCCCAATGACGCTGCTGTTCAGCAGTTAGCGCTGAACCTTCAAATATTGTATATTTCGCAGCCAAATTAGTGCCGCTCATATGAGGCAGCTCTTCGCGCCATAGGTCGAGCACATCGACCTCATAATCATGTGCGCAATTTAATTTCTCTATTAGTTGATGACAGATTTCAGTGGTAATAGAACGCTCTTTTCTAGGAGACGACTCTAAAAATAGTATCTTCTTCATATTGACTTCCAAATTTTTAATAAGTTATTAGGTTTAATTAGGGAGATGATTAATGTAATCAGTGATGATATCTACGGCTTCCCAATCGATAACATTGGTCCCTACAAATGGCATTTTTACACCTACAGTTAGCGAAAAGCCCGCGCTATGGTGCCAGGGCGGCACATCAAACGTATATTCTTCATACTCTTCAGTCATTCTGTAAATCAATGCACTCTCTGCTGCATTGCCCGGCTTAATGATGTACTCCGGTGAACCATTTGGCCTTAGGTAATTGGTAATAGGTTTTCCAAGCGCTGTTTGATAAGTACCGCTTTGCTGTACGAATTTCGCTTTCACACTGTGAAAAAAGTTAGTGGTGTTCGTGAATTCAGCCAATCCACTTTCATTGTGGCAGTGTGCACAATTTCCGTGTAGGTATCCGAAAACTTGTCGCTGTAATGGTGCCAGATCCGATTCAGGAATGGCAGGCATCTCATCTAGAATTGTTGAGGTCTTCCCAAGATTCTGAAGTACTGATAGCGTCAACATTCGACCGTTTAAAGGCTCCCCATGAATAGCATTTTCATCGCGATCATCAGATAACTGTAACGCTGAGAAACCGAGTACGGGTGTCACTTTAGGGCCATTATCTAGCGCGGCTTTGCTATGGCAGAACTCGCAATCATGCTTGCTTGGAATATCGTAAAATTTACCGTTACCAAGCGGATAGGCGTTTTTAATGCCTTCATCTGGTGCTAATGTCGCTCGCGTTTGCCTCTCATTCCAGATATAGGTTTCCATATTCCATTGGTCTTCTTCAACTTTTTCCAGAAGCCTCGTTTCCAACTTTCTTAATTTTCTCCCTTCTCGTACTGAAAACTCCTTCCAGAGTTTAGTACCCACTGGAAATATCCAAGCATCAGAGTCCGTAGTATCGATTTTTGATCCACCCGGTAGGTATATCCATCTACGCTTTATAGTGCCATCTGACCACAATGGGTATTGAGGAGAATATCTCGCAAATAGAGGCCTAAAGCGCGCCCAATGACTTTTGGCACTAACATTTTCGTGCTGTCGATCTCGATGCGGCCAACCTCTAAAGAATGTAGGCTTTTGATGGTTATGATTGTTATGATTGTTATGATCACTAAAATGATCAAATAGACCAGTATCCGATAGATCATTGTAGGCAAGCGTGCTTGATGAAAATATACAGAGTGATACAAATAACGTAATTGTCTTCATAATGACCTCAGCCTCTTAAAAATGAAACTTCAATAAAGCACTAACATTTCGCTCATTTGAATTAAATTCTGGCGTACTTTTTATCCCGAATTTGTTGTTCCAGTGGGAGTATTCTATTCCAACGTACACACGATTTTTGATAGGCAATTTAATCTGGTATTTAAGTTGTGACGTGATATTGAATGAACTTGCAAACCCTTCTGCCGCGCTATACCAGTCAAAGAATCCGTCATACAGAAAGTCTTGACCGAGTATGGAAAACGGCACAGCCCAAACCATCATTAAAAGCTCACTGTCCTCATAATGATCGTTATTTCTATAAAAGGCATTAAATTTTAGGTAGTTAAAGCCAGGGACTGATAGATCCAAGCCAAACCCCAGCAGGACATTCTTTTCATCCGTTGCGTCTGCATACTCAAATCTTGATGCGATAAAAATTTCTTTTACTAGCCCTCCATGAGAATCCTGATTCATAAAATGGCTAATGCTTAATCTCGGCGTTAGCTCAGCATAGTAAGTTACTTCGTTACCGGCACGATCAATCCTGTCTACAAAAAAGAAATAGTCACCAACATCGTATCCAGCACCAGCTTCTATGGTTTGTACGTTTCTATACGGATGACCTACTGCATAGTTTTCACCATAGAGCAACGAAAGACTTGTATCGCGCCAATTTTCCGCCGCGGCAGAATTTATGGAAAAATTGCAGAGGAGCGCGCACAGTCCAATCTGATATCGATTCACATTTACACCTTTAGGTTTTTATAATTTGATTTCTATTGAAGGTATCGCTTTTACTCAATACCTCGATCATTTGAGGAGTGGGGTTAACAAGCCGAGCATTTCCCACTGACATCAGCATTGGCGCATCAGAAACATCATCGCCATAGGCATAGCTCGATTGCAATGATATTTTATGATCGACGGCGAATTTTTTTACGCGCGCCGCTTTACCCATGCCAATACTAGGTGGGCCTATTAGTTCACCCGTATATTTATGATTTTTGACCTCAAGCATGGCAACTAGCATCTTGGTCACCTTCAGCTGTTTAACAATTGGGGCTAGCAAGGCTTCACAAGATCCAGACACCAACACAACCTCATGACCAAGCGATTGATGCCATTTTAAATATTTTACGACCGAGTCATTAAAGATATTTATTTTCGATATTATTTCATCATACCAATGATCGACCTTTCTTCTTAGGTCACTGACATCTAACCCTTTAAATGCCTTATAATAGAACTTATTTATTTCTTCTCGGGAGCTCCTTATTGCAATGAGCTTGTTCAGCTCCAACTCATAGTGAACAAAATCGCAATTATTGACGAATTCTTTGTCGCTTTTTAGGTAGTCCAAAAAGCTAAACATCGTTTTTATATTGATTAGGGTGTCGTCCACATCAAAAAATGCTGCTACGCGGCCACTAACCGGCGCCTCAACGATACTAAGCATGCAATACTTCCTCATCTTGCCTTAACGCTTTGATAGCTGCTTCAGACTCTTTTTCATGAAGGAATTTTGATTCATAGGTAGAAAATCCATATTTCACCAAAGCGCATACCTTGCCAGCTTGTATCACTTCCATCGTCACTGAAAACTTAAGCGACCCATGAGATTTTCTTTCAAACTCGTCTATCATATAATTAATAGAAATATCTAATGGGAATACAAACTTGTAGTACTCAATCGCAGATGTATTAATAACAAAGTAGTGGCTAAATAATTGGGATCTTAGGTAATAGAGCTCAGTAACCGCCAAGAACATTTGTCGGCAGGCTTCAGAAAGAGCCATCCCAGGAATATGTTGACCTGTTATATGATCTTTAATATCATCACATTGATCGTCAATGTAAACGTCTGTACGGTATCGATTTGCTGATAACTTTTCAGGCTTTGTTATCATCGAGTTCGCCACATTAAACTTGTGAACTAGATTCTTGTATGATTTTTCAATCTCGCTAAATTGAAAATATTTATCCAAACCTGGGTACTTTTTTACCTCAACCAGAATATGTCTCACTCGCTCAGCAGACACACCTTGCCCAAGCTCATAGACGACGCCATTGATGTTCAGCGAACCTTTGAATAGATCTGACTCAACCTTGCTGACAGAAACCACATTTTCATTGTCAGCAAACTTATTGAATCTGTCGCCGACAATATAAATTTTTTTAACCATCATAATTCCCTTAAAAATTAATTAAAGATTTTATTGAGTAATTATTGTAACGATTCAATAACTACAATTTTATTAACCCTACACCGCTTTAACTATATGTAATTTTTCACACTAGGATGTTAGATTATGCACAACATAAACTGGAACTTACTTCGATACGCGCTATTCACATACAGAAAAGGCTCAGCATCTAAAGCCTCTGAAGTGTTAAATGTAACGCACGCAACCGTCATACGAAGTTTGAAGAAACTTGAAGAAGAATCCGGCGTCAGGCTTTTTAATAAATCATCAACGGGGTATGCAGCCACTCCTCATGGAAAGTCTCTTATTGAGACCGCAGAAAAAATTGAATCGATGATTTATCAGTGGGAAAGAAGTGTAGGTAGTGATCGGGATAGCCCAAGCGGTGTTCTAAAGATAACCACTACTGAGGCGGTCATGAACTATTTAATTTGCCCCTATATCCATAAATTCTATGAGAAATTTCCCGATATAGAGTTATCACTTACGACATCAGACGACTTTAAGAATATTTCAAACTATGAATACGATATTGCAATCAGGTCAACGCCGGAACCGCCCGAACATTTAATTGGCAGAAAGGTGTTTAATGTCGATTGGTGTACCTATGTTGCGCATGATTGCGCTCAAGGTAGCGACCACTGGATTGGCTATTCAAATACCTCTCAATTGCCCGCGCGCTGGATGGTCGAACGTTTCCCTAGTGCAAAAATTTCTCTCAAAGCTTCGTCTATAGTGAGTATGGTAGCCGCCACTAAAAACGGCTTAGGCAAAGCTTTACTTCCATCATTTATAGGCGAACATGAAAAAGGTCTACTCGAACTTGAAAGGCTCGATAGGCAATACTCTACGGAATTATGGATGCTTTACCATAAAGAAGCCCGAGGGTGTGCGAACACTCAGGCTTTTACTCGTTGGTTTTATCAAATGTTTGGCGGTGCTACTTAATTTCGCGGTCGCCTTGCTTAAAATTTATAGGCCAAAACTTTAGATGATCAGTTAAAATGACAAGTAGTGGAAAACTAAATGCAAGCATTGCATTGGCCACCCATAGCTCCCTTTGATATAGCTCTCCTTCTAAATGAGCAGGGATTAGCTCGCCAGAAAGAGAAAAGTACAGCAGATTCAGTAAAAATCCCGAGCCCGCACTTACCACAATCAGAAAGAAACCTTTTAGCGGCTGCAGGACATTGCTAAATAACTTCCCGCAAAAAAGATTTAGTGGAATGAACACACCAAAAATATAGGAGATAGGGCCATTGACAAGATAGATGACGGGGTCAACTCCTAAGAGATTAATAAAGGAGTGATAAATAACACCTGTCGAAATTAGGATAATTGCTGATTTAATGATCCCACTGGCCATAGGCCTGGCAGCAATTGAAAATTTAGATAGCGGCCAGAAATCAAGCATGACCAATGTAAAAATCACGGCGACAGATGTCACTAGAAAGGCCAATGCATTCCATGAATTTAGCGCGCCTTTCGGGTCTAATGACTCGACATAAAACGGACTTGAAGCCATAAACTCAAAACTAAAGAGCAAGGAGTACACAAGATAGCCGACGAAAAAAGCCACGATAATTGTCGATAGCGATATTACTGCAGGATGGCTGCTCAGTTTTGATATTGGCCAACATCCCCACACGATAACGTACCAGAATGTTACGACGACAGTAACAATCGCGTAATTGATTAAAGGTGGCTTTGGCATCGAGTCAGCACCGCCGACTGTCAGGTAGCTGATAACACCAGCAGCGATGGCCATTAACGAGTAAATAGCTATTGCTGCTAACCTTTTAAGTGGTATATTGAACGCACGTGGTTTATCTTTGGCATAGCTATCGAGGATACTGCTAGCCGCCACCTGAAATGGAACACACACTATAAATATCAATGCTAGCCATGTTTCCATGAATACCTTATCAACATACTTCATAATTGAAAATGTCACCAGAAGTACGATAGCCATTGTCGCTATCGCTAAATATGTCTGCCTTAATATCATAATTTATTCTCTCTAATTATGGGTACCCAGATAAATTTAGTACCGTGATCACAAGAATCGATATAATGAGGAGAGTGAAGTGGACCATCTGTACAGTCCCCATTTTTATCCAGTATCCAAACCAGAGCCCTCCGATAATAAAAAACCACCACATTCCCATAAATAGCGTCATAGATAACGTTGCCACACTCACTGACGCTTCTTGTGAGATGCCACTTAAGGACAACGCCGATAAAGCTAGCATTCCACTGGAAAACAATAGGCATAGCGCAATACCTATCTGTACGAACGCAATAGTTTTTAGAAGTAGCGGAATTTTTTTGGAGAATTTTGTTGTCCTGCCTACTAGGCCAAGACCTAAGTCCCCATCAGCAACAATACTTTCTAATGTCATCATTTTATTGAGCAATGTGATATTGGTATTTGGATCTGCCAAATTATTGTATGCAGCCATCATTAACCACGATCCTAGTCCGCCTACGATCATCGCTTTACTCAATAAAAATGCGTCAAATTCCATAGTTTCTATACCGAGATTAGTGAACGCTCAAACATCGGTTACAATGCCTATAAGAGTGACGGCGATTGAATACTCAGTGCCACCGCCACCTATTTTGATAAAGCTATTTTTGAGGCTAGTTCAAGTGATTGATATCTTCACTTAATTCTTGAATATACGGATCATGCAGCCAGGCGGGTGTCGAGCGACGATTCATAATCGTATTCCAGTTTATCTGACGCTCGAAGGAAATGATCTTCCCTTCTCTACCAACAATGACCCACCCCCAGCTTGATAGCTTTTCGAAGAACAGCTTAACTCGTACGCCTGTTACTAGATAGGTTTCACCCGATGTATCTTGAAACGGAAACGGGGATTCGTGCGGAATTTTATTGGGGTTTTCAAGCTGCTTCATAACCCACTTGATTTCATATTCAGAGGCAAGATCAGGCGCGACCTGTGGAATAAAATCGCGCGCGATCACTTTTGCCGACTCATCATCGAGCAGGCCATCACCGCAATGCTCTTTATGAATATGGATAAAGCCCATAATTTTGGTGGCATCTAGATCCACACTAACACTGAAGTGCTCACCACCAATTTCTTTAATGCTTTCGTCCTGCTGAAACCGAAAGATAAATACTGGAATGGCATCATGGTTGACAAATAGCGAACCAACCAGCAGGTAATTACTGGGCACTGGCACTCGCTCAGCAACGAGTTTTAATGCTTTTTCTCTTAGGCTATCAATTTCTTTGTTTTTTAACATTTTATTCACCGTAATAAACAGTTTAAAGAAGAATGCCGCCACGGATCACTCCGCCTTCGGTTGTTCCGTATAATGATTGAAATTCAGGCGCAAGGGCTCTGCCCTTATAGGATGCAAGCCAAAGTCTCATTAGAAATCGGGTTTTTTCAGGCGAGTCTGTATAGGTGTTTCGCGAATGGCAAATCGTGAAATTATTAATGATTTGCATGTCTCCTACCTCGAACGGCAAATAAAAACATACATCGTTGTCATCTAGACGCTTATCGAGGTAATCCAATGCCTCGATTTGCTTATCGCTAAATCTTGGTACCTCAGGATACTCTTGCCCTAATTCAACGAACCGTCTCAGGTACCGGCTCGCAAACTTTCCTTCGTATTCCGTAAAAATTGGAAGTTTGTACCACGGCGAAAGATCTTTTGATTCAAAGGGTGCCCTGCCATGGTAAAAATCCGTACACAGCACTTCAGCCAAATCTGGACGCTCTTCTTTTATTTTATTGTAAACGTTCGTCAAACTCGCAAGCTTACTCTCACCGCCAGTCTCTGATCTGTTTACACACAGCAGCGAAACGATATCGCTCCTATCTGTATGCCAAGGCAATTTATCGCTAGTATTAGTGCCTCGGCCTGTGTTCGCATACAGATTTTCTCCGCGATTAAATACCTCTTGTAACAATTCACCACCGAGACTTTGCGGTAGTTGATATCCAAAATGGCTGCCTATACCTAGAAATATGGTTTTCAGCTCTTCTTTGCTGTAGTGCTCAACAGGCAAGCCTTTTAGAACGATGATCCCCATGTCATTTTCAATAGCGTCACTGAATTCAGAGAGTTTCGCTGAAAGCAGCGGCAACTCAAAGGTATCTGGATTAATTTTCTCCTCACCCACATTCAATTTTTGTATTTTGGATAACGCTATATTGATTTCGCGAATATCATGTTCTGTCAGTTTGTACTTCCAGCGATCATCTTGCTCAAGCGCGCGCGGCTCCCAGGCAGAGGCACCACTGATCCGTTGAATATCGTAGGTCATGCTACCGCTTCCTCTATAGTTGCCATCGAGAGGAATTTATCGATTGAGATATCTCCGTTTATTACATCAATAATGCTATTTCTTTCTAAATATTCCGGCAAAGATATCACTTGAGCGATAATCGCTACCACATCATCTCGTGTAATTACACTGGTCGTATTGGTGGCGTCCGCCCAATCAAATTTATTCGAAACTTTGCCAGTAGCCGGTTCATCAAGTAATCGGCCTGGGCGCAATAGGGTATAAGGTAAGCTTGATCGAATTAAACGATCATCAGCTAAATTTCTTGCAACTAAATAATGGCGTATTTTCTCTGGGCCATCGAGTGGGCGATCTGACTTTAGCGAGCTGATCATAATGAAGTGCTTAACGCCTTGTTTTTCTGCTTCTTCAATAGCTCTTATTGAGCCCCAAAGATCCACAAGCAACGTTTTGTGCGGCGTTGTTTTTGACCCGGAACCGGCTGTAAAGACGATGCGCTCGCAGCCGTTAAACGCTTCGCTAATATCACCCTCAAGATCGCCAAGCACAGCGTCTACACCTTGCGATTTGAGCGACTCTAGTTGCGCTTGCGTTCTTACCATTACCCGAAAGTCAGATTTTTCTTTCGAGAGGTGCGCAATGAGTTTTTGACCGATTTTTCCTGAACCACCGATAATTAATGTTTTCATTTTTATGCTCCTTTTATTACGTTGAGGGTTAAGGCATTAACTTAAGCTCGATCATTGATTGCTAAGTATCGCCTTAGGTTGATCAGATTTACATAGCCATTTTCTTACTAGGGGATGTGAGTTTTTTTATATGCAGGTGGCTCACTTTTTGGTTAACACGCCTCTAAAATATTGGTAAATGCCACTGATGCCGCACCCGAGAAATTCTGGGTCATGCCAATGCAGGCATTGTGCACTTGGTTTTCACCTGCTCTTTGCGTTAACTGAAGGAAGCACTCAGCGATTTGATAAATTCCGGTGGCACCGACAGGGTGCCCACGCGCTTTCAAGCCACCGAATGTGCATATGGGTAACTCTCCTTGCAACCCAATTTTCTGCTCGCTTGAAAATTCTGTGCCTGTTCCGTGCTCGGCAAAGCCTGCAGCCTCAAGGCTTAATGCTGTCATAATTGTATAGGCATCGTGCGGCTCAAAAATATCGATGTGCTTGGGGCCTATACCTGCAGCGCTATAGGCTCTATTTGATGAGACCTCGGCGGAAGCCAGCCGTACGACATTTTTGCGTTGCGCTAAGGCCAGTTCATCACTGGCAACACTTGACGCTAAAATTTTAGTGACCGGTATTCCACTATTAATACAACTTTTAGCCATATCTTTATTCCCTAAGATAATCGAGGCAGCACCGTCGCATATGGGAGGCGCGTCTAATAGCCGTAAGGGTTCGCAGATAATTCGCGACGCGTTGTAATCATCAGCAACGACGGGCTTTTTTAGCATCGCATGCGGGCCACTTAATGCGTTTTTATGCGCGTTAATTGAGAACCCAGAAAATCGCTCGGAAGGAATATTGTAAGTGGACATATATCGCTTCATTAATTGAGCATTTAGCGTTAAAAACGTTTCCCCTTTACCACTTTCAGTACCGCGATACGAAGCCGTCGCTAAGGCTTGTGTTGTAATTTCTTTATCCCTATGCGTCATCTTTTCGACGCCACAAACACCTACAATTTTATGACAGCCGCTTGCTACCGCCATATATCCCATCCTTGCCGCAGCTGCACCAGAACCACAAGCACCCTCCGCTGTGATTGTCTCTACTCCAGTAAGCCCTGCATAATTCGAAACAATAGTAGCGACCAGCTGCTGTGAGCAGAGTTGCCCGGCCATCATATTACCTGTGTATAATGCCGAGACATCATCAAGTTCTAACCCGGCATCCTCGATCGCTTTGGTAAGCGAAGCAGCGCCCATTCGACCTATACATAATTTTTTTTGCTTACCTATAGGCATCATGCCTACGCCTAGTACAAACACCTCTTTTCCCACATCGTTCTCCTTCTCACCAATTTTCAAGAGCTAACTACGCCGCCAACTTAATCACACATTCATTAATTAAATGTGAACCCCTAATATTTCCTATACGTAGAATAGTACACTCTATTCGTTACCAATCGGAACAGCCAATAATTAACATCATATTGATAAAATTTATTCTAATAATAATGCGTTGCTGTATTATTGGTGCAACACGCGTGGTATTGGCGTGTACTTAAAATCTCATCAATTACTTTTTTTAGCCATTAGGTAGGCGCAGCGCAACCAAGACGCTTAAATAGGCGCATGCTGAGCATGTACGTTTTGAGCAACGAAGATACGGAGGTCGATTCGAGCATTAGTGGATGAAATATTGCTTACTCGCCGCTTACGTTACCGTTTTATGCCACTGATAACATACGATAAACAACCGCAATAATGAGTAATAATAGCTATCACCACCGCTAGGCTAGAGAGTTACTACAGGACGCGCTATTCTTCGGGCCCTTACTGTCCATATCCCACTTTCGATGCAGCCCATATACAGGTGATAACCATGGCACTCCACATTCTTGAAAACGACCCCAGCTACGTTAACCTGCAAACCGAAATGGTTTGGATGCAGCAATCGTTACATAACCAGCGCAAGCGTTTAGTGATTATTTTTGAAGGGCGCGACACTGCCGGTAAAGGC
This sequence comes from Marinagarivorans cellulosilyticus, assembly GCF_021655555.1. NCBI lineage: Bacteria > Pseudomonadati > Pseudomonadota > Gammaproteobacteria > Cellvibrionales > Cellvibrionaceae > Marinagarivorans > Marinagarivorans cellulosilyticus. Next base: position 883,083 of record NZ_AP023086.1, on the reverse strand, counting down.
GGGGCAATTATGCGCTTTGTGCGCTTTATTAATCCGCGCCACTACAACATTGTGGCGCTGTCTAAACCTACAGATATTGAAATGGGGCAATGGTATTTTCAGCGTTACATTAAAAACCTGCCCGACCCTGGCCGCATTGCGTTTTTTGATCGCAGTTGGTACAACCGCGCCGTAGTAGAGCCGGTAATGGGTTTTTGCTCTCAAGAACAATACGAGATATTTTTGCGCCAAGTGGTACAGCTAGAAAATATGTTATTAGAAGACGGGGTTAGCATTATTAAATTTTGGTTTTCTATTGATCTTGCGGAGCAAAAGCGTCGCTTAGAAGAACGCAAAATTAACCCGCTAAAACAATGGAAGCTAAGCACCGTGGATGCCCAAGCACAAGCGCGCTGGGGTGACTTTACTCACTATAAAGAAGCCATGTTTAGAACCACCTCAACCCCCGAATGTCCATGGGTTGTTGTGCAAGGTAATGACCGCGACCGCGGGCGCCTAGAGGCTATGCGCTACGTTTTAAACTGCATGCAATACGACCGCAAAGGTGAAACTGGCGAGCGCCTTACACACGACACCAGCACCATTCAAGTTATTGACCACCATAAAAAGTAATAAAAAATGAAGCGATTAAATTATTCGGCATACGCAGTTGGGGCATTGCTTAGCGGCATACTGTTTAGCACTAGCTGCAGCCATACCGCTAAGGCCCCCAAAGAACAATACTCCAATACCATTACAAAAGCACAAGGTGTCTTAGCCGGCGACATAACTGGGCGCTATCAAAGCGAAGTGTTTAGCGATTTTATTAAAATTTCTAACATCACCTACGGGGAAAACTTCAACCCCACTACAGGTGTTTACGAGCCGCTAAAACTGCGTTTATTTCAGCCCAAAGGCGATACAAATACTAAGCGACCACTGGTGATTATTACCCCTGGCGGCGGCTTTGTTATGCACGGTGACGATTGGATGGAAAACTTTGGCGAACGCTTTGCCCGCGCAGGTTACGTCACCGCGATAACTCGCTACCGATTATCCGAATCGATTGATACCCCCGAGCTGTATTTTAATGCGTTATTTAAATCTTTTTCCGATCAAAAATCCGCTATTCGCTTTTTTATGCATGATGCCGCCACGGCGAATGTGTATGGCGTGGATACCAACAATATTTTTATTGGCGGCCATTCTGCTGGTGCGATTACCTCTATGCATGTCGCCTTTTTAGATGCAACCGATACTATCCCGCCTGTTATGCGGCAAGCCATGGAGGCCAATGGTGGCATAACAGGTAATAGCGGCCACCCAGATTATCAAATGCCAATTCGCGGTGTTATTAATTTATCGGGCGGGGTAACTCATACATCAATATTTAAACCCAACGGTACGGCACTATTAAGTATTCACGGCGATAAGGACGACATTGTTCCTATAGGCATAAATGAAGTACGGCAATTTTACGGCTCGGCCCCTATACACAAGGCCGCCAAAAAAGCCGGTGTAGACTCAACCTTTTACCCCATTGCAGGATTATCCCATAATGGCACAGTGTACGATGACGAATGCACAAGTTGTATTCCGACTATTATGGATTTTATTTACCAACACCTTGATACAACAACATTGCAAAAAAATACTTTGAATAATGCCCAATAAAGAACATACCGCCTACCCTATGGACCCAGCGGCAGAGCAACTCCATGCCGCTATGCTACGCGCGGCAGGCCGGTACTTTTCTGCTTGCCGCCAGCGCATCCCCACTTTTGCGAAAAAACATTTTAGTTACCCAGGCGCATGGCGCACCAACAAAGTGGCCTTTGGTTGGGATTTATTACGCATGCCCGCTAATTTATTGTGGGCGCCACTTTATTTACTTATTCAACTAATTGCATTAGCTTGCCGAGCTGCCAATTGGCATAAAGCACACCGTTTATTACGAAAAACACCTACCGGCTTTACCACCAAAGTACAAAAGCAAATGGTTGCGAATATTAACCGCGAGCTTTTAGGCAATACGCCAGAAATTTGCGACAATGAATTTCACCAGTATTTAATAGCCGAGCTAACAACACTTGCCAACAGCCGAGACAACATCAATACCCAAGCTTTTATTAAAACCATCGACCCTATTCTTAATGAAGCATTAGCGCAACATGCCATCACCCGCACAGCCTCTGCGGATATTACCAATACCGCACTTAGCACAGCATTAGGTGCATTAATGCTAAAAAAATTCACCCCAGGTGGCTTGGGCTTTGGGTTATTGATTGCCGCTTTTGTGGCGAAGGGGCAATACAGCCGCGACTTTATTTTTGGCGAAACGCTTGGCAGCTATTATTACGCACTCTTCCCCCCTTCCCCCTCTATTGCTTTAATCGCAGGCTGCACGCTGGGCGTTATGTGCATTCTTGCGGTGCTTGCCTCGTTTTCGGGCTTGCTTAGCGACCCAATTCAATACCACACAAGGCTGCACCACTATCGGCTTAAGAAGTTTATTAACCATTTAGAACGCGATTTTACAGCCCGCAGCGAAACCACCTTTAAACCCAAAGACCAATACCTCGCCAGAATTATGGAAGTGTTAGATACCTTTAAAACCCAGTTTTAAAGGTATCTCGCGCCGCGCCTGCGCTATTTTTATTGTAACTATTCAGCCATCTACGACTTAGTGCTCCCCCCGAGTGAGCAATATTTTTTTATGGCTGAATAGTTACTTTTTATTTAGCTTGCTAAAGGCACAATTTAGCAAGCAGCAATTAATGTAACGTTTTAACAAACCCCAATACCGCTTGCCCCATTTTAGCGTGTACCTGCGCACGATCAATTCCTTGCGCATCTTGGCAAATAGCAATACCCTGCGCGCTATAGTTGTGGCTGCAGGTATCAACAAAAACAAAATGCCCTTCACCATTATTCAAAAGCATCACATCCGCTTTTTTAATACCCTTAACATAACGTTGGCCATGGGCGTTGTGCGGTAAAAAATCATCTTGCTGCGCCGCTACAATAAACACCGGGACGCTAAGGTTGTTTAAGCTTTGCGCAGTTGCGCCTGGCCCCAAAGCAGGAGCCATTGCAATGGCGGCAATAACGCGCGCATCGGTATAAGAACCGGCTAATAATTTTGCCATTGTGGATAATTGGGCTTTATCCACATTGCGGTTAATTTCATCGGCATAACGGCAGCCCAAGTCTTGCGCACTTAAATCAGAATCGCAGTAATCGCGAAGCTGCTCTGCACTTAAACGCAACCCCACTAAAGCCAAAGCCGTATAGCCACCGGATGAATGCCCTGCCGCAATTACACGCGACCAGTTAGGTGTTGCATTAAAAACAGCTTGCCTACTGAGGTTATTCAACACTTCGCTAAGATCCTGCGGCCGATGCCATACTGATGTCACCATTTGAGGTTGGATGGATTCCTGCCCATACACCCAAGATTCGCCAAAATGCGATACCCCCACCACAATATGCCCGCGCGCCGCTAAAGTACGCGCTAGCCATTGGTATTCCAACGCAGACCCCATTGCCCCGTGCGATAACAATACCGGCGGCAACGACGCACTAACAACATGATTGCAGCGCAAAGCTTGCTTAGCATTGCAATCACCGGCTGGGTACCAAAAAACAACTTTGATTGGCCGCTGCCGCGACTTGTCAAAATACGTTTGATCATCCATAACAACGTTAAATGGCGGTGGCGCAGCACTCTTCACATTAGCAGTATTACCCAAGGCCCCCTCGCCCATAAATAGTAAGGTGATACAAAAGAGCTGTACGTATATTGTGTTCATATCTATGCTTCCTATTGATGAGGCCACAACCTCTTAATGTGAGCCTCATCATGCGACTAATCGCGCTTGGGTTTTAGAGCAATATGTCATCGAATAAAATGACACTTGTCATAACTCGACCGCCCCATACGTTGATTTACGCGCCACCCATCTTGAAAAGTTACCACCGGCCGCCCTAAAAGTACTTCTGACTTGTTGCCATTTAGAATGCCGTCTAGCCTCTAAGCGAGGGGTTTGTTTTTAACGATGATAGGTAACCAAATAACACGATGCGTCTTTCTTCTTGGCTGGCTTGCGGCATTTTAACTACGGCACATTTATACTCGGGCGCAGGTTATGCCGAAATTACTGGCTACCCTTGGTCTTCGGGCTTTAGTGCGGTCAGCTCCGAAAGCGACGGCGAGAAACTGAGCTTTAGTTTTCAGCAGGGTGTGGAATGGAGCATTAAAAGTACCGATTGGACCATCAGCCCATTTATTGGGCTTAATTACGACCGCTCTAATATTTTGCGCCATTCATGGAATAACAGCACCAAACCCAAATACGGCATAGAGGTGGCGAACCAGTTTCGCTTTGGCCCTATTAACTGGGGCGAATTTCGAGTTGGCGTGCAAAATCAAAAATATTACTACCGCGACAACATCACCCTATACAGGGAAACTGAGCGCAAAGAAGCCTACGTACGCATGTATATGAACGGCAACTGGGCGCGCTAACATTTACCGCCCCGGCGCAGTTAAATTGCACTGAATAACCGCTCGTCTTTTTACCCACAGAAAGCTTGGTGTATCATGCAAGGCTACTTACGCCACTTGCTTTAAACATTATGACAACTCGCGGAACGCTCTATACGGTTTCTGCGCCCTCCGGCGCCGGCAAAACCAGCTTAGTTAAAGCCTTAATCGATAACACCAATGCTATTCAGGTGTCGGTCTCCCATACCACTCGCGCTATGCGCCCCGGCGAGCAAGACGGTATTAACTACCACTTCGTAAGCCAAGCCGCGTTTTTGGCGATGCTCGAGCAAACGGCCTTCCTAGAGCACGCCCAAGTATTTGATAACTTTTATGGCACATCTAAACAGTGGGTAGAAGACACTCTCGCTAGTGGCATGGATGTGATTTTGGAAATTGACTGGCAAGGCGCACAGCAAATTCGCAAACTGTTACCCGAAACCGTCGGCATATTCATACTGCCGCCCTCGCAAGCCACCTTGCGCCAGCGCTTAACTAACCGCGGGCAAGACGAGCAAGCCATTATCGACCGCCGGATGCGCGATGCCAAAAACGAAATCGAGCACTATGTCGAAAGTGACTACCTGATTATTAACGACGATTTCGCCGTTGCGCTGGCCGAATTCAAAGCCATAATTACAGCAGAACGCTTAAAACTCGGCAAACAGCAGAACCGGCATCAAACGTTATTGACAAGCCTATTGTCCTAACGCCTGCATTTCCGTAGAATTACGGCCCCTTTTGCTTCACTTAGGGCACTTTGTAAGTTTGCATGGCCTACTATGTATTACAAAGCCGCAGCACTTGAGCAAACGCGTTATCGCCCCAATAAGGTGTGTATTAGCGCGCAAACGGGCCGGCAAGCCAAAACTCTTGCCAATACGCTGCAAATCATGCACATTTAAGACGCTTTAACTCAGGAAAACACCATGGCTCGTATCACTGTAGAAGATTGCTTAGATCACGTAGAAAACCGCTTTGAACTAGTCGTTGTTGGCAGCAAGCGTGCGCGCCAAATCGCTGTTGGCGGCAAGGAGCCTTTGGTTCCAGAAGAAAACGACAAGCCAACCGTTATTGCACTGCGCGAAATTGAACTTGGCCTTATTGACGTTAGCGTTCTTGCCGAGCCAGATCCAGAAATTCAACCATTGATGACACCAGAGCTTAACCTCGAGATGCCATCACCCGAGTAAACACCTGCCGGAGGACACACTTGCTCACCATTGATTCTCTTAGTCACAGACTGTCCTCCTATTTAGAGCCCGATCAAATTCGGGCTGTTAAACGCGCCTATTATTATGCCGAACAAGCCCACACCGGCCAGTACCGCCGCAGCGGCGAACCTTATATTACCCACCCTTTAGCCGTTGCCAATATTCTTGCCTCTATGCACATGGGCTATCAAAGCCTGATTGCAGCCATGCTGCACGATGTCATTGAAGATACCGGCATCAGCAAAAAAGCCATTGGCGAACAATTTGGCGAACCCATTGCCGACTTAGTCGACGGGGTAAGTAAACTCGCTAAAATCGAATACGAATCGCAAGCCGAAAAACAAGCTAAAAACTTCCAAAAAATGGCCATGGCCATGGCGCACGACTTGCGCGTAATTGTGGTAAAACTTGCCGACCGGCTACACAACATGCGCACCCTTGGCGCACTGGCGCCAGCCAAAAAACGCCGCATCGCCAAAGAAACCCTCGAAATATATGCCCCCATTGCCCACCGCTTAGGCATGAACGATTTGCGCATCGAATACGAAGACCGCTGCTTTACCGCGATGCACCCACTGCGCGCATCGCGCTTACAGGCCGCGCTAAAACATGTGCGCGGCAACCGCAAAGCGCTGGTCGAAAATATTCAAGACGCCATTGAAAACCGCTTACAACGCGAAGGCATCCCAGCACTGGTGATTGGCCGCGAGAAACACCTGTACAGCATTTACAACAAAATGCGCGCCAAGAAAAAATCCTTTAAAGAGATTATGGATGTTTATGCTTTTCGCGTAATCGTAGAAGACATAGACACCTGCTACCGTGCGCTCGGTGCCGTTCACAACCTGTACAAGCCCATGGCGAGCGAGTTTAAAGACTATATCGCCATCCCCAAAATTAATGGCTACCAAAGCTTGCACACTATTCTTATTGGCATGCACGGCGTACCCATTGAAGTGCAAATTCGCACCAAAGAAATGGACGAACTAGCCAGCCGAGGCATTGCCGCGCATTGGTTGTATAAATCGGTTAACGGCAAAGATCACGGCGAAGAATCACAAGCCCGCGTAGACCGCTGGATTCAACGCATCTTAGAAATCCAACAACACGCTGGCAACTCGCTCGAATTTATTGAAAACGTAAAAATTGATCTGTTCCGCGACGAGGTCTATGTATTTACCCCCAAAGGCGCCATCGTCGAACTGCCGGCCGGTGCAACCCCAGTAGACTTCGCCTACAACGTACACACCGATATTGGTAATGCCTGCGTTGCTTGCCGCATTAACGATCGCCCAGCACCACTTTCGCAGCCATTGCAAAGCGGGCAAAAAATTAAAATTATTACTTCAGAAGCATCGCAGCCCAACCCCAATTGGCTCAATTTTGTGGTTACGGCAAAAGCCCGCTCAGCGATTCGCCACTATTTGAAGACGCAACATCATATGGAATCGGTCGAGTTGGGGCGCCGCATGCTTGCCCGCGCACTCGCCAATAACGATTTATCCTTAGATGCACTAGCCATCGACCAATTTCAATACGTGCTAGACCTTAATAAGTTGAAAACCCGCGACGACCTATACGAGCAAATTGGCCAGGGGAAAATTGCCGCTATTTCAGTCGTTAAAGGTTTACACCCCAATGCCGACCACGATCACAGCTTAACGCCCATCACCATAGAATCCCCCGATGGCTTATTAATTAGCTTTGCGCGCTGCTGCCGCCCAATTCCCGGCGACCAAATCCTAGGGCACTTCAGTACCGGCAAGGGCATTGTCGTACACCGCGAAACCTGTAAAAACATCGGCGACTTACGCAGCAAAGGCGAAAACATTAATCCCATTAATTGGTCCGCGCAGGTTACCGGCGAGTACTACACCGAAATACGCGTTGAGGTAAATTCCGAGCGCGGCATTATTGCGTCACTCGCCACCCGAATAGCCGAGACACGCACCAACATTGAAGGCATTCAAGTCGCCGAGCGCGATGCCGAACACAGCGTTATTACACTGACCATTGCCGTGAAAAACCGCAAGCATATGGCTGATGTAATGCGGCGCGTGCGCACTATGCGCTCTGTTAGCTCTGTACACCGCGGCAAAAACTAACGCCGCGCAGCGCACGCTAGTGCCCAACCGCACAATGGCGCCTTATAATTCCAATACTTTCTTTAATACGGTTTAACCACACACAGCGGTTAAACCCTTATTTACACAATAAGCGATAGAAAATCGCACAACCCACAGGGGAAACACTATGACGAACAAAGCGATTATTTCCACCGAACAAGCTCCCAGCGCCATTGGCACTTATTCACAAGCGGTTAAAGTGAACAACACAGTTTACTTATCTGGCCAAATTCCTTTAATCCCAGAATCCATGACCATGGTCGAAGGCGATTTCGCCGCCGAAGCTCACCAAGTATTTAAAAACTTAAAAGCCGTTTGCGAAGCCAGCAATGGCAGCCTAGCTGACATTGTTAAGCTGAATATCTACCTAACTAATTTGGATAACTTCGCCATTGTGAACGAAGTAATGGCGGAATACTTTAGTGCCCCTTACCCTGCGCGCGCCGCCATTGGTATTAACCAGCTCCCCAAAGGCGCACAGATCGAAGCCGACGGCATTTTAGTGATTTAAGCAAGACTTAATTACTGAATAAACAGCGCAACTTCGGGCTGATCAAAAAGCGAACACATCGCCTCAGCCCTCGCACCGCATAGCCTTGCGGCAGTTATCCACAGAAAACTCTCGCATTCATTGAAGCCAATTGTGTATGAAAAAAAAGGCCTTGCCACAACTGTTTATTTATGACCTTGACGGCACCCTAATTGATAGCGTACCCAGCATTAGCCAAGCCATTAATTTGGCCCTGCAAGAAACCTTCGCAATTACCGCACCCGAAGCCCTTGTGCGAAGCTGGGTTGGCAATGGCAGCAAAATGCTTGCAAGCCGCGCGCATACCTATGCCAAGCAAACACTGGGCGAGGCCGGCGCCAGCGCCACCTTAGATGCACTGCACCATGGCTTTTTGCACCATTACTCTTGCCATATCAACAACCCCAACCCCGTATTTGAAGGCGTGCGCACGCTATTAAACCGTATTGATCAGGCAGGCATTGCACAAGCTGTAGCAACCAATAAACCTCAGCAATTTGTGCCCGCACTACTTAAAAACGCAGCTTTAGCACCTTATATTTCAGCCATTGTTGGCGGTAACAGCCTACCCGAACGAAAACCCCACCCCATGCCGCTGGAATATTTATGCCGGCGCTTTCACTGCCAACCGCATCAAGCCATCATGATTGGCGATAGTGAGTCCGATGCACTTAGTGCGCAAAGGGCAGGTATACCCTGCTGGCTTGTAGAGCAAGGTTATTCACAAGGCATCGATTTACACAAACTTGGCGCCCAAAATGTGTTTAAGGACATGCAGGTATTACTAGCTCATGTTGAAACATTTTTTAGCCACTAACGCTTAGCTCCTCCAACATAAAAGCGCCAGCATTGAGTCGTTAAAATAAATGCCAGATTATGCAAAAATTGCTTTACAGCGAATTTTTGAATGTTTAATCTGCCGGACTCTTGACTCACCCATGCCCATTCTGGGCTACTATTGTTGTCTACTCGTTAATCGCAACAATAGCACCACGCCAACCCCTTGGCAGATGACAACTCATCCCCACAGAGACTACGGCCAAAGGCCCTTTTTTGCCTGCTCCCAGAGCACAGGATTCTTTTATGCATATCGCTGTTTTATCCCGCAACCCCAACCTTTACTCCACCCGCAGACTTAAAGAAGCCGGCGAAAAACGTGGCCACACTGTTGATATTATCGATACGCTTCACTGCTATATGGATATTACCCAAAACCGCCCAACGGTTCGCTATAACGGTGAAGAGCTACCCACTTACGACGCCATTATTCCGCGTATTGGGGCATCCATTACATTTTACGGCACCGCTGTTGTTCGCCAATTTGAAATGATGGGTACGTTCTGCGTGAACGAATCGGTTGCCATTAGCCGCTCGCGGGATAAATTGCGTTCGCTACAATTGCTATCGCGCAAAGGCGTAGGCTTGCCACGCACAGGCTTTGCAAGCAAACCCGACAAAATTAAAGACTTAGTTAAAAATGTCGGTGGTGCGCCACTCGTGATTAAACTGCTAGAAGGCACCCAAGGTATTGGCGTTGTATTGGCCGATACCAACAAAGCTGCCGAAGCCATTATTGAAGCCTTTATGGGCCTTAAAGCAAACATACTGGTACAAGAATATATTGCCGAAGCCGGTGGCGCCGACATTCGCTGCTTTGTGGTTGGCGATAAAGTCGTAGCCGCAATGAAGCGCCAAGGCGCCGAAGGAGAATTCCGCTCAAACTTGCACCGCGGCGGCTCGGCGACAATCGTTAAACTCTCGCGCGAGGAGCGCGCAACCGCCGTTAATGCAGCCAAAGTAATGGGCTTAGGCGTTTGCGGTGTTGATATTCTACAAGCCAAAAGCGGCCCCGTTGTAATGGAGGTAAATTCATCGCCAGGGCTTGAAGGCATAGAGCAAGCAACCGAGCTAGACGTTGCTGATTTAATTTTTGCACACATAGAAACCAACGCAAAACCTAACAACACCCGCACCCGCGGTAAAGGATAGCCATAAATGAAAGAGCTGGTCATCGCAGGGCAAAACATTGCTCCTGGTAGCCGTATTCAAATTAATGTTCCCGGCATTCGGCTGTACACAGATACCGACATCTCCATGCCGGTATCTGTTATTCGCGCCAAAAAAAACGGGCCGACCGTTTTTGTATCGGCTGCGGTACACGGCGACGAGCTTAACGGCATCGAAATTATCCGCCGTTTAATTCAGCTTAAATCGTTGCGCATTAACTGTGGCACATTAATTTTGGTGCCCATTGTTAATATTTATGGCGTGCTCAACCAAAGCCGCTATATGCCAGACCGCCGCGATTTAAACCGCTGCTTTCCTGGCTCGCCTAAAGGATCTTTGGCTGGCCGAGTGGCAGACACGTTTTTATCCGAAATTGTGAATCACTGTGATTACGGCATCGACTTGCACACAGGCGCAATACACCGCTCGAATTTGCCACAAATTAGAGCCGACCTAGAAGACCCAGGAACGCTGAGCCTAGCGGAAGCCTTTGGCGTGCCAGTCTTATTAAACTCGAACCTACGCGATGGCTCACTTCGCCAAGCCGCGGTTGAATCTGGCACTAAAATATTATTATACGAAGCCGGGCAAGCACTGCGTTTTGATGAACTTTCGATTCGCGCCGGCGTAAAAGGTATTATGAATGTCCTTAGCCACATAGGAATGATTAACCGAAAAAATACCGCCAAAAAGCCTATTCAGCGTTTTGTCGCTAACAATAGCGTATGGTGCCGCGCCAACGAAAGTGGCATTGTTAACAACCTTAAGAACTTGGGCGATCAAGTACAAAAAGGTGAAGCCTTAGCAACCATCGGCGGCCCTTTTGGTGAAGTATTCGATACCGTTAAATCGTCGCGGGCAGGCATTATTATTGGCAAGCAAAACATTCCGTTAGCGCAAGAAGGCGATGCCATGTTTCACATTGCATACTTTTCTGAACCCGACGAAGAAATTGCCGAGAACATTGAAAAGATGCAAGACTCGTTACTTCCAGATAACGACTCCAAAGACCTTTATGGTGCGTAGCAATGCATACTGAAGCTATTATTTTTGTTCTTTTAATTGCCACAGCTTACGTTATTGGCAAAAAAAATATCAGCCGCCTTGTGGAGCGTATTGGCCACGAACGCAACATTAGTGCCGCGCGTACACAGTATGTGAATACGGTGTTAAATATCGCGTTTACCATTATAGCTATTACGGCAAGCGGAATGATTATTGGCGTAGGCCTTAAAGATTTAAGCGTACTGCTAGGCTCCATGTTTGCCGTTTTAGGTGTCGCCCTTTTTGCTCAGTGGTCAATATTAAGTAACGTTACGGCGAGCATTATTGTATTTTTCTTTTTTCCTTATCGCGTAGGGGACTTTGTTAAAATCCTTGATGGCGAAAATAGCCTAGAAGGTACAATTAAAGAAATCACATTGTTTCACGTTATCCTGAACACTGCCGATGGCTCGCTAGCAACTTACCCTAACTCACTAGTATTTCAAAAAGCGGTAACTATTCAATCTTCGCAGCATAAACCAGCACCCATAACACTCGAACCCGAAGAGACACAACAATGAGCCAAAAACCCATTATTGGCAGCTTAGAAACATGTAACCTCCCCGACTTAGGCATCAGCAATTTACAAATACGTGTAGACACTGGCGCGCAAACCTCGTCCCTACATGTAGATAACATTAAAGGGCTGAAAAAAAACGGCAAACCTTGGGTGCAATTTGATATACATCCAGATATTTATGACGTTAACAGCATTGTGACCTGCTGCACCCCTATTTGTGATATTCGCCGAATTAAATCCTCCAACGGCGAAGCACAAGAGCGCTATGTGATCAAAACCCCCATAGAGCTAGGCGACATGAGCTGGCCAATTGAAATCACACTAACCGACCGCTCAGACATGAGCTATCTAATGCTATTTGGAAGGGAAGGTATGGGCGACCGCATTCTTGTAGACCCCTCTCAAACATTCCTGCTATCAACGCTTTCGGAATAACGCCAGTTACAAAGCAACATTTCGGTTATTGACCACACCGCTTAACAAGTTGTGCGGTTTTTTTATGCCTAATTCATATAGCACTGAAGAGCCAATCAATTACCCCGCGATGCCAAAGCAAGCCTGCTCGACTAAAGTATATAAATAAACATAACTATTCAGGTGGGTGCGAAATGACGGACACCCCAAAGGCGAAGTGATTGTTTTCTGGGCATTCAAGCGTCTGGAACGCTTGCATAGCGACCAGCCCCAGCAAGGATGCGTGGGGGTAGACTTTACAGGAGCACAAAGTCGTAGATGGCTTGAGCGGCCCAGAAAATGATCAGTTTGGCGACCTATTTGAGCATGGCTGAATAGTGACAAATAAACAACATAACTTTGTGCCGAGCCTGTATGAATCGAGTGCTGATCATTGATGACGACCGCTTTACGCAAAACGTATTGCGCAAGTACTTATGCAAAACCTACGACACTCGCACAGCCGACAATGGCGCCATGGGCATTAAAGTTGCCAACAGCTGGCCCCCCGATATTATTTTGCTCGATGTGGAAATGCCGGGGCAAAACGGCTACGAAGTTTGTGATGAGCTCAAGCGCCAAGAAACCACAAGTAATATTCCGGTTGTATTCTTGTCGGGCAAAAGCTCTGTTCGAGAGCGCATGCTAGGCTTTGAAGTCGGCGCCGACGACTATCTCACCAAACCCTGCGAACCCGAATTCCTTCAGCAAAAACTTACAAAAATTACCGACGCGTACCTAAAAAGGGCAACCCTCGTTCGATCTGCCGAACAAGCAGAAAAAACCGCCATGGAAGCGATGAGTACTAGCTTCGAATTAGGCAAGGCTGTACGTTTCGTAGAGCAATCTTATAACGTTCGCAATTACGACGAGCTAGCACAAGCGCTAACCAGCGTGGTGACCGACTTAGGCTTAAACTGCGCTGCAATGTTTACCTGCTGCGACGGTCAGCGCTTTTACGGCGATCAACAGCGCCCGATTAGCCCAATAGAAGAAGATTTACTGCACATGATGCACAGCGAGCAACGCTTTGTTGATTTCGGCTGCCGTACTTTAATCAACTATCCGCAAGTTGCACTGTTAATTAAAAACATGCCGCTGGAGGATCGCACCCGCTACGGCCGAATTAAAGACACCCTCCCTTTTGTACTGGGGGCTTGCGATGCAAAGGTCAGAATACTCGACGCTGAAAACGCCCTTAAAACCCAAAGCGAGCATTTATCCCGCAGCGCAAGCGGCTTAGAAAAACTGCTAAAGCAAGTGTCGGCAACAGTAACGACCAATCAAAACAATGTGCGCGCCATTATGCTAAACCTCACCACAGAGCTAAGCACACAGCTCCACAAAATGGGGCTAGAAGGCGACCAAGAAGATTACGTACTTAAACAAATTGATATTGCAGCCAACCGTTTACACGAAGAAGCCAACAGTGTGGACTCCGTCGAGCATGCACTGAATACAATGGTAAAACTGCTGCAGATATTAAGCGCCGAACAAACGCGAATTATTGAGGAGAATTTGGCCTCGGCAAATGCTGCGCCTGCCGAGGCCACACAAGATATTGAGCTATTTTAAGAGGTCGAAGCTTGTTCTTCTTCAGCTTCGCTAGCGCGTAAACGTGCGGTGCGAATGCGCACTTTTTTCGTTTCTGCCAGCATCAGTACTTGTAGCAATTCTTGAAACGCTTGAATCGGTGCAGAGCCAAAGTCCACAAAGAAGACTTGGCGGTTTACTTTTTTCTGCGGAAAAGACACGCTATGAATTCGCCCACCTATGCCGTGGTTGTCCACTTCGCGTTTATTTTGCGGGTCCAACCAACGAATAGCCCAATGCTCTAGCTGCGACTTATGCATATTCAAGCCAGAACATTCAAACTCAACATCGTTCCACGCCATCGGCTCTAAGCGCACTTTCATTTTCTTTTGCCAGGTTATACTTTGCGGCTCAAAGGAAACATGTGTATCCGGTCGAAAGTTAGCAATTTGTGGTGGCTGAGTTGCTTGATCCACTAAATCAAAACGCCGCCAGCGAAAAATTTCTGGCTGCCCTTCCACCCCATTAACACTGGCAAGCGCCTCAACATCGGCTTGCGCATGCGTGCTTTTAAACGATGCAATAGCATCCAAATAAATATTCAAATAGTGGTTACGAATATTCGTTGTGTAACGCTGAAGGTTTTGCATCGCGATTCCCCCTCAAAAGAGATTTAGCTAATGTTACGGCGCTTAAATGCACCTTATATACCGAGCACCATAAGGCCATCGGCAATTTGTTGTTGTATATCTGTTTGCCATTTGGGCTTTTGCTGTTCGATAACAGCTTGTAACAGCGGCTGCACCGGTAGTTGATAACCGTCACAGTCTGCCGTTACCGGCGGCACCACAACATCAATAACAGTGCCCACCTGCAAAGGCTTTTTGGTAAAGTCCACCGCCAATTTTATCGCTGCTGGCGCTGTAAACTCGGCTCGGCACGCCGCCTTAATTTGCAGCAATACAATGTTGGTATCGACATTACCGGCCAACACAGCCCTCAACGGGAAGGACACCGTAATGGTTTGCTCATCACTGGTTAATTTTGCCTGCCCAACCTTAGAAATTTTAATAGAGCGCTTGCCGCCAAGCCAAGGCACCCCCTTTTCTTCGTGCAACGTTTTAGGCACGTAAGTATCCAGAACTAAACCCAGCAAGCGGGCAGCCGCGGTATCCTCTGGCGCTAAAGTTGCCCGCGCTTTTTGAACAGCGGCGGCCTTAGCCGGCACTTTAACCGCTACAGGCTCGCTCGCACTCACCATAATCGGCACGGCTAGCGCCACCGCAGTACAATAAGAAAAGAGGGGCTTAAACATAATTACGACTCGTTAAAACCAAAGGCTTGCGCCAAGGCTTCAATAAAGCTTTTCATTTCAAGCGTCATGACTGCAAATTCGGTATCGAACTCTTCGGCGGCGGTTTCTGGGTGGGAATCTGCGGCTTTATCTTTAATTTCATCACCAAAGCGCAAGCGCTTGATGGCGAGGTCATCTTCGATAACGCCAGTAACAATATCCTTCCAGTTAAAAGCCAGCTTATTCACAACCATGCCGGTATGAATATGACTTAGCACTTCGTCTGCCGTTAAGTCTTGCTTTTTACAGCGTACGACGCGCTCGTCTTTTGCCGCTTTAAGCTCGCACTCTTCGCCTAACTCAAAACCACTTTCGGGGTTTTCCAACAGCCAACGCGTAAGCACTTGTGGTACAGGCGTTTTTGTCGATACAGGTATACAAGGCAAGGAGCCTAGCGCCTCACGCAGAGCCGAAAGCAATTCTTCCGCGCGCCCGGCAGAGCCAGCATTAACAACAATATAACCTTGCTGCGGTGCGATGTAAGCAAAATCGACCGAGTTCTTCACAAAGGCTTTTGGCAATAGCTCAAAGACCAACTCGTCTTTCAAGCCATCACGCTCTTTGCGGCTAACCCTGCGACCTTCTTGGTCGCTAATAAGCTGCACTTTTTCTTCGAGCGCTTCGCGAATAACACCGCCTGGTAATATTTTTTCTTGGCGCTTTAAAGCCACCATAATGTAGCCGGGAATCGCGTGCACAAGTAAGTCTGAGTGGCGCCCAAGCGGGGGCACGAAGCCCTGCCGCTTGAGATCCAGCTTGCCGCACGGGTTAAAAACATGTCCGCTTAAGTGCTCATTAAGATCTTCTGGTGAAGTTTTAAAAGCTTCTGTTAAACGGTACAAACGCAGGTTTTTAAACCACATAATCCGTTATGCCACGATATCAATAAGTTCAACTTCAAACACAAGCGCCGAGTAAGGACCAATAGCGCCGCCAGCACCACGCTCACCATAAGCAAGGTTATGCGGTATAAATAAGCGCCACTTTGAGCCAGTAGGCATCAATTGCAAAGCCTCGGTCCAACCGGCAATAACGCCGTCTACACGAAATTCTGCTGGCTCGCCACGCTCCACTGAGCTGTCGAATACCGAACCGTTAGTCAAGGTACCGTGGTAATGCGTGCGCACAGTAGATGTTTTAGACGGCTTAGCGCCAGAGCCTTCTGTGATAACTTCATACTGAAGACCCGACTCAAGCACTGTAACGCCTTCTTTATTGGCGTTCTCGGCCAAAAAGGCTTCGCCTTCTGCGGCAAGTTCTTTGGATTGCTCTGCGCGCTGAGCTTGAATGCGAGCGCTGATTTCTTTAAACGCGACATCGAGATCTTCACGGGCAACAGCGAATTCGCTGCCTTCAAAGGCATCTTTTAAACCGGCAGATACAGAGGCGATATCCATACCATCAAAAGGGTTGGCCAATAACTGGTCGCCTAGCTGACGGCCAATGCCGTAACTTACTTTCTTTTCTACTGTTGAATAATCAGACATAACTGCTCCGCACTTGGTTAATATTTTCGTTCACAATAAGGCGGCGCAGTCTAGCACAGGTGTTTACTTCTGGCAGTTGCTGCAATAAACCGTTGTACGATTCTGCAGGCGTTTTTCGGTTAGCGCCTTGGCGCAGCGCGGGCAAGGTTTACCGCCGTGGCCGTAGACGTTTAATTCTTGTGCGAAGTAACCGGGCTTGCCGTCGCCGCCAACAAAGTCGCGCAATGTTGTGCCTCCGCGCTCAATAGCATGAGCCAATACTGTTTTAATCTCGGCGACCAAGCGTGCCGCTTTAGGCCGAGTTAGCTTGCCGGCATCTTTAAGCGGGTGCAAACCTGCAGCAAATAGCGCTTCGTTCGCATAAATGTTACCTACGCCTACAACCACCTTGGCATCCATAATAAAGCTCTTTAGCGGCGTTTTTTTATTGCGCGCTTGGGTGTAAAGGTAATCCCCCGAGAAATCTTCCGATAGCGGCTCTGGACCCAAGTGCGCCAACAAGGCGTGCGCATCAATTGTTGCAGCATCTCCATGCCATACAAAAGCGCCAAAACGTCGAGGGTCATTAAAGCGCAGCGCCAAAGCGCGACCAAAAACCACATCTATATGATCGTGCTTACCAATAGCGGCGCCAGGCTCTATAACGCGCAAGCTACCCGACATACCCAAATGAACCAATAACACGCCCGCATCGAAGGTTAACATCACATACTTTGCCCGCCGCGATACCTCGCGCAGGGTGCTACCGCTGATAATGCTCGCCAATTGGGTATCAACAGGCCAACGCAAGCGACCATTACGCACCACAACATCGGTTACCACGCGCCCCTTTACATGCGGGCGAATTCCTCGGCAGGTTGTCTCTACTTCTGGCAGCTCTGGCATAGATTCTCGCTCAACTCACACCCATTAATTAACGCCATAACGAAAAAAACCCAGCACTAGGCTGGGTTTTAAAGGCAAAGCACGTCAAAAAATGACCTACTTAATTTTGCCTTCTTTGTACATCACATGCTTGCGAACAACAGGATCAAATTTTTTGATCTCCATTTTCTCAGGCATAGTGCGCTTGTTTTTAGTAGTTGTGTAAAAGTGTCCGGTACCGGCACTTGAATTCAAACGGATTTTGTCACGCATGATAGATTCCTCTTAGCTGTATTCGAGCAAGAAATGCCGTTATTAAACTTTTTCGCCGCGAGCGCGAAGATCAACCAAAACTTGGTCGATGCCTTTTTTATCAATAATGCGCATACCTTTTGAGGTAAGGCGCAATTTCACAAAACGCTTTTCAGACTCAACCCAAAAACGGTGAGAGTGCAAATTAGGCAAAAAACGACGCTTAGTGTGGTTTTTTGCGTGAGAAACGTTGTTACCGGTTACTGGGCGCTTACCCGTAACTTGACATACCTTAGACATTGCTCTGCCTCTTGAATCGTAAAGATCGTTAAATCGTAAATATCGTTTTAGACCACCCTTATGCTATATAACACCATAAAGGAAGCCACAAATGTCGGACGTACTCTTGTGCTTGCGCTGTAGAATACTTTGGCTCTTTAATTACCACTGCCAACAATGCCAGTAATAACTAAACTCCAGTTTCGTTCACCGCGTGCGCTTTATATGCCACGCACACACCACAAATTGCGGCGAAGCCTGAACAAAAAACAAGCAAACCCATGGGCTGGCCGAAAAGAGGCGCGTTTTATACCAGAAGAGAGCCTCTCAAGCAAACTTTTTCTCCCGCCAATGTACTAAATCATGCCATGTTCACAAAACGAAAACGGCTCTGCGCTGCCAACAATTATATGATCCAGCACACGTATATCGAGCAACCCTAAAGCCTCAGATAAAACGCGAGTAATCTCCCGATCCGATGCGCTTGGCGCTGCAATACCAGAAGGGTGATTATGTGCAAGAATAACGGCACCGGCGTTAAGCGCTAACGCACGCTTGACGAGCTCTCGCGGGTGAACACTCGCCGCATCAAGGGTGCCGCGAAACAGGGTTTCAAAATTGAGTAATTGATGCTGAGCATCCAAAAAGAATGCCGCAAAGACTTCGTGCTCCAAACCCGATAACCGCGACTTGGCCAAACGCTTCACCAAAGCGGCGCTATCCAATACGCTTTGCTGCGACAACGCCTCAACCGTATGCCGCGACGCCATTTCTAACACCGCCTGCAATTGGCAGTACTTAGCTTGCCCTAAGCCCAAAGCACCACAAAACTCTTTTTGCGAGGCCGATAGCAATGCTCGCAAGCTACCAAAGTGTTGCAAAAGCTCACGCGACAAATCAACTGCGCTTTTACCCGCCACACCTGTTCGCAGGAAAATCGCCAGTAACTCAGCATCACTTAAGGCCGATGCTCCACGCTGCAGTAGCTTTTCTCTAGGCCGCTCGCCCACTGGCCAGTCTGTAATTGCCATAGTTAACATCCTTTTCAACTTTATTAACGTCGTTTTAGGCGCTTTTGCTGCCAACGCGCGCCAGCATGGCAACTTCTTTGGTGAAAAGCGCCTATATTTGTTATCTTAGCTGCCCATTGACAGGGGCACCAATGCGCACATGAGCAATCTCCACAATAAAAATATTCTATTAGGTATTACAGGCGGTATTGCAGCGTATAAGTGCGCAGAACTAACACGCCTACTCAAGAAGCAAGGCGCCAATATTCAAGTCGTAATGACACCTGCCGCCGAGGCTTTTGTCACCCCAATGACTCTACAAGCAGTCTCTGGCAACCCGGTACGCACTCACTTACTCGATACTACCGCCGAAGCTGGTATGGGACATATCGAATTAGCTCGTTGGGCAGACCTAATCTTAATTGCTCCCGCCACCGCCGACTGCATCGCTAGGCTCGCCCACGGCTTCGCCAACGACTTACTCACAACCGTGTGCTTGGCCACCAAAGCGCCTATTGCACTTGCACCAGCCATGAATCAAGCCATGTGGAGCAATCTAGTCACGCAAGCCAATGTCGCCAAAATTGCACTTTACCCACACTTTGTTATCTGGGGGCCGGGTGAAGGCGAGCAAGCGTGCGGCGATACAGGCGTAGGACGAATGCTAGAGCCCAACGAAATTACCCAGCACGCCATTGAGTTAATTACTGAGCAAGAACAATTACCGCAAACCCAACCCAAAGCACTGCATGGCAAACGGATCGTAATCACTGCTGGTCCAACACGTGAAGCCATCGACCCGGTGCGCTACCTTAGTAACGAGAGCTCAGGCAAAATGGGCTATGCTTTAGCGCAAGCTGCCCTCAACGCTGGCGCGCAGGTCACCCTAATTAGCGGGCCTACACAATTGCTCCCGCCAGCAGGTGCAACCGTTACACACGTAATCAGCGCACTAGAGATGCATGCCGCAAGCTTAGAGGCCGCCAAGGACGCCGATATTTTTATTGGCGCCGCTGCGGTGGCAGACTTTCGCCCAAGCCAATATGCTGCACAAAAAATAAAAAAAGGGACAGAACAACACATGCATATCGCGCTAACCAAAAACCCAGACATCATCGCCGATGTCGCCAAACTTACCCCCAGGCCTTGGCTAGTAGGCTTTGCGGCAGAAACACGCGATCTCATTGGCTATGCAACGCAAAAGCTGCAGCGCAAAAAGTTAGATATGATTATTGCTAATGATGTATCCGATAAAAACATTGGCTTTAATAGCGACAGCAACGCCGTTACTGTACTGAGCCAAAAAGCGCAAAGCACCGAAGTATCCAGTATTACTTTAGCTGTAGACACCAAAGACAAAATTGCCGAGCAGCTACTTAAAGTGATTGCCAAAGCATCGCAAAACGAGCCCTTAATTTCCACGAGCCTGTAAAAAACATGAAAGCGAATAAAACAAAAGCGGCCTCTATGCTGAGTAACTTTGTCAAAAGCTCCCCTGTTAAAGCATGGCTGAGCGGTTGCCTTGCTGTGGCGTTTATTGTGTGCGGCGGCATCACGTACCATTTGTGGTCTAGCCTTGTTGTCGCCGAGCAAAAACACCAGCTAAGCGAATTCACCCAACAAAACCTCGACAAAGCCGTCTCCAATGTAAATGCTCATCTTCTTAGCCTTAATAAAAAGGTCGCGTTTTTTGGTCAAAGCCCACAGCTTGCTGCTGCCCTAGCAGCAGAGGATCAGTTACAACTGCGCAGTATTCTCCAAAGCATTAAAAATAACTTCCCTCAAGCCGAGGGCGTGCGCTTAATACCCAGAGGCAAAGCAAAACTCAATCTGGACGCCGAGCTTCCTCTTCGCTTTTCTGAATTGGAGATGATTCAACAAATCGAAGAGCGCATATCCGTAGAACCCGAAGCCGTTAAGCTCAAGCAAGGATGGCGCTTAAACTTTGCTATACCGATTCCAACAGACCCAAGCAAGGCCGTTGTTGGCACGCTATTAATTACGACAACCCTCGATAGCACCTTCAAAGCCATGGCAGAAGGTCTAAGCCAAGAGGGCAAACTGACCTTCATCCAGAACTATAATAACGGGCAACACAAGCTCCACAGCACAGGCCAAGGCAGCGGAAAAGCCGTTGTGAGCGAAAAGATTACAGGTACACCTTGGCTTATCGAGTACACACCATCAATGAAAGTCGTGCAGTCAACGCAAACCAATTGGTTAATTTTTGCCATTGGCGCCAGCATTACATGGCTGCTCGGTTTAACTGTTGCGACAGCTCTTGGTTTATTTATTGGTAGCCAGGGCGAGCGCCGGCGCCAGGCAATTGCCAAGACCTACCAGCGCATGGGGCAAGTGGGCCAAGAGTTCGCCACCAGCGAAGCTGAATACTCCAACCTCAATGCCGATATCCTCGATATTAATATTGAAGAAGACGATGACTTACTGGGCTTTGACGAGGCTCAAAATGAAGATTCTCTACCCGACGATATTGAGCCCGAAGAAGAATCTGCGCCACAAAATAACGTACCGGCCCACATTTTTAGAGCCTACGATATTCGCGGCGTTGTAGAGACAGACATCACCAATGACATCGCACAATTAATAGGCCAAGCGCTGGGTAGCGAAGCGCTAGATCTGGGCGAAGAGGCATTAATCGTAGGCCGCGACGCGCGTACACACAGCCCGATTTTGACGGAATATTTAGTGCGAGGCATTCTTAGCACTGGCTGTAACGTGATTAACATAGGCACCGTACCAACCCCCGTCGTTTACTTTGCCACCGAAACTCTCGAGGGCTGCAAGTCTGGCGTAATGGTCACTGCAAGCCATAACGGGCCAGAATTTAACGGCTTTAAATGCATCATGCAGGGCCGCGCGCGCACAGAAGAAGATATTCAAGCGATCCGCCAACGCATCGAGAAAAACCGCTTTTACTCAGGCGAAGGCGAAGAAAAACGGCATGATGTAACAGCTGATTATGTTGATACGATTTTTGCTGATGTCGCATTAGCCGGTGATGTTTCAGTGGTTATTGATGCTGGCAACGGCGTAACCGGCAAAGTTGCCCCCAAGCTGTTCGAAGAACTCGGCTGCGAAACCACCTGCATTAACTGCGACCTCGACGGCACCTTCCCCAATCACGGTCCAGACCCAACCAAACCCGAAAATCTTCAACAGCTTATTGATAAAGTCACCGAAATTGGCGCCGATTTTGGCGTTGCCTTCGACGGCGATGGCGACCGCTTAGTGGTTGTCACGAATAGTGGCCAAATCATTTGGCCCGACCGCCTACTGATGCTTTTTGCCAAAGATATTCTGGCCCGCAACCCAGGCGCCGATGTAATTTACGATGTGAAGTGCACCCGCAGCATTAATCGCGTCGTTACTCAGTTTGGCGGCCGCCCCATTATGTGGAAAACCGGCCACGCGCCAATGAAAGCCAAAATTACTGAAACCGGCGCGCTTTTAGGCGGCGAGTATTCGGGCCACATATTCATTAAAGAGCGCTGGTTTGGCTTCGACGACGGCATGTATGTCGCTGCTCGCCTTGCCGAAATACTCAGCCTTGCCGGCGATACGCTCGACAACATTTTCGAAGAGTTCCCCGAGCTGCCTCACACCAACGAAATCCTTGTTAGCGCCAACGAAACGCAGAAATTTGAGGTGGTGAAAACACTGATCGAAACCGGCGATTTCAAAGAGGCCAAGATCACCACCTTAGACGGCATTCGGATTGACTTCCCTTACGGTTGGGGTATCGTGCGGGCCTCGAATACATCGGCCAACTTAACCTTGCGCGCCGAAGCGCAAAGTGATTCAGAGCTGCATGATATTAAAGCGCTACTCACCCGTGAGCTCAGAAAAATCGACACGACCCTAACGCCCAAGTGGTAACGCTTTACCCTATTGTTTTTTGTCTAGGCGCCTAATGCGCGCGCATAAGAAAAGAGGTAACAACATGTCCACCAGTGATGCCAATGCAATCGCGAAAGTGCTCACCGAAGCCCTGCCTTATATTCAGCGCTTTACGGATAAAACGATTGTTGTGAAGTTTGGCGGTAATGCCATGATCGACGAAACGCTTCAAAACAGCTTTGCTCGCGATGTGGTATTAATGAAACTGGTCGGCATGAACCCCATCGTTGTACACGGCGGCGGCCCGCAAATCGGTGACCTCCTCAAAAAGCTGAATATAGAATCGCGCTTTGTTGATGGCATGCGCGTTACCGACAGCGCCACTATGGACGTCGTAGAGATGGTGCTTGGCGGCTCAGTAAATAAGCAGATTGTTAATCTTATTAACAATAACGGCGGCCACGCCATCGGCGTTACCGGTAAAGATGGCCGGTTAATTCGCGCTCGCAAAATGGAAGTCAGCCATCAAACGCCCGAAATGAAAGCCCCCGAGATTATTGATATCGGCCATGTGGGCGAGGTGGCCAGCATTGACCGCAGCGTTATCGACTTGCTCGTGCAAGGCGACTTCATCCCTGTAATAGCCCCGATAGGCGTCGGTAAAGACGGCGCCTCCTACAATATCAATGCCGACCTAGTAGCAGGAAAAATTGCCGAAGTGATGCAGGCAGAAAAACTAATGTTACTCACAAATGTTGGCGGCCTACAAGATAAACAGGGTGAAGTACTTACCGGCCTAAGCACCGAGCGGGTAGATGCGTTAATTAAAGACGGCACAATATACGGCGGCATGCTGCCTAAGATTCAGTGCGCCTTAGATGCCGTAAAATCCGGCGTAGCAAGCGCACACATCGTGGACGGCCGAGTTCCACATGCCGTACTTTTGGAAATATTTACCGATGCCGGAGTTGGCACACTGATTACCAATAAAAGCCTGTGAGCCAATAACGCATGACCGCCACCAACGAACCCAAAAAGAACCGCAAGCAACAGATTTTAGAAACCTTAGCGTTTATGCTGGAAGATAATCCAGGCGATCGCATTAGCATTGCGGCGCTGGCCAAGAGTGTGGGCGTATCGGAAGCCGCCCTTTATCGGCACTTCCCCAGCAAAACTAAAATGCTTGAAGGGCTTATTGAGTTCGCCGAAGATGCCGTCCTTAGTCGCGCCAGCACCATTGCAGGCGATGCCATGAGCGCTGTTGATAAAATCGAACGCATTACGCTGGTCTATTTAGTTTTTTGTGAACGCAACCCTGGGATTACTCGCCTGCTAACAGGAGATGCCATCAGTGGCGAGCGAGATCGCTTGCATGCTCGCATTCGGCAGTTCTTTGATCGACTAAGCACCGAAATGCGCCAAATTCTACGCAAAAGCGAACTCGAAGACGGGCTTAGACTGACCCTATCTGTGAATGAAAGCGTTGCGTTAGCACAAGCGTGTGCAGAGGGTAGGATTGCCGCGTTTGTCCGTAGCCAGTTCAAGTCTCGGCCCAGCGACAACTGGTCGAGCGCTTGGCACTGTTTGCAAAGCGGCTTAGTGAATACGGCTAACACATAACCGCTGAGCTAGGGGCAGTGGTAGCGCGCTAGTTAGCCGTTTGCGCGCCAGCCGACTCTTTAGCGCTAGCATCAGCCTCACCGGTTGCACCCTCTGAGAAGCTGGCCACACCTAGGGTAAACAGCTGTAGCTCCTTTGCAAACCGCTCTTCAATAATCGACTTTTCTTCTATACGCTGCGAGCGAATGGCCTGGGTGGCAGCCATTTTTTCATTCAGCGCAGCCAAAGTATCTAAGATATTGCTAGGCACCTCTTTGCCCGCACGCTCAAAGCCTGCTGCACGCGTGGTAATATCGTCGATTTCCTCTTGAATATTCTCGATGCTATTATCGACCAGCAAAATACTGGCATCGACATGCACCAGCTTGCGCTGCTTGGCCGCCTCGATATCGCGAACAGTGCTGTAACGCCGGGCCAGCAAATCGTATTCTGCTTTTAATTCTGCTTTAGCACGCTCCTGTTCTACAAATTCAGGATCTGGCGCTGGCTCCACAACCTCAAGCACTCGGCCTTGGGTAGAAACAATCTCGTAACCATTTTTTACGTATTGAGGAGGAATAGAGTGGCCCATCACCTTAACGCCATCCTCATTAACATAGCGGTAATACTGAGCCTGAGCAAAAACGCTGCTCATGTAACAGCTCAGTACTAGCACCGAAAGACCAATACCGAATTTCATGATATTCATGCATCTACACCATATTGTTGGCGGTAGGCCAGAATTTTCTCATAAACACCAGGGTAGGCCTGAGAGCGATCTTTTAAGTAACTCATAATATCGTCGAGCTTGATTAAGCTGACAACCTTAACCGGCGTTTGTTGCTCTAACTCGGCAATAGCCGAAAGCTCACCCTGCCCCCGCTCTTGGCGGTTCAAGCCAATAACTAACGCGGCAGGCGTCGCATTGGCAGCATCAATCAGCGTGAGAACTTCGCGCACCGCGGTACCAGCGGTAATCACGTCATCAACAATAGCCACGCGTCCAGCCAAAGGCGCACCAACAAGTGAACCGCCCTCACCGTGCGTCTTGGCTTCTTTACGATTATAGGCAAAAGGCAAATCGCGCTGATAATCATCCGCCAATGCCGCCGCCGCCGCTACAGCTAAGGGAATCCCTTTGTAAGCTGGGCCAAATATCATATCAAAAGGCACGCCCGACTCGACAAGCGCTTGCGCATAAAAACGCCCTAGCTTCGCAAGAGCAAGACCCGTTTGAAACTGACCGGCATTGAAAAAATAAGGGCTCACGCGGCCAGACTTCAATGTGAACTCGCCGAACTTCAATGCTTGGCTTTCAAGTGCCAATTCAATAAATTGTTGCTGGTAAGACTCCATACTGCGGACGCCTCCTCTAAATGGTCTTGGTAAACGCTATATTCTAACGTTTTTCCTGAACCCACGCTGAGTCCGGCTCGCAAAAATGTATTTTCCGAGCCCAAAGGGTCTATTTACCCCAATAACACAACGCATACTCCGGCAACTCTTGGTAGAATGCGCTGCTAGGCCATTCACGAAACGGCCATCTATAATGAATACGAGATCGGCGAGCAATACCACTCAGCCTATAACGACAACCTAGTCGCTCAACCAATAACAATCGCACTCACACAAGGGGCCCGAATGCGAATCATCTCTCTGAGTGTTGACGGAATACATCAAGCAGCCCAACGCGGATTGTACGAGTGGATTGCCGAACAAGATGCGGATGTTATCTGCCTGCAGGATTTACGCGCGCTTGAACCAGAGCTCGACAACGAGATTTTTCACCCCAGCGGCTACTTCTCTTACTTTTTTGATTCCGGTATCGAACATTACAA
Source organism: Marinagarivorans cellulosilyticus (assembly GCF_021655555.1). Classification (NCBI taxonomy): domain Bacteria; kingdom Pseudomonadati; phylum Pseudomonadota; class Gammaproteobacteria; order Cellvibrionales; family Cellvibrionaceae; genus Marinagarivorans; species Marinagarivorans cellulosilyticus. The sequence goes on along the minus strand of NZ_AP023086.1, from coordinate 856,591 downwards.
TGGCGTTGCCATTTACACCCGCCACCAACCTAAGGCCCTCATTTTTGGCCTTGGCTTTAGCAGCGGTGTTGATATGGAAGGGCGCTACCTGCAAATTGACTTTGAGCAACACAGCATAGGCTCGCTGCTTGCTCCTGCCGCCATGAGCGCAACAGAATCACTCGAAGAAAAAATTCAATTCTTTGACGATTTGCAAGCACTGCTACACAAAATCACTCGCAAGCGCAGGCACTTTATTTTTTGTGGTAATTGGGCCATGGCGCACACCGAAAAAGACGTACAGAAAGCCCAAGCGCATACACACGATGCCGGTTTCCTGCCTCACGAAAAGCTATGGTTACAGCAGCTTTTCAAACAGGTGGGCTATTGCGACGCATTTCGCTTGGCCAATAGCGATCCCGATGAATACACTTGGTGGCCATCAAACCAGCATGATGATGGCGATGGCTGGAGAACAGACTTTCAAGTCGCCAGCGCCGCACTTCGGCACAAAGTGGAATACGCAACGACCTACAAAACCAAAGCGTTTTCTAGCCATAGGCCTGTCATCATCGATTACGACATCGATACCGACCAACTTTAACGCCAGCTAGCAGCATGCTGCGCCAATTGAATACCCCTGTGTCGTTCAATTGGCAAACTATAATGAATATCTCACCGAATACACAAAAAAGTGTAGCAATGTATTGCACTCGCTGGTTAACATGGTAGGCGACAGCCGCATACTATCATTTCCACGAGCAAGCCCGTCGATGACATCTCAGAGCATCTACAAAAGCGTACTTCTTCCAGACATATTGGACTACTGCCAAGTGTTTTTTCCGTCACTTATTGAGCAGTGCCAGCGCGAAGGCCCGAGCACGCCCTTCCCTAGCGACTGCGAAGTACGCAACAGCTTAAATCAATTTATGGAATGGCTTCAACGCTGCCTTACTGCACCGCTCACCCAAATATCAGATGCTACAACACGTACGACCGAAAACATTAATACCGTGAGCCTTGTGGCTCAATTCACGCAATACATTAATTTATCGACCGATAGCGGGCTAACCCCCAGCACCAACCCACTTGCACAACACCGTATTATCGATGCGCTCGACAAGACATTTACCATAAATAGCGAGACTGACACTCAGCTATTTATAGATACAATCGAAAAGCAGTTCAACGCTTCTGCAGAGGGATTTTACTCACAGCTTAACCGCTTTTGCGGTTGTTATTTTTCGATGAGTTCAGACTCACTCACGCGCCGCGAGCTCCCCAAACCAACAGTTTGCTTAGACAGCGACATAGAAATTACTCCACCAACACCCGCACCCTCCATCCTCGACGCAGAAGAAGCCATCCAATACATTAAAACCTTTATTGAAGTAGAGCTTAGTCTAGGTAAAGTCGATGCAAGGTTTCACTCGCTAGGTAAAAGAATTGCAATTCCCATTATTAACTACTCGCTAGCGATGCCCGAAGCCCTTGTAACCTCGGACACCAAGCACCCACTTAAACAATTGCTTCTAACCGTTAAAAACATCGCCCAACACTGTCACGCATATAATTCGCCCCAAAGCTACAAGCTGGCCACGCAGGCCGAAATCACACTAAAACATTTTATTGATTGCGCGATGGAGGGCTCCATCAACATCAACGATACACTGCTAAAGCTCGCACCTATTGCCGCGCAATGTAAAAAGCCTCAAACCAATACTGTTACTCCAACCCCAGATACCCCAACCCCAGAAACTGAGCCTAAGCCCAAGCAAGTAACAGCCCCAACTAAAGCCCCTTTGGTGCTTATTAACAATACCAAGGTTATCAACAAAGAAGATCACAACACCGCAACTAGCAAAAATAAAAACAACGCCTATTCCAGTATTCAAGAGCAAGCCTGCCACATGGTCAAAACCTTGCTGCTAGATGCCGACAAACAAAATTCTCTTGCTGCAAAACTCCAACACGAATGGCAGAAAACACTTGAGAGCGTAGGTAATCGCCATGGCACTCGCTCCAAGGCCTGGGAGCAAGCTATCGAACAGTTTATTGAGCTAACCCATTACGAATCAATTAATGCACTGCCATTACCTCTAGCGCAAAGCATTGAAAAGCAGCTTCGCGCAGCCGGGTTCCGCAACACACTGATTAGCCGACGCGCCCAAGCGCCCGCTATCGATGCCCAATATGCAGTAATACTGAAAGAAGGAAACTGGTTTGACTATGAGCGCGATGGCCGGCAAATTCGCTGTAAGCTCGCCGCAATCATCAAACAAATTGGCCGCTATATTTTTATTTCACGGCAGGGACAAAAAGTGCTGGAGATCGATTATCTCGCACTCAAAAAACAACTCATCAATGGTGGAATAAAACCTTGTAGCAGGGTATCGCTTAACAACACCTTAGAAGATGTATTAGCCAACATTAAGCATGCGCAGGCCCAAGAGTTTGAACTTGATTATTAAAGGCTAGTCCACCACCTTCAATAGCTGCCCACCTAAAATTGAAAATACGCAATAAGCTGTAAAATAATAAAAACCATCATGCAACGTAGCATGGGCACTAGGGTGCGCACTGCCCGCAAGGTAAGCCATAAACACCCCCACGACAAATACATCAGCCATAGACCACTTACCAATCAACAAAACGATCTGATGCAAGTAATAGCGTACGCCAGCAATAGGCAGTGCCAAGGCCAACAGCAAAAAAATGGCTTTAAGGATCGGCACTACCACGCTAAATAACAGTATTAAAATAGCCACCAAGCGGTTACCACTTTCCAGTAAAGAGGTAATTGATTCCATAATACTTTGCGTCTTGTTGTAAAACTCCATTTTGCCCAGCAATGGCAAAGTCGCCTCAATAGTTAAATTCATCATTGGCTGCGTCAAACCAGGGTACAACATAGCCAAAGACAACAAAATGCATACAAGCGCTAATATATTGCGTGGCGTAGTAGGTGATACAGAAGAAAGCGTTGCTGGAAGAGTCATGCTTTTACAATCCCTTTTAACCTTATCAATAAAAACGCCTACCCGTTAAGGCAGGCAACTCAACGTTATCGAGCTAGCAGCAGCGTTGCGCCATAGCCTGCCGTATAGGCCGCTAGCAACTGGGGCATAAAACGCGCATATTGCATAAACGTTAGCTCGCGCATTTTACTCATAGCAACAATCCCCGCCGCCGACCCAATAACCAACAGCGAGCCACCCACTCCCACTGCATACGTCAAGGCTAACCACTGCGGGTCTGATAGCGCAGGCTCAGCTTTTAATAACGCGGCCGTAAGCGGGACGTTATCCAAAAACGAAGACAAAACGCCCATCGCAAAACTGGATATATTCGGATCTACCGCAAAGTAAAAATCGGTCACCCAAACCAAAACACCTATTTCTTTTAACGCGCCAACGATTAACAATATGCCCAAGAAAAACATCAATGTATCAAATTGAATCTGTCTTACATACTCCAGTAAATGTACTTCCTGATGATATTTATTCACCACGCCACCAATCAAAAACATGACAGATAGGCCCATCAAAAAGGTCAACACCGGCGGCATACCGAAGAATATATTGAAAGCCATAGTGCATACAATTGTCGAAAAGAATAGTAGTGCGATAACGACATCGAGCGCTTCAATTTTGTGAGTATTCACCTCAGCGGTAACCACCCGGGAACGCCCTAGCGTCATCAAGAAAGCCAAAGTTGCAACGCCAATTAACGTGGGAATAAACAACGCCAATAACTCACGAATAGTCACGTGGCCAGCGCTAAAAATCATTAATGTCGTTACATCACCGGTAATTAAAATAACACCGCCAGAGTTCACCGCAAAAACGACTAACACACACAATTTGATGCGCTCTTTAACCTCTAGTTTAAAAGCTTGCACAACACCCAAGGCAACGAGCGTAGCCGTGATATTGTCACACAGCATAGACAGCACAACGGAAAAAACAGCGAGCAAAAGGGTTAAGCGCCTAAGGCTCATTTCCCCAGGTAATATTCGACTGACCACATCTCCGACCAGCCCCCGCGCATTCAAGTAAGCCACGAAAGTCATAGTAGCCATCAAAAATAACCACAATGATGCAATATCTAATAAGTTTTCGTCGAGCATGTGCTTCATATGCTGCGTATCGCCGTGCTTTGAGGCAAAAACAAACAGCACACACCAGCTTAAGCACCCCAAAAACAACGTACTTTTGGCTTTATTAAGGTGAATCACTTCTTCGAACGCGATGCCCACCAAAGCCAGCAAAGCCAGCGAGATAATAATAATTTCCATCGTTACCACTTTTATATCAAATTAAAATTCTCTTCGGTCACCGCATTACAATGCAGTCTGAATCACCGCTATGGCGCGCTGAGTTTGCTCTAGCGTACCAATAGTTACTCTAAGCCCTACCTGCCCATTCGCATCAGCCTTTGGCCGAACAAGAATGCCGGCAGCTACAAGTGCCGCATTAATGGCATCAGCGTTATCGGGAAAACACCAGATATAGTTAGCCTGGCTCGGCCAGAATGGGATATTGCAGCCTGTCAAAAAAGCTTCAAACAACGGCTTGGCTTGCTGCATAACCTCTTGCACATAATCATGGGTATATTCTGGGTTGGCTAACGCCGCGCGAATAGCAACAACCGCCAACTGATTAATATCGTAAGGCCCGCGAACATTTAACAAGGCTTGAATATTTTCTTGGCAACTAATAACAAAGCCTAAGCGCAAAGATGGTACGCCCCACGTTTTTGAAAAAGTACGCGTAATCACTAAATTGCTATAACGCTCGACCCAATCACAAACCGTCAAACCAGAATATTCAAAATAACACTCATCCACCATCACCGTGGCATGTGGCGCGGCAATTAAGATCTGCTCAATACCCTCGCGAGCAATACCTGTCCCACTAGGGTTATTCGGGTTAGCGATACAAATAATACGCGTATTAGGCGTGATTGCGGCCAATACCCCTGCCAGCGGAAAACCTTCTTCGCGAGAATATTGCGGCTCAATAATATTGAGGTTTTCTATTTTCGCGCACTGGTGGTACATGGCAAAACTGGGGCTGGGAATAATAGCCTCGTCACCAGCGACGCACGACGCGCGAATAATTAAATCAATACCTTGATCAGAGCCATTGGTGATCATGACCTGCTCGGGCTTAACACCACAATACTGCGCAATCACGCTATCGATATCGCCATAAGCGGGATACATTTGCAACCTGCCCGCTTGGATATAATCAATCATAGCCTGCGTAACATCATTTGATACCGGCAATGTACGCTCATTAAAATCGAGCAATAAATGCTGTTTGGGGTCGCGGCCATCAAGCGGCGGTTTATATGCACTCATGGCATGTATATGTTTTTTAAACGTGGCCATATTAACTTCCCCAAAAAAATACGTTTGAATCACCAAAACAAAAAAGCCCACACCCGCAAAGCGACGTGTGGGCTAGATTATTATCGTGAAATTAAACTAAAACCAAATTATCTCGATGCACCAACTCATCGAAATCCTTGTAACCTAACAGGCGGCTAATATCCTGGCTGCTGCAGCCAATAATTTTACGCGCCTCTTCACTACTGTAATTCACCAAACCGCGGGCAATTTCAAGACCCTGCTCGTCACGGCATATAACCAACTCGCCTTTGGTAAAGGTACCATTTACACTCTTAACGCCTACAGGAAGCAAGCTTCTACCTTTTTCGCGTAGCACGCTTACAGCGCCGGCATCCAACGTTAACTCGCCTTTTGTCTGCAAGTGGCCGGCTAGCCAACTTTTTCGCGCTGCCAAAGGCTGCTGGGCAGCATATAACAACGTACCAATATGCTCGCCACCAACAACCTTTGTAATGGCATCATCAATACGGCCGCCGACGATCACTGTGCTAGCACCAGAGCGGGCCGCAAGCCTAGCGGCCTTTACTTTAGTCATCATACCGCCGCGGCCCAGCAAGCCGCCGCCGCCAGCCATAGCATCGAGCTTTTCGTTATCGGCTGAGGTTTCAGCAATAATTTTGGCTAGGGCGTGCTTGCGCGGATCGGCATCGTACATCCCCATTTGATCGGTTAATATCATCAAGGTATCGGCCTCGATGCAATTGGCGACCAACGCGCCCAGGGTGTCGTTGTCACCAAAACGAATTTCGTCTGTCACCACAGTATCATTTTCATTAACGATTGGCACAACACCTAAACCGACTAGCGTTTTGAGTGTTGTGCGCGCATTGAGATAACGCTGCCGATTAGAAAAGTCATCGTGATCAAGCAACACCTGCGCTGTTGGAATTGAATACTGGGAAAAGACTTCTTCGTAAGCTTGAATCAGCCCCATTTGCCCAACGGCCGCTGCCGCCTGTAATTCATGGATAGACGAGGGCCTTTCCTTCCAGCCTAAGCGCGTCATACCGGCCGCGACAGCACCAGAAGAAACCAAAACCACTTCGTGCCCACGCTTAATGAGTGCAGCGATTTGCCGCCCCCAATCAGCAATGCTTTTACGATCCAAACCGCGACCATCATTAGTCAGTAAAGCGCTGCCGATTTTAATAACCCAGCGATGGCTACCCTTCACTAAATGGCGCTTATTTTCAGTTGATGGTGCTATCGCTAAGGAAGAAGGCTGGTCCACGCAAAGGCTCACTAGAACAAATTGATAGGCTATTTAAGCTGCAATTTTACGGCAGCCTGCAACAATATACGAATATTAAACCGAAAAGATTTAAGCTCGGCCGCCGCAACAGCAGGCTGCGGCCCTACGCTTATTCTGCGTACACGACCTCAACATCAAAATCGTCGTCATCAGAATCATCGCCAGCACCTTCTTTTGCGGCACGCCGAGCGGCGTAATGCTTTTCGCGCAGCGCTTGTATGTGCTCACGCGCCTCGGCTTGCATCTGGGTTTGCAAGGCTTGCTCAGCTTCTGCTTTTTCAGGATCTGCGCGCTCTATCTCCCAAACCTCTTCAAGATAGTTGAGAAGCTCACCACACAACACTTCGGTGCCTTGGCGATTAACAGCAGAAATCACATGTACAGGGCCTTCCCACTCCAATGCCTCTATAATTTTTTGTTTGCGCTCTTCGATATCTTCTGGCGACAGTAAGTCTGCCTTATTTAATACCAACCAACGCTCTCGCATTGCTAGCGTTGGGCTAAAGCGCTCAAGCTCTCGGGTGATGCTCAGCGCATTTTCCACAGGATCAGAGCCATCAATTGGGCAAATATCAACAAGGTGCAAAAGCACGCGGCAACGCGTTAAATGCTTTAAAAACCGAATACCTAAACCAGCACCATCCGATGCACCCTCAATAAGCCCAGGGATATCGGCAACCACAAAGCTGCGGAATTTGTTGATTTTTACAACACCCAACGAAGGCACTAACGTTGTGAAAGGGTAATCAGCCACCTTAGGCTCAGCAGCAGAAACAGCGCGAATAAAAGTCGACTTACCCGCATTAGGCAGCCCTAGCATACCCGCATCCGCCAGCACTTTAAGCTCTAGTTTAATACTGCGGGCCTCTCCCTCTGTGCCTTGCGTGGTTTGACGGGGCGCGCGGTTAACACTCGATTTAAAGCGAGTATTCCCTAAACCGTGCCAACCGCCTTTTGCGACTAACATGCGATCACCCGCGCAGGTTAAGTCGCCCAATACCTCACCGGTTTCCTCGTCAATAACCGAGGTACCCACAGGCACCGGCAATATTAGGTCGTCAGCTTTGCTGCCTGTGCAATTCGTCCCGCGGCCGCCCTCACCACTGGCCGCAGTAAACTTTTTAGTAAAGCGATAATCGACCAGCGTATTTAAGTTTTCGTCAGCTTCCAAAAATACCGAACCGCCATCACCACCGTCACCACCATCTGGACCACCTTTGGCAATGTACTTTTCACGTCGGAAACTACAACAACCGTTTCCCCCTTTACCGGCTTGTACAAAAATTGGGGCTTCATCAACAAATTTCATAACTCTTTTACCCACATAACAGTGTGTGATTTGGGCATTAATCATTGTTAAAACTCCGCGCAAAGGAGCGCCTTAGCAATGAGCAATGCCTTTAGGTACTTAACTTCGCACCTAACAAATCTTACATGACATACAAAAAAGCCCCATCTCGAGAGACGGGGCTTTGGTCTTACCGTTCAAGCCTTGTTAACAATTAAGCAACAATGCTAACAAAACGACGGTTTTTAGGACCTTTAACTTCAAACTTAACAGCGCCATCAATTTTTGCAAATAAGGTATGGTCTTTACCAATACCTACATTGTCACCTGGGTGAAATTGAGTACCGCGTTGACGAACAAGAATGTTGCCCGCTACAACGGCTTGGCCGCCAAAAAGTTTAACACCTAAGCGTTTACTCTCGGAATCGCGTCCGTTACGTGTACTACCACCAGCTTTTTTGTGAGCCATTGTTTATACCCTCTTAACCTTTGATTCCAGTGATTTTAACTTCTGTGTACCACTGACGATGACCTTGACGCTTCATCGAGTGCTTACGACGACGGAACTTGATAATGGTAACTTTTTCGCCACGGCCATGAGCCACAACTTCTGCTTCAACGGTCGCGCCGCCAACAACAGGAGTACCAATTTTAACGTCTTCGCCGTTAGCAACCATCAACACCTGGTCGAAAGAAATAGTTGCGCCAGTTTCGGCTTCGATTTTCTCAAGGCGTAAAACTTCGCCTTCTTCAACGCGGTGTTGTTTACCGCCAGATACAATTACTGCGTACATTACGTATGCTCCAGTAGAGTTGGACGTCGCGAAGCACCCTAACCGACTATACATAGCCAAAAAGAGATTTCAGTCGCCAGCCCCCATGGCTAGCAACGCAAAGCTTGCGCCGTTTCATATCTGCAACCACCGCATGCATTGGATAACACCAACACTCAAACGAAAGGGCCACAAAATGGGCGCGAATTTTACGTAATTACGCCGTATTGAGCAAGCTTTAACCAACTAAAAACTGGATTAATTTACAACAAAGGGAGAAACGCAGGTTAGCCGCAGCAAACTAAAAGCCTACTGCAGCTGCAATAAAGCCGGTGGGCGGCTAATGTGGCAACTTGAATCTGGCCACCACACCGTGTAATTGCTGGGCAATACCGCCCAAGCCAGAGGCTATATCGTGAGTATGGGCGGCACTTTCATGCGCCTTTTCTGACAATGTCGTCATATTAACCACGTTGCGATTAATTTCCTCTGTTGCAGCCGACTGCTCCTCAGCCGCCGTCGCAATCTGCGCGCTCATACCTTGTACGCGGTCAATTTCATTCACGATTTTGCGAATGGCATCACCGGCATTACGCGCTAAGGCTACCGCATGCTCTGTTTTGTGATTGCCAGCTTCCATACCACTTGCCGCTGCTTTGGCACCGTTTTGTACTGCCTCAATAATATGGTGAATCTCCTCTGTCGATTCTTGAGTACGCTTAGCTAGCGCCCTCACCTCATCTGCGACCACCGCAAAACCGCGCCCCTGCTCACCCGCTCGCGCGGCCTCGATTGCCGCATTTAATGCCAACAAGTTTGTTTGCTCTGCAATGCCTTTAATCACATCTAACACGGCACCAACGCTGGTTGTATTTTGCTCTAGCCGAGTCATATCACCCGATATTTTTGTTACCTCATCGGCTACGGCGGAAATCGCTACAATGGCCTCTTCCATAATACGCATGCCATCACCGGCACCATGATTCGCTTGGTCTGTTGCATCCGCAGCCACAGAAGCATTACTCGCGACCTCCGCGATAGAGGCGCTCATCTGGGTCATTGCCGCCGCAATTTGACCCGCATGATCTTGCGCATGATGGGTATCGTTATCTATGCCCTGCGCCGCTGAAGATAACGTACCAGAAGACTCCGTTAAGCGCTCAGACGCAGTGGTCATAGCCCCCAACATATCGCAAAGCTCCATACGCATTTTATTGAGGCTAGCCGACAATATGCCAATTTCGTCCCTACTGTTAAAAGGCACATCACGCGAGAAGTCACCAGATGCCATATCCTCGACCCGCGCGCGCAATGCTTTAACAGGGTTTACGAGCAGCACCTTCATTACAGCGACCAAAGCAATGCAGGCCACCACCGACATCAAAACGACAGTTGCATACACCCAACGAGTCAGGCCTGTGCTGGACGCATTTAAATCCTCGGTGTGCTCAAGCGCAAGACGATTCACAACATCAGATGCCTGCCGTAGCAGATCACTGGGTTTTCGATCAATGCCGCGAACAGATGCATCGCCGGCTCGGCTATCAAAGCCCTGGCTTTGATAGCTGTCTTTACCCTTTTTATACAAAGCGTATATTGCTTGGTGCTCAGCTTTAAATTCGGCAATACTTTTGGATATTTGCGGGTCCAACTCCGCAGACAATACTTCAGCGCTTAATTGTTGCACCGCTTTGTGCTGCTTATCGAATTTGCCCCAGTACTTATCAAAATCCTTTTGATTGTGGCCACGCAGCAGAACATTCTTCCAATCCTGCACTTGTGTTTTGAATTCTAGATTCAGAAGATCAATTTGAGCCTTTTGCTGCAAATCTTGCTCAATAATGCCCCTGTAGCTATCTGACACGCCATCCAACTTGGCACTAATGCCAATAAGCACAATGCCTTGAAGCGCGAAAAATAGCGCTAGCACGGCGATAATTTTGGTTTGTATTGACGAAAACATGCCTACAACTCTCCTCATTTTTGGCACTACTCTCATAAGTGTAGACACAAACTCAAGCTACGCCTGCCGGATTACTTGACAGTTATCGGCCCGCCCCCTAGCATCCGTCCCCATTTTAATGACCCACATGAGGCTTTCGAGGCAATGCTGCCGTTTTTAACCCCAGTAGAAGCGGATTTTGCCGCCACCAACCGCCTAATTATTGAGCAGCTGCATTCCGATGTGGGTCTTGTGGAAAACATTGGCCACTATATTGTTGACTCTGGCGGAAAGCGCCTTCGCCCAATATTGGTGCTACTTACAGCTAATGCGCTAGGTTTTGGGGCAAACAAAGAAGCCTCGACCATGCATTCTTTAGCGGCAATCATCGAATTTATTCACACCGCGACCTTGCTGCATGATGATGTCGTCGATGTTTCCGAACTGCGAAGAAGCCGGCTAACCGCCAATGCTAAATGGGGTAACGCCCCAGCCGTATTGGTTGGCGATTTCCTTTATTCTCGGGCCTTCCAGATGCTTGTAGCACTCGGTAGCATGCCAATTATGGGGATATTGTCGAATACCACCAACGTTATATCAGAAGGTGAAGTACAGCAATTGGTTAACGCCAAAGACCCAGACGTTACCGAAGCCAATTACTTAAACGTTATTCATAAAAAAACTGGCGCACTTTTTGAAGCGGCCTGCGAAGCCGCAGCGATACTCGCCGGCGCAGATCAGCCCCAGCAACAAGCAGCACTTCAGTTTGGCCACCATCTGGGTATTGCTTTCCAGCTGGTAGATGATGCGTTGGACTACGAAGGCGACAGTGAAAAACTCGGTAAGAATGTCGGTGATGACCTCGCCGAAGGAAAGCCAACACTACCGCTCATTTATGCCATGCAGCACGCGAATCCGAGCGAGCAACTCTTGATTCGCAATGCCATCACCAATGGCAGCACCGACGATCTAGAAGCGATTGTTAAAATCGTTAAAGACTGCGGAGCTCTAGATTACACCCACCAAGCCGCACAAACGCACGCCCACAAGGCGCAAAAGGCTTTGGAAAACTTGCCTTCAAACTGCTTTACCCAAGCCATGGCAGACCTTGCGCAATTTGCTGTTGCCAGAAATCATTAATGCACCATTGCGCAAATTAACAGACACACTACACCCGGTATTTACCTTAAAGGGGGTTACATGCCCAACAATGCTCTAGCCAAAACCTACAGCAACTGGGAGAACTTGGAAAAGCTCCAAGCCCAAATTAGCAAACTACACTTGAGCGAGCTCTTTGAACAAGATAGCACTCGCGCAGCACGTTTTAGCGCAAGCGCTGCAGGACTAGACCTCGACTTTTCGAAAAACCATTTGTCCGTCGATATTCTAGGCGAGCTCGTTAAGCTTGCAGAACAAGCCGACCTAAAAGGGGCGATTACTCGCATTTTTAAAGGCGAGCACATCAACAACACCGAAGACCGCCCCGCGCTGCATGCTGCGCTACGCCACATCGGCGAGCCACAAACACCAGAGCACAAAGAAGTTCAAGAAACGCTAGAGCGCATGGGCAAGTTAGTTGCCAAAGTGCATAGCAAAGAATGGAAAGGCTTTAAAGGCGAAGCAATTACTGATGTTGTAAACATTGGTATCGGTGGCTCAGACCTTGGCCCGCGCATGGTCACTAAGGCTTTAACGCCATACCACACAGGCCATGTAAACCTGCACTTTATTGCCAATGTTGACGGTGCAGAAATTCACGACCTCACCCAAGGCTTAAACCCGGCCACCACGTTATTTATTGTTGCCTCTAAGTCGTTTTCTACACAAGAAACATTAGAGAACGCCAAAACAGCACGCCGTTGGATATTAGCTGGTGGCTGTGATGAAGGTGATTTACCTAAGCACTTTGTTGCGATTTCTTCGAAGGTTGAAAAAGCCGTTGAGTTTGGCATTGCCGCCGAAAACGTTTACCCCATCTGGGATTGGGTTGGCGGGCGCTACTCGTTATGGTCCGCCATTGGATTACCCATTGCTTTCGCCATCGGCATGGATAATTTTAACGCCTTGCGCGCAGGCGCAAACGCAATGGACAAGCACTTTGCCGAAGCACCGCTGGAAAAAAATATTCCTGCACTAATGGGCTTAATCGTATTTTGGTACACCCAGTTCTTCGACACTACCGCGCAGGCTGTTTTGCCCTACGCTTACCATATGCAAATGCTGCCGGCTTACTTGCAGCAGCTTGAAATGGAAAGCAATGGTAAAAGTGTTACCCGCGAAGGTGATCGCGTTGATTATTCAACCGGCTCCATTGTTTGGGGCACAGAAGGCACCAACGGTCAGCACTCGTTCCACCAGTTGCTGCACCAAGGTACGGTATTAATGCCTATCGACTTTATCGCCACGTTAAAAGCACACCACCCAATCGATCATCAGCATCGCTTGTTGTTTGCTAACTGTGTAGCGCAAAGCCAAGCCTTATTAACTGGCCGCGATTTAGAAACCACCAAAGCCGAGCTACGCGCATCAGGCACCAGTGAAGATGAAATCGATCGCCTAGCCGAGCACAAAGTGCACCCCGGCAGCCGTCCAAGCAATACCATTTTGATGGAAAAATTATCGCCCGAAACACTGGGTGCATTAATTGCCGCTTACGAGCACAAGGTTTATACCTTGGGTGTTCTTATGAACATTAACTCGTTCGACCAATGGGGTGTTGAACTTGGCAAACTATTGGGTAACCACGTTAACGACGCCATCGAAACTACCGATGTCCCTGGCGACTGGGACTCATCCACAGCGCGCTTAGTAGAGCGTTTTTGTGAAGCCAATAAATAATTAGCTTTTGGTTAATATCGAAGCCCGCCGCTAGCAATAGCCGCGGGCTTTTTTGTTGCCTTCGATGACCGCCAAAAACAAGCTAAAAAGTTCGCAAACATTATCAGGTAGGCCCAAAGTATATTGGTGTTTCAGAGGATAACGCATGAACAAAACACTCACCCTTGCCAACTATCAAAACCGTGTACTTAGTGTAGTGGACTATTTATGGCGCAATATTGAACACGATGTTGACCTGAACACCTTGGCCGACGTCGCACACTTTTCGCCTTATCACTTCCACCGCATTTACCGAGAAATCATGCACGAAACCGTTAACGCAACGGTGCGACGATTGCGATTACACTATGCCGCCTGTCAGTTGCTGCGCACCAATGACAACATTGAAAGCATCGCCAATCAATTAGGCTACAGTAGTGGTGAAGCTTTTAGCCGAGCCTTCAGCCGCACTTACAACATAACGCCATCGGCCTACCGGCAGCAACGCAGCACACCCTCTGCACTTAAAATCCACCCACCCAGCAAGAGGCTTTACACAATGAACCATCACATAGACATTATCGACTTTACGCGCGTTCAGCTTGGCGGCCTGCCGCACCGAGGGGACTACTTAAAAATAGGGCTTGTTTTCGAAAAGGTGGCGATCGCAGCCGGCAGCTTGCAACTGCTTAATGACGATACCCGCTCCTTTGGTATTTATTATGACGACCCAGCCAGCAAAGATATCAGCGAGCTAAGCTCTCACGCATGCATCACCTTAACGCCAGAGCAAGCGACTAGCGCTAACTTGGAGGTCCTAGAATTGGAAGGCGGAAAACACGCCGCACTAACATTTAAAGGCCCCTATTCCGAACTAGAGCAAGTGTACGCATGGTTTTACGGCGAATGGGTTCCAAAGTCGGGCTACCAACTTGCGAACAGGCCTCCCTTTGAAGAATACTTGAACGACCCAAGAACAGTGCCGCCCACAGAACTACTCACTAAAATTTATTTACCTTTGGCGTAGAAAAATATGAGAGCCGCTTCAATCGCGGCCCTCATAAATAACCCTTAGATTGGGTAAAAACTGCCAACACTCTAATTAGGCCCAATTTTTAATTTTCCTTTAATACCGTCAGCGTCAATAACCACCCGCGTTAACTAAAGGGCACCCCTAAAAATAGTGATTTTTTCGTGAGAGCAAGGAAGTACCGCCCGGACGACTGAATGGATTCAGGAGGTATAGCGACGCAGGAGGCCAAAGCCGAGAGCCGCAGTTTACGTGGGGTAAATGAGGATTCGAGGACGGAACTGATGTCCATGGATGGACTGAATACAGGTTTTGCAGGAGCGAAAACCTGTAAGCAGCTATCGCGGGAAAAGTGCATTTTTAGAGGTGCCCTAAAGCTCCGCTACGATAATCCGCAAGGGCTTGCTCAATTTCCTCGGCAGTATTCATTACAAACGGGCCGTGCTGCACAATCGGCTCTTTTAAAGGCTCTGCAGCTAACACAAGTAAGTGCGCAGGCTCCGCATCGTTATTACTTACGCTAATACTTTCGCCATCAGCCAAACGCGCTAACTGCTGAGCATTAACAGGCGTTAGCGCTTCGCCTATACCCACTTTACCGTTGTACACGTAAACCAAGGCTGTTTGCGTTGCGCTCACCGGCAACGCAATACTTTGCCCCTGCTCAAGCTGAACATCCAAATATAATGGTTGCGTTGCTACCTCGGTAAAATGGCCAGTCACCCCCGAGCCATTAACGCTCGCCTGCCCAGCAATCGCTTTGACATGTACGCCATCAATATCAAATACTGGGATGCTTCGCGCCGGTACATCACTGTAGTGCGCAGGCTCCATTTTTTTTGCCGCTGGCAAATTCACCCATAACTGAAAGCCTCGCATGCGCCCTTCGGTTTGTTTAGGCATTTCGGAATGAATTATTCCACCCGCGGCGCTCATCCACTGCACATCACCATCATTTAATAGGCCGATATTACCCATGTGATCTTGGTGTTCCATTTTACCTTGCAGCATGTAGGTTACAGTTTCAAAACCGCGATGCGGGTGTGGAGGAAAGCCGCCGATATAGTCCGACGCCTCGTGAGAACCGAATTCATCCAGCATCAAAAAAGGGTCAAAGCGCTCTGGTGATGGGCCACCAAAAACACGCAACAGCTTTACACCATCACCATCGGATGCGGGCTTAGCATTAATGGTTTCTACTACACGTCTTATCGTCATTACTTACTCCTTAACAGAAACCAGTTGATCGATAGTTGCTTTAGCAGATGCCAATGCGGTTTCTTTATGATCCCCCATATTGATACCCTCGGCATAAACCCAATGAATATCCGTAATACCAATGAAATTTAAAAATGTGGTCACAAAGTCAGTCTGGGTATCGCTAGGCTTACCACGATGAATACCGCCACGGGTTGCCGTAATATAAGCGGTTTTACCACTCAACAAACCCTGCGGGCCATCCGCGGTGTATTGAAAGGTTACGCCGGCACGCGCAACGTAATCCATCCATGCTTTCACGGTAGAGGGCACATTAAAGTTATACATTGGCGCCGCCAATACCAGCACATCCGCAGCTTTAAGCTCATCAATAACGGCATCGGCTAATGCCGCGCTATTAGCCTGCTCAGAAGTTCTCGCATCTGGGCTAGTGCCTATTGCTGCAAGGGTATCGCCACTTAAATGCGGCAAGGGTTGCGCGGCTAAATCCCGTTTAGTTACAACACTGTGGCCATGCGCAGATAAACGCTCGACAAGGTAAGCATTCAGCTGACTAGACTGCCCCTGCTCACCAAATAAACTGGCATTAATTTGTAATATACGCGTTGTCATAGCTTCACCTTCTGCTCGTTGTTGAGTTGATGCGAACATAATACGCTTGAAAAATTGATTGAATGCGCAGAATATTTGCACCTAAACATCAAAAAATTAGATGAATTATGAAGGTATCACTCGAGCAATGGCATATTTTTAAAACAATTGTCGACGAGGGCAGTTTTGCCGCCGCAGCCGAAACATTGAGCAAAAGCCAATCTGGTATTAGCTATGCCATGCAGCAAATGGCGCAACAACTACCTGCGCCCGTATTCGAGCAACAGGGCCGCAAAGCTACCCTAACGGCAACGGGTCAAACCCTCTACCGCCATGCATCTGCGCTACTACAGCAGGCACAAGCCATGGAAGACCTCGCCCGCGATATGGCCGAGGGAATAGAAAGCGAAATTGCAATTGCAGCAGACGCACTAACCCCGCATAAGGCTTTATTCAAAGGCTTGCAGCAGTTTTCGGCACATTGCCCGCGCACGCGGGTAAAAGTGTACGAAACCACGCTATCTGGCACCGATGAAGCACTGCTCTCAGGAAAGGTGCAAATTGCAATAACAGCGCGTGTACCGCCAGGGTTTATGGGCGATATCGTCGCGCAAGTCACCATGATTCCGGTGGTGGCCAATACCCATCCATTGGCAAGCCGCACAAAGGAATACCCAATACCCGAAACCGAACTTAAACAAGAACGACAAATCATAATTCGCGATAGCGGCCTAAAAAGAGAACAGGACGCCGGTTGGCTAGGCGCCGAACAGCGCTGGACTTTCAGCCACTTCGCAACCAGCATTAGTGCCGTAAAGGCAGGTTTAGGCTTTGCCTTTTTACCAATGCATTACATTCAACCAGAACTTAATAATGGCGAACTTGTTCAGCTACAACTTAAAACCGGTGGCCAGCGGCAACTAACACTTTATTTAGTGCAAGCTAGGCCCGGCTTTACCGGCCCCGCCGCCACATTTGCGACACAAGCGTTAATCAACGCATTCAATTACATGTAATATTTAGTTTTTCATGCGGATTCAGTATGATGGCCCGTCTTAGAGATTCATCACAAAGGAGTGCACCATGTTTTACACCCATAATACTCGCTGGCTAACCGCTATTGGTTTTAGTAGCGCACTATTAGCTGGCTGCGGCAGCGGCAGTTCGGGCCAAATGCCCGCCGACACACGAGATTACGTTGCGCCACCGATTATTGGCGGCTCTAACTCATCAAGCAGCACAAGCACGCCCCCCTCCACCGAGTGGACAAAGGGTAGCTACAAACCATCCACAACATTTGCAAACTACTGCGCTGCGCCGCGCTCGGGCGTAAACCCCTATACCGAGAAGCCCTACCCCGATGAGCAAGGCACCGTCGTACACGAGAATCACTTTTTGCGCTCGTGGAGTGA
This sequence comes from Marinagarivorans cellulosilyticus, assembly GCF_021655555.1. Classification (NCBI taxonomy): domain Bacteria; kingdom Pseudomonadati; phylum Pseudomonadota; class Gammaproteobacteria; order Cellvibrionales; family Cellvibrionaceae; genus Marinagarivorans; species Marinagarivorans cellulosilyticus. The sequence goes on along the minus strand of NZ_AP023086.1, from coordinate 838,873 downwards.
CGAAAGTTATTTGTGGTATGACGAGTTACCGGATTTAGACCCTAATAATTTTGCATCGCCTTTTGTTTATTTTGATTTGCTGAAAACGTTAGAGCTTTCACCCAGCGGGAAAGAGAAAGACCATTTTCACGGCTATGAAGATGAGGTCGCGGGAGACCAGTTAAACGCTACTGGCGAAAAAGTGGGCTATGGATTAGAGCTGGTCTTTAATGAGGATTCCCTTGAGTTCCACGTCGCCTATGTCGAAGACAACTCACCGGCCTCAGCCGTGAACATTCAACGAGGCATGCGAATCGCCGCCATTAACGGAAGTGAGCTCCCCCCCCAAACCGAAACAGAATACCGAAGAGCAATAACAGCACTCCATTTCCCCGAAGTCGGCGATGAGAATACCATTGTTTTTGAAACGCTCTCCGGCGGTAGGATTACCCATAAACTTGAGGCAGCAGCAGTTGAAGTTTCCCCTGTTTATTTGAGTAAAACCCTCTCGACCCCCTATGGAAAAGTTGGTTATATGATGGTTAATAGCTTTAGGCCATCAGAGCTCATTCCACAACTTATCGATAACATAAACGGTTTTAATCAGTCTGGCATTGAAGACTTAATTCTTGACCTGCGTTACAACGGCGGCGGCTACGGCGAATATGCGTCAATGCTTGCGTATATGACAGCAGGCGAAGACGCCACTGCAGGCGAAGATTACGCGATCTACCAATTTAACGATAAATTACAAGACCAAAACCAACCGCTAGAATTTATTAGTGAAATCAAGATCAACTCAAACACGACAATTCAACTACCCAGTCTCAATCTGCCCAAAGTTTACGTATTGTCTACCCCAGGCACCTGCTCGGCTAGCGAGCAATATATTAATGGCTTGCGCGGTATTGGCATCGAGGTTGTACTAATAGGCCAAACCACCTGCGGCAAGCCCTACGGTTTCTCAGGCCGAGCTGTGAATTGCGGCACCCGCTATTTTAGTATCGACCTCCAAACAGCGAACGGCCAAGGGTTTGGTAACTATATTGACGGCTTCGAACCCAGCTCCGATGCCGACATGCATGGTGCAAAAGTACAAGGCTGTAAGGTCGATGACAACCTTGCCTCTGAGTTAGGCGCAACATCAGACCCTCTTATCAGCGCTGCACTGTTTTATCGTGAGAACAGCCGCTGCCCTAGCTCTACTTCATTCGCACAAAAACCAAGCGCCGCAAGCATTACCGGAGGCCAAATCATGCAGCCTTTCGGGCAGCGAATATTGCGAGTTAAGCAATGACGTCACAATCGCTAAGAAAGCCCCACTCTAGCGCAGGCAATGTCTGCGCCGGTATCACAAAATTATAACGGCCTTTCCTATGAAAATAACTTACGTGATTACCAGCTTATTACTCTGCAGCGCACTGGCTGGCTGCACATCACAACCTAGCGCACAGACTTTAACCACGGATAACCTAGCCAAACGAGGTTTTTCCCCTGCGCTAGCAACCGATCTAAACCCCGAAAGCCAAGCCGACATAAAGAAAGCCATCGGCCGCCTTTCGGGTAAAGGGTTAAAACATTTACCTGCCAACGCTTTTCAAAACCGTTCGACGTTGCTTTTATCCCACAACATAGCCCCGTCTACAGAACACCCTAACGGCATTACTATAGAGCACCTGCCCCCTTACCGGTTTGAGTTGTTTTCTAACGGTAGCGAATGTGTGTTGGCATACCACAACAATAAAACTGTTAGCCCGCTTGAAAACACCCAATGCCTCGCCATGAACAATTAAGGTTTTCGCTCCGGTTTCATACCGGAGTTTCTCCTGACAGCCACCGTTTATCCCCCCAGAATGCCAAGCACCCCTCAAACCATCTAGTGCGCATTCTATTAGCCACTTAAATTTCGTATGATCAAAACTAAATGCATTAATTAAGGAGCTATTCAATGCTTAAGTTTTTATACCACGGCCTGCTAGATAACCCTGCGGGGGTTCGAGGCGCCACCATATTAGCCTGCAGTTTGTGCCTAATTAGCTGCAATGGTTCGGGTAATGGCAATTTCTTACCCCCAGTCAACAGCCATTGGGCAAAAGGGCAATATTTAACCTCATCACGCTACCAGCACCAATGTGAGAGCCCGCGCACAGGTATTCACCCTTACACCAACCAAGCTTACCCAGATAGAATTGGCTCTACTGCTCACGAAAACCACTTCTTGCGCTCGTGGACTCACGAATCCTACCTTTGGTACCAAGAAGTCCCCGATTTAAACCCCAATAATTACAGCGATACTATCGAGTACTTCGACCTACAAAAAACTAACGAGCTTACCGCTAACGGAACAGAGAAAGACCGCTTTCACTTTACCGAAGATGAGGTCTCAGGCGATCAGTTCACCTATACCGGTCAGCGAGGGGGTTATGGTATTAGCTGGAAAATGACTGGTAACCGGGAACTGTACGTTTCCTTTGTGGAACCTGACTCACCCGCGAATGACGCTGGCGTAACGCGGGGCATGCAGCTTACGCATGTTAACGGCACCTTGCTAACAGAGCTGACTAACGACCAAATTGCCGATGCCAACCAAGCTATTTTTTCACCGGAGCTAGGTACTAGCGCCACATTTCAATTCAGCCCAACATTAGGTGATGCCGTAACCTACACACTAGAAGCCGCTAACATCACGGTTTCTGCAGTGCTAAAGCACAGCATTCTAAATACCGACTCAGGTGACGTGGGTTACCTCGTTTTTAATACATTCAATACATTCACCGCCGAAAGTCAGCTAAAAGCGGCGTTTGACGAGTTTGCCACTAACGGTATTGACGACCTCGTGGTCGACTTGCGCTACAACGGTGGCGGCTATTTGTATATCGCCGCACAGTTGGCCTACTTAGTCGCCGGCGACAGCAAAACAGCCGGCGAAACATTTAGCGTATTGCAATACAACGACAAGCGCACCAACGACAACGTGGAATATGACTTCGTCAGCAATACTTACAATACCGGCGCCCCCTCAGAACCTTTAACCAGCGTTAACCTCAACCGCGTTTATGTCCTAACAACCGGAGACACTTGCTCTGCCAGCGAAAGTTTTATCAATGGTTTGCGCGGTATTGATATAGAGGTTATTCAAGTTGGCGGAACCACCTGCGGTAAACCTCATGGTTTTAACGCTCAAACTAATTGCGGAACGCGCTATTTCAGTATTGATTTCGAAACGGTGAACGGGCAGGGTTTTGGCGAATTTATCGATGGCTTCGAACCCGTAGCCAGCGGTGGCGACCCATTTACAAACAAAGTAAACGGCTGTAGCGCTAGTGACGACCTTGCTTACGAGCTTGGTAATAGCAATGAACAAATGTTAAACACTGCTCTTTATCATCGCAGCAATGGCACTTGTAGCTCGCCAGCTAGCGCACAACAAAAGCCTCGGCCATCACTGCTTATCGATGGCGAACTCGTCGCTCCACCTAGCGACAAAGTTTTACGTCTAGCGCCTGGATTCAGCTTTTAACCTAGAAACCACAGTTGAGAGTCAAAAAGATGCGTATTCCGTTGGTGTGCATGGCGTGTAGTAAAAATGTGTAGTCCCCTTATTGGTGATGAATCATTTTTATCACGCGTCAGGTGCACCAAGGGGATGCGTAGACTTTGATGGTTCAACTGCGGTTTTTAGGTTTTACCATAATTTTTCTTTAACCATAAAAAAAGCACCGGCAATTGCGCGGTGCTTTTTTTATGGTTATTTGTCCCAAGAACAAACGCTAGCGTGGCGCCTTACTGGTTAACAACCATTGGCGCGGCAACAGGGTATTCCATAAAAATTTGCTGAACTACAGCATGAATATCACCGCGCAGCTTATTTTCTTTTGGCTCTTTTAGCTTGCCCACGGCAACGCCTTCCCACACTAATTGCTTTTGGTTGGCATCGACTACATCAATATTCAACGTACCTTCGGTATATTGGCTAACACGAGTCTCTGTGCCGTAACCCATGCCGTAACTATAGCCATAACGGCCGCGGTAGCCGTAATAGCCTGCATTCATTGAGGGCGAGGACGTCGAAGTAATTTTTTCTTTTGTGCTAACGTGAAACCCCACTAACAAATCGCCACCTTTTTGCTCGGTCAAACCGCGTGAAGTCAGCTCTTTGCGGATCGCTTCTTGAAGGTATTTATTGGTTAACGAGCGATAAGCCTGTTCTCCTGCGGGTTCCACCGAATCAAGAAAAGCAAATGTTTTGTACTCGCTAAAATTAATTCCCTTTTCATACACCGAGTGTATTTTGGGGCCACTGGCACAACCCACGAGAAAAACGGCAGCAAAGACTAATACCGCTTGCAACGAGCGCACAGACAACAACGATAGCTTCATAATTAAGCTCCTTTAAAAATTACAGAATGAGAAAGTTAAGGCAACAAATACTACAGATGATCTGATTCTACCCTGCTCTCGATTATTTGCCACCCATCAACTGCGATTACCGTATATTCAGAAAAACGCCATCCAACCCTGAACCTCGAGCCACATAACATCGTCAACAAGTCATGCTACACTCCAGCTAAACACGGGAGAGAAAATGGACACTACACCACCAGTCATCTTAAGTTTTGCCCCACACGACCCTGCAGGGCGCAGTGGCTTACAAGCCATAGCTGAAGTTATCGCGTCACTAGGTGGCCACTGCGCCTCTGTGGCAACGGCACTGTGTGCCAGCAGCAGTAGCGACGAACGCGAATTGATTGCTGTCGACAGTAACCTGCTAATCCAACAAGCTCGCTCGGTGCTTGAGGACATGCCGGTTGCCGCCATTTATGTAAGCTATGCGGGCTCTGTTGCCAACTTAGAGGCCATTCACTCTATTTTAGAGGACTACCCTCAAATTCCTGTTATTAGCGCAGCAGCATTGCAGTACTGGGACAACAACTCGCAAGCCATTGCCGACTATCCCAACGCATGCTCAGAGCTACTTATCCCCACCAGCAAACTGCTCATTTGCGACAACACCCAAACCCCACTATTAACTTCACATGCACCTGTGACAGAGGGTTTGATTCACCAGTTATTTGCCTGCAACTGCGATTACGTACTTAGCTACCAGTGCAGCAAAAGCAGCCGCAGCTTTGAATACACACTGTATGACGAAGATACCATCCTAAGCACTTACAATTGGCAAGCCGGTTGCTGCCAACCACAGTCATCAGCGGTAGAAGACATCCTTTCAGCAGCCATTGCCTCTTACGTAGCGCATGGCAGCTCGGTAGAAACCGCTGTTCAAGAGGGGTTGAAGTTTGCCAGCCAAGCTGCCGCACACGCTCGCAGAATTGGCTTTGATACCCCCATACCCAACCGTTTTTTTTGGGCCGAAGCCATCAACGCAAAACGATAGCGCAAGGCCCAACGTATCAATCTACAACGCCTTATTCAAGCGAGCTTATTACACAGGGCTTATTAGACAGGGCTTATAGCTTTAAGCGCTTTTCAATTTCTTACAAAAATTATAGCGGCCTCGAAATATGGTTCGGGCCGCCAACCCAATCACAGCTAAATAGATAAAACATGCTTTACGCGATTACTGACGACACCCTTATGCCCGGCGACTTACTCATAAGTCAATCTGAAGCCGCCCTCAAAGGGGGCTGCCAATGGCTGCAATACCGCAACAAAAGCGCAAACCAAGAACAACGCCTTGCCGATGCTAAAAAGCTGCGCCAGCTTTGCGAATATTACAATGCAAAATTAATCATCAACGATGATGTCGTACTTGCTCAGCGAGTAAGCGCCCACGGAGTACACTTAGGCCAAGGCGACGGCAGCGTTTGCCAAGCGCGCGAGCTGTTGGGCGAAACCGCCATTATCGGCGTGACCTGCCACGATCAATTATCGCTAGCCAAGCAAGCAATAGCCGATGGCGCCAGCTATGTGGCTTTTGGGCGATTTTTCCCCTCACAAACAAAACCTAACGCCAAAGCCGCCCCGCTAACGCTACTTACGCAAGCACAAGTACTGAATATTCCGATAACGGCTATTGGCGGCATTACACTCAACAATGCCGCCAGCGTAATTGACGCTGGTGCCTCGGCTATTGCGGTATGTCACAGTTTATTTGCCTGCGACGATGTCGAGGCCCGTGCGAAGGACTTTTGCCGCCTCTTTAGCGCATAATATGGCATGCGATACCCAAAATACTTCACTGAAAATATAACGACGAGTCTATGAACCCATTATTTGATCAAGCTAAAACAGTTATCCCTGGCGGTGTTAACTCACCGGTTCGCGCCTTTAAAGCCGTCGGTGGCGAGCCCATTTTTATCGAGCGCGCAGAGGGCGCCTACTTATTCGATAGCAACGGCAAACGTTATATCGATTACGTTTTATCTTGGGGCCCCATGATCGCCGGCCACAACCACCCCGATGTACTCAATGCCGTTATCGAAAAAGCCCAACTTGGCTTAAGCTTCGGCGCCCCCACCGAAATCGAAACCACCCTAGCAAAAGAAGTTATTAAGCTGGTCCCAAGCCTAGAAAAAGTACGCTTTGTCAGCTCGGGTACAGAAGCCACCATGAGCGCGATTCGTTTGGCGCGTGGCTATACTGGGCGCGACAAAATCGTAAAATTCGAAGGCTGCTATCACGGGCACTCGGACTCCCTATTAGTCAAAGCCGGTTCTGGCGCCCTCACCTTTGGTGTGCCAAGCTCGCCCGGTGTACCCGCCAGCATAGCCGACCACACAATCACCCTTAGCTACAACAATGCCGATCAAGTACGCGAGGCCTTTAAAGAGGCTGGCGAGCAAATTGCCTGCATTATTGTTGAGCCCGTAGCAGGCAATATGAACTGCATTCCACCAGAGCCAGGTTTTCTCGAAACCTTACGTGAAGTGTGCGACGAGTACGGCACCGTATTAATTTTTGATGAAGTTATGACCGGCTTTAGATTTGGCACCGGCGGCGTTCAAGGCTTTACCGGCATTACCCCCGACCTTACCTGTTTAGGTAAAGTGATTGGCGGCGGCATGCCCGTAGGCGCGTTTGGCGGTAAAACTGAAATTATGGATTACATTGCACCGGTAGGGCCGGTTTATCAAGCGGGGACGCTATCTGGCAACCCTGTATCGATGGCCGCAGGTTTAGCCATGATGAAACTCGTACAAGCCGATGGTTTTTACGAAAGCCTTTTCGCTAAGACCGAAAAAATAGCGCAAGGCATACAAGCGGTTGCCAACGAAGCGGGCATCCCTTTTACCGTAAACCATACCGGTAGCATGTGGGGAGGCTTTTTTACAGAAGAGCCCAAGGTCAGCAATTACCAGCAAGTAATGGCCTGCAATAACGAACAATTTAATGCGTTTTTCCACGGTATGCTAGAAGGCGGCGTAAACCTTGCGCCAGCGTCCTACGAGGCCGCTTTTATGAGTACAGCGCACAGCGATGCCGATATAGAAGAAACACTCGACATAGCACGTAAAGTCTTCAAAACCCTGTAATCGTAAGCGGCCCATTGGTGTGGAACCAGCCAGTGGGCTGCACTTACACAGTACTAAAAGTCACTGAATGCTAAAAGCTCGTCGAGCATGACATGCCGAAACCTGAAGCCCTCCTCGACTAACTGATCAGGTACCACGCGCTGACTAGCTAATATCAGCTCATCGGCCATTTCACCTAGCGCTAATTGCAGTAACTTTGCAGGCACCTTTAATGTTACTTTTGTTTCAAAGTGATTGGCTAAATGCTTGGTAAATTCAGTATTCCTAACTGGCTCGGGCGAGGTCACGTTGTAAGTATCGCACGCTAGCTCGTTTTCAAGCATCCACTGCAGTGCATTCAGGACATCCTGTAACGCAACCCAAGAGAACCATTGTTGGCCGTCACCGTTTTGCAGGGCAACCTTCGCTTTAAAGGGTAAAGCCATTTGGCCAAAGGCACCGCCAGACGACGCAAGCACCACCCCTAGCCGAGCAATACACAAGCGGATATCAGTGGTTTCTTTTAAGGGGGTTAAGGTTTGCTCCCAGTCATAGCAAAGTCGATGTGAAAAACAGGAATTAGGCTGGGTTTCTTCTGTAATTACCGCATTGCCGTGGTCACCGTAAAAACCAATGGCTGATGCATTAATGAAAACAAGCGGCACCTTAGCAGCATTCTGGCAAAACGAGACTAACGCCTGGGTGCTTTGTATACGGCTAGAAACTAAACGCTCTTTCTTTGACGCCGTCCAACGACCACCGGCAATGGATGCTCCAGCCAAATTAATAATAGCCGCAACAGGGGTATCGAGACCAGAAGCCAGCTGGTCCCAACTCAGCACCTGCGCAAAAGGCAAAAGCGCCCTTGCTTTATTTGGGTTACGCGACAGTATTGTGACCTCATAACCCGCAGTATTTAACTGTTTAGCCAGCGCCTGGCCGACAAAACCAGAGCCACCGGCGATTAATACATGTTTACCTGTTGTCATCAAACTACCCTAAATCTATGTATGCTTTAGGGCACTTTATCATCAATAGCGTTTTTTAATCTTTGTGCTTAGTTCAATCCCTGAAAGAATCTCGACATTAATGCCGTCCGACAACCCTGTCGTAACTTTACGCTTTTCAAATATTTGCTCACCCGTGGCAACTTCTACGAAGGTTTCATCGTTTTCGATCAATAGATTACCTTCGTTAATTGCAAGCACCTGTCGACGTTCATCCAAAACAATTTCAGCGTTCGCACTATAACCTGCGCGCAAAAAGACACCATCTTGCAACTTTATAGCCGCTCGAATTTCGAATTTGATAGTACCCTGCTGATCGGTACCCTTAGGGGCAATAAACTCTAATTCAGCACCAAAACTACGCTCGTTTAAAGCACCTATATGCAAAGTGAGAGGCATGCCCACTTCCAATTTCCCCACTTCTGATTCGTCAATTTGCCCTTCAAAAATCATGTCGTCCATATTGGCAATTTGTGCAATGGTAGTACCGGCATTAAAAGTATTACTTTCAATAACAAATGTGCCCGGCTTAACCGGAATTGCCAGTAAAATCCCCGTAGCCGTCGCATAAACAAGGTTAGAAACTTTACCGCCGTATTTACTAACCCCTTCTTTAATTAACGCGACATTATCCTCGGTGGCTTCCATCACCTCTTTTGCCAAGTCAAACTGTAGCTTCGTTTTGTTGTATTCAAATTCCGAGATCAACGCTTTTGCATAAAGCTTTTTTTGACGCTCGTAATCGCGGCTTGCATTAAGGTAGTTCAAGCGGGCTTTTTCAACATTCGATTCCGCATTGCGTAAGTACTCAACATCCGGCACCAATTCAATGCGTGCAATGAGATCTCCTTTTTTAATCTCATCACCAGCTTCAACAAAAATTTGCTCCACCACGCCAGAAACTTTTGATTTCACCTCAATTTCTTTACGGGGTTTAATATTACCGGTGGCAACAGTTTTAGAGAAAATATCGGTCGTCAAAGGCGTTGCCATCTCGTATACAACAGGGGCTTCCTGCGATTTTTGGTACAAAAAAAATGTTGTCCATGCAAACAGCCCCAATAAGGCCACAGTAAAAAGTAGCCAAAAAAACTTTTTCATAGTTGCCTCTTAATCATCCTGTAGTGCGGTAATAGGGTTTACTGCAGCCGCTTTGCGCGCAGGTAACCATGCTGCAAGCAAACCCGAAAAAACTAAAATTGCCAACGCCGATAACGCCGTAGAAAAATCGATAGACGGTACACCAAAACCTGGAATACCACCGGCCTCAATAATACTTGAAAATAATTCGAGCATAGCAACACCAGCAACTAAGCCGGTATAGCCTGCCAGTGTTGTAATCACCAGAGCCTCTTGAATAATTAAACTCAGAACAGACCAGCGCGTAGCCCCAAGGGCCTTCCTTAAACCTATTTCACGGGTGCGCTCTTTAACGACAATCAACATGATATTACCAACACCAATAACGCCCGCTAACAACGTGCCAATAGCCACAAACCAACTGAATGCCTGCAGCCCAGTAAACAACGACATAACTTTCAAATAATCTTTTTCAGAATTGTAATGCCCTATCGCTGCCTTTTCATCGGGGTGAATATGGTGCAGTTCCTTTAACAAGCTTAACGCCTGTTGCTCCAACGCAATGGCAGAGACGCCCTCTTTGGGCTTAATACGCATACTGCCAATCCAGCCCAGCTGGTTAAATGCGTGACGCAATGTACTATTAGGAATGCGGATGCTTTGTGAATCTCGACGGGTATTTTCACTGGGAATACTTGGAGCAAACACGCCTACAATTTTAAAATATAAGCCGCCAATTTCTAAGCTTTGCCCAATGGGATCTTCATCTTTATCAAATAGATCGCTATAAACCTCATCACCAATCACTGCAACTTTACGGCGCTCGGTGTAATCCAACACATTCAAAAAACGCCCTTTAATGGCAACAAAGCCCTCTAGCAAGGCTGTTTCGGCGTGTGCACCTGTTGTTTGATAAGACCCACTTTTACCGTTGCGCACAATGTATTGGTCTGCCTGCCAGCCGCCTAATTGGTTTTGCTCTAGGACGAGTTCAGCACCGTGCAAATTCTGCCGAAGATAATCGCGATCGCTAATATTTAAACCAACCCGACGTCCCTTAGCAAACCCTTGATAAGGCAATTGTGTGGGGCGCCCGGCCCAAAGGTAAATGGTATTTGTGCTAGCGCCAAAACGACTCAGCGCATCTTGTTTTAAGCTATTGCCTGCCCCCAATAAAAGGACAAGCATAAAAATCCCCCAGAAAACACCGAAGGCAGTAAGTGTGGTGCGCAGCTTGTGGCGCCCTAACGTGTGTGCAATTTCTTGCCAGCGATCAAGATCCAACATAGCTAGCTCTCTTCCCGCATGGCTTCAATCGGTGAAACTCGAGCGGCATGCCACGCGGGAATAATACCTGCAACAGCACCAACAGCGACTAAAATAAAAAGTGCGACTAACGCAACACTAATATCCACCTCTGGCCGCGAAAAATACGGCATACTGGCGCCGGCTTTCTGCACAAACAGATTAAATAACTCCAACAACCCGACGGAGAATACTAAGCCGATATACCCCGCAAAAATGGTCACCAGTAGCGACTCACTCATAATTGTGCGGATGATTTCTCCTGGTGGAGCGCCTAGTGCTTTGCGAATACCAATTTCACGCGTTCTCTCTTTCACAGAGATAATCATAATATTGCTGATACCGACAATGCCCGCCATTAGCGTTCCCAAACCGACAAACCAAATAAATAAACTAATTGCACTGAATGTATTATTCACATCTGCACTTTGTTTTGCTAAATCAAAAAGTCGAATAGCAGAGGTATCTGAAGGGGCGACGTGATGGCGCTCTTTTAAGATTTTAAGCACTTTTTCAGCAATAACGTTGTTATCACTACCCGCTTTAGGGTACAAACCAATAACGCCGATATCTTTACCTCGGCCAAAAGTCTTTTGGTATGCCGCTAGCGGCATGTAAATACGCTCGCTCATCCGGCCTTCCCAGCCAGAATCGTAAAACACACCTACAATTTTAACGCTGACGCCATTAATGGCTATTTGAAGGCCAACAGGGTTAATGCCTGGATCAAATAGTCGCTCAGCTACGCGAGTACCAATAACCACGACCTTGCGTGATTCCTCTTCATCAAAATCATTTAAGCGCCGGCCGTGATAATAATCTTGGAATTTTTTAATTTTAAAGTATCCGTCGCCCACTCCAAAAACAGAAAAGTTACCTGACTTTTGTTTATAGGTAATATAAATATCGCCACGCCATACAGACCCCATCGCTTGCTCGGCTGCAATCATTTCTATTTCTGGCACACCCTTTCTCAAAGCGCCAACGTCATCTTCGGTAAGCTGAATACTACGCCCGTGGGCAAGCCCCTTATAAGGTACAGATGTCTTCCAGGCATTAATCCACATGGAATTACGCACATCACTACTGAAGCTTTCTTCCATGCCATGCTTTAACCCTTCACCGGCGCCGAGTAACAACACCAACATAAAGATGCCCCAAAACACGCCAAAACCGGTAAGAAAGGTTCTTAAGCTATTTTGTTTTAAGGTAAAGAGTATTTCTTGTAGTGCATCCCAGCTCATGATTAGCCTTGCACTTTAAGATTGGCATCTTCTACGCGACCATCTTTCAACCAAATAAGCCGCTCGGTTTGCTCGGCAATATCGTGCTCGTGGGTAACAATGACGATAGTCTTACCCGTACTGTGTACCTCTTTAAAAACGGCCATAATGTCGTTCGTCGTTGAACTGTCTAATGCCCCTGTAGGCTCATCTGCCAGTATAATTTTAGGGTCGGTAATTAATGCACGCGCAATCGCGACACGCTGTTTTTGCCCGCCGGACATTTCATTGGGCATATGCCCTGCACGATCACCAAGCCCCACCATCTCCAGCAACGCGTTTGCTCGCCGGTTGCGCTCTTTACGGCTAACTTTTTGGTAATACAGCGGCAAGGCTACATTTTCAGTCGCATTTTTAAACGGCAGCAAATTAAAAGACTGAAAAACAAAGCCAATAAATTGATTGCGCAATTGCGCGGCTTTGACCTCAGGGAGCTTGGCCGAAATAGTCACATCTCCCAGCTTATACGAGCCTTCATCATAGGTATCAAGCAAGCCAAGGATGTTCAACAAGGTTGATTTACCCGACCCAGAGGACCCCATAATGGATACCATTTCACCAGTCTCTACGCGGGCTTTAATTCCCTTAAGAACATGTAAACGGCTAGATTTTTCGCCATAATATTTATGGACATTATTAAGTTCTATCATGATGTAACTATTCAGCCCAATTCGGAAATAGCATTTAGAAGTGGCTTTTATTAATGCCCTTTATTATTGTGGCGCAAGCGAGCCAATGCCTACATAAAATATACAACGCGCCTAAGACAACGAAGTGGTAAATAGTTCACCAAGTCAGATGGCCTGCATACCTGTAACCCGCTATGATCACAGCCGCAGCTGACCCGCTAGCGCACCTTCCCTAAAAACAAGCCAATAAATACCAATACATGAGCACTTATCAAACCATTGCAGCGCCCAGCCAATTTCACTATGAAGAAAAACGCAGCGAGTTTATAGCATTTATTTTCCCAGTGACCAATCGCGAAGCCGCGCTAGAACACCTAGATACACTAAAAATGAAATACCCCGATGCCCGCCATTACTGCTGGGCCTACCTTATTGGCAACCCTCAACAACCGCTTACAGCGGCCTTTAATGACGATGGCGAGCCCTCTGGCACAGCCGGCAAACCCATGCTTCATGTACTTACACAGCGCGGCGCAGGAGACTGCTGCGCCGTAGTTGTACGTTATTTTGGCGGGATAAAACTTGGGGCTGGTGGCTTAGTCCGCGCATACGGTCAAGCTGTATCAAAAGCGCTGGACGAAGCACAATGGGTTGATGTCGTCCCTATGCAACGCATTATTGTTATAGCCCCTTACGAAGACGAACCCCACATCCGACATTTTTTAAGCTTGTACCAAGGCACCATAATTGAGCAAAACTACAGTGATACTGTGAGTTTGACCATTGAGCTAGCCAGCAGCTCAGCAGCAACATTCAGCAAAGAAGTCGTGCAAAAAACAGCGGGCCGAGCGCACTGCAAAAAACCTTAATCGCACCGCCACCCTACACAAGTTCTCGAATTATTGATGCTTATCTAGCCAGTCATATAAATCTTTCTGCGGCATAGGCCTAGCAAAATAAAAGCCTTGCACCTCGTCACATTGCAAAGACTTTAATAATTCTGCTTGTTCTAATTCTTCAACCCCTTCTGCGACGACTTTAAGCCCTAATGTTTTCGACAACTGAATAATCATCTCAACAATTTCAGAGCCACTTTTTGAATTAGAGGTTTGCACAAATGCTCGGTCGATTTTTAAACAGTCTATTGGCATTTGCTGTAAGTAATTCAACGAAGAAAAGCCTGTACCAAAATCGTCCATCGCCAATTTAAAGCCCATGCTTTTAATGCGATTTAAAGTAGCAATATTACCGACAATATCTCCCATAGCAATGGATTCGGTAATTTCTAATTCAATAAAATGTGAGGGCACATCAAACTCTCCCATCACACGCGTCAGCATATGGAGAATATCTGGGTGCTGCAGCTGCGCAACCGATAGGTTAACCGCCATATGCACATCTTTATAGCCTTTGTCGCGCAAGGCAATCAGCTGTTCAATCGCGTTGCGCAAAACCCATTCGCCCAATCGAATAATCAAACCCGATTGCTCAGCTAAAGGGATAAAGTCTGCGGGCGATATAAACTCACCCTGTTTAGTACGCCAGCGCAACAACGCCTCTAGCCCTACAATACGTCCACTTTGCAAACTGAGTTTAGGCTGAAAAACTAAAAATAGTTCTTGCTGATCAAACGCTTCTCTCAACCTTTTCAGGATATCCAAACGGTTTCTTGCACCATCGACAACGGCGCGATCAAACCTAACGACATGGCCACGATGATGTTTTTTAGCTTGCTTGAGAACAATGCTCACGTCCTTAATAACATCACCACCGGTAGCGCCCACCTCTGATAATGGCGCAATAGCAGAGGTAACGCCCAACAGCTGAGGCTCCCCAGCAATTTCGAAGGGGTCGCTAAAAGGGGTTACGATATATTCTGGCGTAATGTGGGTTTCTGGACCGAGTAAAGCAAAACCATTCGAGCTAATACGCGCTAAAAAGCACGGGGCTCTGAATCTATTTTTTAAGCGGTCTGCCGCAACTTGCAATAAGAGATCACCATAACTTTGGCCCAAAGCGACATTAAGTTCGGCAAAGCCGTCAATATCAATAATAGCTAACACTTGCTTATTGTCAGGGTTTGCACTTTGCATTTCAGTGATGGCTTGTTCTAGAGCATTACGATTAGGTAGTCCGGTAAGGGCATCGCAATAAGCATGATTCTTAAGGCGCTCGACAAAGAAAATATTATCGCCAGAAATAATACAATTTCGGGCAAATACAGCCATCATGCCTTCGGTGACTTCGTTGCGCTGTTTATCACCATGAATATAACAACAGCGCGCGCCGCGTGTTTCGGAGCCCAAATACAAGGCAAATGCATCTTCGGTCATCGCGTTGCGCTGCGATGTCATGCAACGGTTAATGTGTGCTTTGGCCGCTTCATCATTAACACTATCAAGTAATAAACCCGCATTATTTTCAAAGCTGCCGCTGGCATGCGTTACTTCGCGCTCGTTATTTTCGTCGACGACTAGCATTGCTCCCGCAGGGCTATGGCCTAACTTAAGTGCGTTATCAAAAACAATATCGTGAAATTCAGTCTCGTTCGCACAAGACAACAATGTACGCCCCATAGCCAATACACTATTAAGCGCTTCTTTACCCTCTTTAATGGTTTTAATTTGCTCGTAGCAACGCAATGCCGCCGTAAGGCAGGCGTATAAATTCTTTTGGGTAACTTCAGACTTCAACTTGTAATCGTTGATGTCGTAATCCCTAATAACCGCCATCTCGGGGGCTTGGTTAGGCTCGCCTGTGCGCAGCACGATACGTACATCTTCTAACCCTAATTCCTGCCGAATAAACGCGACTAGATCTAAGCCTGCGTTGGGCGTTTCCATTACCACGTCCAACAAAATTACAGCGACATCGGGCTGTTCTCGCAAAAACGTTTTTGCCTCGGCAGCGGAATAGGCATCATAGAAATGAAGTTTTTGGTCAAGAATTGCCGCATCCTTTAATGCATACTTTGTTGCGGTGTGAACATTCTTGTCATCATCAACAATTAATATATTCCACACCGAATCATTAGCGGGCGTCACCTCTTCAGGTTCGTCCGCAAAAACCATTAAGTCCTCATCACTCATAACATCACCATCTAGAGCGTTCCATCAACATGCTGCAATACCGGGGCAACATAAGGAATACTGATTATAAATTCTGTTCCTACACCCACTTCAGAAACAAGCTCTATATCGCCACCAAGGGCGCCTGTCACTAAATTATGGACAATATGCATACCTAGACCGTTACCGCCCTTACCAAGCTTAGTGGTAAAAAACGGATCAAATATTTTTTTCTGATTATCGGCGGGAATCCCCTTACCATCATCACGCAAGCTTAATTTAACCCCCTCTTTACCGTTTATACGACAAGGCTCACTAGCGATATGGATACTACCGTTATCGCGCCCTTCAAAGCCGTGGAGAACAGCATTATTTACCAAATTAGTCACTATTTGGCTAAGCGGGCCAGGGTAACTATCAAGCACCACATTATCTGGTATATCGGTTGTTATTTGAAACTGTTTACTGCGCAAATTAGGGGTTAGTGTCAGTACGGTTTCACTTACCAACTTATGCAAACTAAATTCTCGTCGTTTGGCGGTTGTTTGATCTATAGCCGTTTGCTTAAAGCCTGCAACCAGCTCCGCTGCCCGCGTAAGGTTGTGTTCTATCATTCTGGCGCCTTCATCAACATCGCCAATGTAAGTATCTAGGGCGCTGCGTGTCATACCGCCCGTCATTTTTTCTTTTATTGCGCCGGTGTTGCTTAACAGGCTTGTCGCTACTGTTAGCGCGTTGCCCACGGGCGTATTAAGTTCGTGCGCAATACCAGCGACCAAACCACCTAATGCCGCCAACTTCTCCTGCTGTACCAGCTGCTTTTGCGCTTGCTGAACCTGAACCACAGACTCTTGCAAGGCATCATTTAATTTTTGCTGATCTCTTGTGCGTTGATCGACGCGCAATTCTAACAATGTTACGTGTTTCTCTAAAGCGCGCCGCATCGCCTCCAGTTGATTGGACAATTGGCCGAACTCATCTTCGCCAGTAAAAGGGATTTTGGTTCTTAAATCGCCAGAGGCAATACCCTTAGCCGATGCACTGAGCTTTTTTAGCGGTTTTAAAACTTTTTGACTCAATACCAAATTCAACGCAATAAAGGTAATGAATATTTGAACGAGCAACATCTGAATTAATGTTACCGCCTCTTCTTTGGCCCGAGATAAACTTTTTTTCAAGCCGTAATGAAGGGTAAAGCGGCCGATTTCCTGCCCTTGGTAAAAGATCGGCGTTTCAATTGATATTTTTTTTCGCTCGTTTTCGATGATTTCAACAGGCCAGCGGTGGTAGCTAATAAACGATTCACCATCGGAACTCGAGACATAAATAGCCAGTACGCTTTCATCAAGCTGGATGCTGTCCATAATGGGCTTGGCTAATTCTGGGGAGATATTCCAAAGCGCGAGAGAAAGCCCGCCCTGAAGCACATCGGCATAATTCTGGGCTCGAATACGGGCCTCAAAATCGACACTGCGCTCATAGTTTTGGCGCGTCACGATGATGCCCGTCACTAGCGCAGGTAGGGCAATACTAATAACCACAATAATACCAAGGTAGTATTGCAGTCGACGTGTAATGAAATTCATATATCAGTTTCGGTCAAAGTACTCAGTACACCTAATAGTTGTAGTAGCCGTCATGTGCAGCCCCTTTCTAGCCTAAGGTAGGTAGGTCGCTCAATTAATCGCCAGCCATTTGAATATAAACTATAGTTGAGAAGACTACATGCGTACTAGAACACTGCCAGATTGGCGCGAAATACACCTTTACCGCACGAGAATCCACAGACATGACCGCACTGTCTTTGTTTATACTTATTACAATAAGGTTATGATAATAAATCCACTGGCATTTATCTGCACGTTTAATGTTTATACAACCTTGGTTCGCTTTAAATGCATCGCGGCGAGCCTCACCTGTTTACTAGTATCACCCTATAACACCGCTATTGCCGGTACGCCCACAACTGCCGCTACGCCCACAACAGAAATCACCCTCTATAACTTGTCATTCACTCCTAGCATACAAAAAATATTGCAAACAACAATAGAGCGCTCGTTAGAACTGACGCGCGATGAATATGGCGATTACGTACTCAATCATTACCCCGTTAAGACCAGCGATGAACGCATTAAAAGAATGATCGACCACGGCACTCGAATACACCTTTACTTTTCGACCCAACACGCACTACCTGCCAAGCAGCGCAAAATATCAAATATTGAAATCCCATTTTTAAGTAGCGTATTGGGCCTGAGGGTATTATTAACCAAGGAACAAGATATTGAGCAGTTTAATGACATTCGCACACTTGATAATTTGCGCGAGTTCAATGCTGGAATTGGCCACAACTGGGCCGAGAAAAAGATATTTAAAGCGCAGAACATACCTTACAAAGAGGGGTTATTAGCCAATAATTTATTGCCTATGTTAGAGAAAAAACGCTTTGATTATATTGCCCTTAGCGTTTTAGACGACCCCGCCGCGCTAGGCAACTCACAAGACATGAAAATCACAACACTCGATGATTTAATGCTGTACTACCCCATCCCCATTCAACTAAACACCAGCAGTGCTATACCCGAACTCGCCACGCGATTAAAAAAGGGGTTAGAACGTTTCACCGAAAATGGCGAAGCAAATGCTTTGATTAAAAGTATTTTTAGCGATGCCGACATATTACAAAACAGCAAAAAAATACGACTAATAACAATAGAAAACCCCCTATACAACCAAGATGAAAACAATCGGGCTTTTAAAGACTTACTTGAACAATTCCCGCAGAAGTTCATCATGATAAAAAGTGACTAAGAAATTAAGGGCAGTTTTAAAGATTAGGCAGCTGCCAAGTAATAGCAGGCTTGTCGTGCTCAGCAAGGTATGCATTTGTTTTAGAAAAGTGTTGGCAGCCAAAAAAACCACGATAAGCCGAAAGCGGCGATGGATGCGGCGCCTTTAATACGCAGTGCTTATTGCCATCAATAAAAGCCCCTTTTTTCTGCGCGTAACCGCCCCACAATAAAAAAACGACATTATCACAATGATCATTAATCGCATGGATAATGGCATCGGTAAAATGCTCCCAACCTTTGCCTTGGTGTGAGCCGGCCTTGCGCGCCTCCACCGTTAAGGTGGCATTTAATAGTAATACACCTTGATCAGCCCAATGCTGCAGATGGCCATGCCCAGGCGGCACAAAGCCTACATCGCTTGCTAACTCTTGATACATATTCCGCAACGATGGCGGAACGTCAACGCCAACAGGAACCGAAAACGATAAACCATGCGCCTGATTAGGGCCGTGGTAAGGGTCTTGCCCCAAGATTACAACTTTCACATCGTCCAGCGGCGTGCTATCTAGCGCGTTAAAAATCAGCTTGCCGTCAGGGTAAATTTTTCGGCCCGCACTTTTTTCCCCGAGTAAAAAAGCCCGTAAACCTTGCATATAGGGCTTGTCGAATTCGGGCTGTAAATAGCGTAACCACGACGGGTGTAATTCGACTTTTTTCTTCATGCACTACCTCAATAATCAACAATATGCACATCACAACAAAAAAGCCCACCGAGGTGGGCTTTAATAATACAAAACACTACACCTCTGGGCGCATATGTGGGAAGAGCAATACATCGCGAATTGAAGGTGAATCGGTTAGCAACATCACTAAGCGGTCAATACCAATGCCTTGGCCAGCAGTTGGGGGTAAACCATATTCTAAGGCGCGAACATAATCGGCATCGTAGTGCATGGCTTCATCGTCACCCGCATCTTTTTCAGACACTTGCTTTTGAAAGCGCTCGGCTTGGTCTTCGGCATCATTTAATTCCGAAAAGCCATTCGCCAGCTCACGCCCGCCTACAAAAAACTCAAAACGATCGGTCACAAAAGGGTTATCGTCGCTGCGGCGCGCCAACGGCGAAACCTCTGCTGGGTATTCTGTAATAAAGGTTGGCTGCTCTAATTTATGCTCGGCAGTGGCTTCGAATATTTCTATTTGAATTTTACCTAAGCCCCAAAAAGGCTTGCACTCAATGCCTAGTTTTTTCAATATAGCCTTGGCCTGCTCTTCATCATTTAATTGCTCCGCCGTAATATCGCTATTGTGCGCGACAATGGCTTCAATCACCGTTAAACGATCAAAAGGCTTGGCGAAATCGTAAGTTACCGTCACAGGTTCTTCACCTTCTTTAGCGGGTTTAGTGCTTACAATTTCTGTTGTGCCCATTACCGCCTCAGACATTTTACGCAGCATGTCTTCGGTTAAATTCATAAGGTCATGATAATCAGCATAGGCTTGGTAGAATTCCAACATAGTGAATTCTGGGTTATGCCGCGTGCTTAAACCTTCGTTACGAAAGTTGCGGTTAATTTCGTAAACGCGCTCAAAACCACCCACTACCAAGCGCTTTAAGTACAGTTCTGGCGCAATGCGCATGTACATATCAATATCTAACGCATTATGGTGGGTCACAAACGGGCGAGCCGTTGCACCGCCAGGTATCACTTGCAACATAGGTGTTTCGACTTCAACGAAATCTTTGCCATTTAAATAACTGCGAATAAAATCAATAATTTTAGTGCGCGTTTCAAACAGGTTACGAATTTCTGGATTGACAATTAAATCCACATAACGCTGGCGATAACGGGTTTCTTGATCGGCAAGGCCGTGGAATTTATCGGGCAGAGGGCGAAGCGATTTAGTGAGCATTTGGAACTCGGCGCAATCTACATATAAGTCGCCTTTACCCGACTTATGCACAACACCCTTAACACCAACGATGTCACCAATATCCCATTGGCCATCAATTTCCTTCATCGCTTTTTGTGCGGTTTTATCGGCGTAAAGCTGAATGCGGCCACTCACATCTTGCAACACCATAAAGGGGCCGCGCTTGGCCATCACCCGGCCAGAAACCGCCGCTACAAAACCCAGTTCTTCTAGCTCTGGTTTGGTTTTTTCACCGTGTAAATCTTGTAGTTCTTGCGCTTTATGCGTACGACGGAACTTGTTGGGGAACGCATTTCCGCGCTCGCGAATATTGGCCAACTTGCCTCGACGCTCGGCAATTAATTTGTTTTCATCTTGTTTTTGTTCAGACATAGTAGTCAGACCGTTTTCTAAATGTAAATAAATAAGAAGCAGCAAAGGTCGGAATTTACAAACCTGCTTTTAAGCTCGCTTCAATAAATTGATCTAAGCTGCCATCTAATACCGCTTGGCAGTTGCTGGTTTGCACACCCGTGCGCAAATCTTTAATGCGCGAATCATCCAGCACGTAACTGCGAATTTGGCTACCCCAGCCAATATCCGACTTACTGTCTTCGAGCGCTTGTTTTTCTTCGTTGCGCTTGAGCATTTCTTGCTCGTACAACCTAGCACGCAGCATCTTCATCGCTTTATCGCGGTTGGCATGTTGCGAACGCTCACTTTGGCATTGCACAACAACCCCCGTCGGCTCGTGAGTAATACGAATAGCCGAATCGGTTTTGTTCACGTGCTGGCCACCAGCACCGCTGGCGCGGTAAGTATCGACCCGCAAATCGGCAGGGTTAATATCAATATCGATATTGTCATCAATTTCAGGCGACACAAACACCGAAGAAAACGACGTATGCCGACGATTACCAGAATCAAAGGGGGACTTGCGCACTAATCGGTGCACTCCCGTTTCGGTCCGCAGCCAACCAAAAGCATATTCGCCTTCAAAGCGAATGGTGGCACTTTTAATACCGGCAACATCACCAGCAGACGCCTCTTCTAGGGTTGTTTTGAAGCCCTTAGCCTCCCCCCAGCGCAGGTACATGCGCAAGATCATCTCGGCCCAATCTTGCGCTTCGGTGCCGCCAGAGCCCGATTGAATATCTAAATAAGCGTTGTTCGGGTCCATTTCACCAGAGAACATACGGCGGAATTCTAGCTTGGCCAGCTCGGCATCCAAGCGCTCTATATCGGCGCGAATATCTTCAACGCTATCTTCGTCGTTTTCTTCTACGGCAAAATCAAGTAATTCTTGATTGTCGGCTACGCCGGCTTCAAGGTTATTGATGGTATTCACCACCGCCTCGAGCATTGAACGCTCACGCCCCAGCTCTTGCGCTTTGGCGGGCTCATTCCATACGCCGGGCTCGCCCAGCAGTAATTCTACTTCGTCTAAACGCTCTTTCTTAGCGTCATAGTCAAAGGTACCCCCTAAGGACAGCGGTGCGTTCTGCCATACCTTTTAGGGCATTCACAATGGGATTAATCTCCATGATGATGCTTCTCTCGCGGTTTAAAAAGTTAAGGGGCGCGATTGTACTCTTTATGACCTAAAAAGTCCGTCCCTAGACTTTTTAGGTGTCGCCCAGCCGGATTGGCGCCGAGGCAAGCTCGGCTGATCCTTTGAGGGCTCGCATTGGCTTTGCCAATGGGGTGGCTCCTGCCACCTTGGTTATGACCTAAAAATTCCGTCCCTAGACTTTTTCAGGTGTCGCAACTCTCTAGCCCAGAACGGGATTGGCGCCGAGGCAAGCTCGACTGACCCTTTGAGGGCCTGCATTGGCTTTGCCAATGAGGTGGCTCATGCCGCCTTCGTTATGACCAAAAAAGTCCGCCCCTAGACTTTTTCAGGTGTCGCAACTCTCTAGTCCAGAACGGGATTGGCGCCGAGGCAAGCTCAGCTGATCCTTTGAGGGCTCGCATTGGCTTTGCCAATGAGGTGGCTCCTGCCACCTTGGTTATGACCTAAAAATTCCGTCCCTGACTTTTTAGGTGTCGCAACTCTACTAGTCCAGAACGGGATTGGCGCCGAGGCGAGCTCGGCTGCCCCTTTGAGGGCCGACATTGGCTTTGCCAATGAGGTGGCTCATGCCGCCACACCTCGAGCGACGAAGATAAGGAGGTCGAACTGCAGCATTTGAGGATGAACTCTTGTTTCCTCGTTCCTAATGTGCGCCGTCGAATATCAATTTCTCAGGCACGCTCAAGCCGTCTACGACTTTACGCTCCTCGACTTTGTGCTCCTCGATAACTGCTCCTGCGTTATTCTAATCAGTCACATCCATGTGACGGTGTAAAGTCTAATCTTGCATATCCTTATGCAGGTGCAAAGTCTACCCCCACACATCCTTGCTGGGGCTGGTCGCTCCACACGTGCTCCCAACACGTGAGGGCCTGAGAAATTGATATTCGACGGCGTTATAGCGAATGCGTAGTCTTGTGGTTTGAAAATGGAGTGGGTTTAGGGTGTCCCGAAATATTCTTCTGAATAACTTAACCCTTTAGGCCTAATGGCCCGGCCTTGACCCGAACCGCTCCGCGGCTTACCTGGGCTCCGCCCCTTTAGCTCCTTGACCTAGGGAAAGACGCAAGCCAACGTTGAGGTTACGGAGGTCAGGGCGGTAGCTGCCGCGGTACGCAGACCGCAGGCGGCGACCATGGTGGACCCAAGAGCCACCGCGCAACACACGCTTAGCGCTGGCCTCTGGCTCGCTCGTCTCGGTATTGGTGGAGTTATCAGCTTGTGCATCAAGTGCTACAGGGTCAATCGCATCCTCATTTATTTGATCACGCCAAATATCTTGGCACCACTCCCAAACATTGCCATGCATTTGGTATAACCCCCAGGGGCTAGGGGTATAACGATAAACATCGCAGGTTCCGCTATTAACATTAGGTTCATCCCATTTACCGCCATAGTTTGCTTGCTGTAGCGTAAGGCTCTGTTTATCACCAAATGAAAAGGCCGTAGCGGTGCCTGCGCGGCAAGCGTATTCCCACTGCGCCTCGGTGGGCAGCGCCGCCTCTAAGCCCGCATAACTCCGATTTAATTCAGCAATAAAATGTTGGCAATCAAACCAGCTTACATTCTCCGTGGGCTTTAGATCGCCCTTAAAGTCACTGGGGTTCTTTTCCATTACCGCTTGCCATAGCTGTTGCGTTACGGCAGTTTCCATCAACCAAAACCCTTGGGTAAGTGTTACCTTATGCTGGGTTTCATCATTAATTCGCCCCTCTTCATCCTCAGGCGAGCCCATTAAAAATACCCCTGGCGGGCACCAACGGAAGGTCACTTGCACATCGGCTAGTAAAAGGGTTTGGAATAAACCATAGCGATCTTCACCATAATCAATAGCGAGGGGGTTGGGGAAGTTGCTGGGGAATAGAGGCCCTAAAATATTTAACGCTGTTGTCATTGGCATACAAAGTTTCGTCAAGGCTAATTACATTCATGGGTGGCTGCGTCGGCGTTAATCGCAGGAATGGTAAAAATTTTAATCTTCATTTTTATTGCCAACCAAATCAGCTCTATTCAAAAAAACGCTTCTCTATCTCCCCTGCTCGCCGCGGCTACCGCTCGCGTCTTGCAGGCCACTGGGCTCCGCCCCTTGAGCTCCTTGACCCAGGGCAAGACGCAAGCCAACGCAGTTGCGACGGTCATCAGGGCGGCGGCCGCGGCGGTATGCAGAACGCAGGTGGCGAGCATCGTAGGCCCAAGAGCCACCGCGTAACACACGCAAAGCGCCATCCGTTGGGCCTTCAGGGTCGACTTGAGGCTCGAGTGGGTAATCGCCAAGCCAGTCTTCACACCACTCCCAAACATTGCCAGGCATTTGGTATAAGCCCCAAGGGTTTGGCGCATAGTTTTTCACTGTACAGGTCTCACCTACACCACTTTCATCAAAATTAGCCTGCGAAGCATCAATAGCCTCCCCGGCGCTATAAGCACTGGTTGTACTGGCCCTGCAGGCGTATTCCCACTGGGCCTCAGTAGGCAATGCTGCCGCAAGGCCGGGATGCTGTTTATTGAGCTGAGCGATAAATTGCTGGCAATCATCCCAAATCACTCGCTCAACAGGTTTATCTTCGCCTTCATAGCGACTAGGGTTATTCCCCATACTGCTTTGCCATAGGCTTTGTGAAACCACCGTTTCGCCCAACCAAAAGCCCTCGCTTAAAGTTACCGGGTGCTGGTTTTCACCATCTTCACGCCCCGCCTCTGATTTTGGTGAGCCCATCACAAAGGTGCCGGGGTTTATCCAACGGAAGCGGTAAGTGTGGCTGTCTATTTCAAGATCTGCAAAAAGGCCATAACTATCTTCACCTAATGGCGCAGACTGCCAGTCCCAATACCCTATTTCGCGAATATCCGAGGGTTGAGAATCACCGCTATCAACACCATAACCCGCATATTCTTGCCAGTAGGCTCTCGCAACTTCACCGCACCAGAGTTTTTCGCAATACAAACCTGTATCGTCATAACCCACCCTGTCCGCCCATTGCGGGCGCTTAAAGCCTTCCAGCGTTACTAACTCACAATCGGAACGAAAGTAAGCAATTTCATTCGGCTGTACTTTTATTTTGGGCTGATCACGAGCGGGGTTAAAAGTACTTTGTTTTTGGTACTCGCCGTTTACGACACGGCCATATTCAATCACGCCGCCATGCGTTGTGATGATTTCCCCGATGCGGCCTAGTACATTTTGACCCGCTGCAATGGCAAATTCGCCCTGCGCACTGCTTACTGCAATAGTCCAATTTAATTTGGAGCTTAACCCCTGTGCCAGCCAAGCTAATTTCTCTTGCCGAAAGCCTTGCGGGAGTACAGTAGGCACCTCCCCTTGTACAAGCTGCTGCCGGTGAGCGGCAACAAAAAGGCCATAAGCAATATCCGCGACTTCACCGTCCGCTTGCCAAATATCAACCGGCAAGCATTGATAAAACGTACCACATTGCGGGGCAACATTGGGCGAGCCTGAGGACTGCCAACCAGTAGCCACGAGTTGTTTTAAATAGTTAGCGGCTTGATCAAATTGCAGCCATTGGGCATCACTAGCTGGTGCTACCAAACTAAAACGAACAAATGTTTCTAGCTTTTTTAAACCTTCAAAAGCACTAAAGTGATGCTGCTCTACAAGATCCCAAAGTTTATTATGCAGGCAACTATCAACCCTGATGTATTGATCGTAGTATTTTTGGTGCTCATCAGCCGTTCGGCTCACCCTACAGCCAATGCCACCCTGCTGTACATGAGAGTGGCTCCAAAATAAACCTTCTAAATCGCTAGAACCCAAATTAAAAGCACGACGAACTTTGCGCACGAGGCCTACATCAATAAGCGGTAAATAGGCCAATAAGCCAAGCAATTCCTCGAGCCCTGCATTTGAAGTAAAATCATAGCCCCGATTAAACGCATATCGCGGCATGGCGCGACCATCGTTGATAGGTACGCAAGCAACTGAATTTGGCCAAGCTTCAAAATTGGGAGTATTGGGCGCGGGGTTTAAGCAAATGATTCGACCGCGATAATTGTTAAGCCGCCTAAAAAACTTCCGCCAAAGGTAGGTCGATTCGGTCATTACCGCACCTCCGGCATCAACACCCAAATCGCTTAACAAGAGTATCGGCGCCTCATCGATTGGCGGTTGCCATGGGCCCGACCAAGATTCGCCAGAGGCTGCCAGCTCTTCGCTGGCTTCTAGCCATGGCCGGCAAAGCACGCTGTCGTCTACTTCATGTGAAATATCTAACTGAACACAATCAATAATCTGACTGCCCAACACTTTTTTTAGGCCAGCGGCGATATTGGCGAAATCTCGCCAATAGGGCTCATTATTTATGCTGGTCGCAATAACCACATGTAAACGACTGGGCCAACGCTGCTTGCTAAGCTTAGGAATCCGCTTAAGTGTACCGCCTGAGGCAACGGTTTTGGTAAGCCTGCGGGTATCCACACGCCGCATTTGCCTTTTAACGCCAAGTTCATTGATCAACAAAGGCAAACACTTTGCCAAAGGCATTATTTCGGCAGGCGGCGAAAACTGATAGGTACCTGGCTTTGCCTGCAAAGAAAGCTGAGGGCCATCAATATATTTAGGGGGAGTATCGTTTTGCTCTAGAAAGCGCCGTTCAATAACGTGTACAAATATCGCCGGCGGCACGACCGTTGGTGTTATTTTTCCGTTCTGTAACTCATCAGGACCTTTGGGCCGAGGGGGTATAATAGTACCTTCATCTTGAGTCGCTTCACCAATAGACTCATTAATATCTGGAGCTAATGCCTCCAGATTATTCACATACCCCAAACGCTCGGCAATATCAGCCAATTCTCTTGGATGATCAGCCAAGGTTATTAATGCCAAACGCCCCCAGGCGGCCATTAACTCACCAACTCTTTCTCTAAGGCATAAGAACTAATTACTCTCAAGCGCTCAAGTTGCTGTGTATGATCTAAATTTTCTAAAGCCTTTAATAGATCAATATACTCGGCTAGCCCTGGCTGATATTGGCTACCTTGGGAGCGAGCAATATCCTGCCAAAGCAAATCTGCAGCCTCTACATAGACTTGATCGGCAATCTTAGTTTTAAAATGCCACACGCCCCTTTCAATTAACCACTGGCTTCGCTTGGTGACTGCTTGTGGAACATCAGGATTATTGGGTAGCGTAATTTCAACATTGTCACTACTGGATTCCATTTTTAGGGTGTGCACAAAACAGCGACGTAAAAATGCCGTGGGCAACTCCCGCTCCTCATTCGTAGTAATAACGGTTAACAGCGGTGTAGACGAGCGAGAGACGGCCTGCGGCACAAACGGCGGCTGGAAACGGCCCTCACCAAGGGTTTCTAACAAACCATTGGCCAATTCAGGTGGCGCCTTATCGATTTCATCAAGTAGCAAAACAACGCCATTGACGCTACTAGGGCATTCGGCGTCGCCATCAACACCCGGTATCAACGGCCGAGGCCGCAAACTGTATTGGCAGTTTTTATAGTATTCACAAGCCGTTTGCCATTGGTAAGCCCACCAAAAAACACCGGGTGAAATAAACTGTGCGGGGTCAACATTTTGTTTCGCCTGCTCGCTATTAAGCCCTTTCACTTGCGCCTCAGCTAAACGCCCAACAGCATCAAAATGATAATGTAAATCGCTAAGCTCGGTACTGCCGTTAATCACTTCGCTCACGTAAGCCCAGCCCAGTTGTTTGGCAATCGCTTTGGCCAACTGGGTTTTACCAGTACCCGGCTTACCACGCAATAATAACGGCCGCCCAGCCGCATAGGCTGACCAAAGTGCTGCGCAATCTGCACTATCGAAAAGGTGATACAGGTTTTGATTTCTATCTTCAACGCGGAGTTCGTTTGGCGTGAAGTTTTCTAGGGTGAATGCAGTCATAAGTGTTACCTTGGAGTATTTAACACATAGATCGACCTAAGTGCAGCCAACAAATTAGTAAGTGGTTCCGAGAACGCTTCTCCATCATCGCCACCGCAACAAATAAATTGCAATCTCCCACCTAAAGCAGCGCCAAACTTTGTAAGCAATTCCTGACAATTATTTTGTAAACGATCGTAACGGTCTTTGTTGATTAAGAAATAGATAACGGAAGCTCGATTAGTTTTCCTACGGCGAGGTCTCCCTTGCGAAGTTTCACTAGCCACATGCTCAATAATGGCTTCTACTATGCGACTTTCACTCAGTCCTTCTGGGTTGCGCCGAAAAAACTCTTTATATAACGGGATCAATAGCTCTTGGTGCGTCGCCTCAGGGTTGTGAGCTTCAAAGGCATCAAAAAATGACAATTCCGAGCCACACTGCAATTGATTATTAGCGCTGTTTTGTTGAATCTTCGGAGCAACCATCAAACAACGAGCAACGATTAATTCGACTTCCACTGCAGAACTCAATTCAATTGAGTTGAGGTTCGCTCGATCAATAAAACAGTCTTTATCGAGGTTTTTTGCCCTAAGCCATTGAGTGCGCACCACATTCAAAATAAGCCACTTGCATAGAATTACCGCTGACTGTACTACGTAGGCCCATTCCCCCTGATAACGCGCAACAATATCTTCACGAGAAAGAATATCCTTAATCGCATCGAGAATATCTTTACAATTTTCCTGATACCCAGGCTCAGTCACAAAAATAGTCGCCAATTCTCCAGGAGAAGTCTCTCGACTATAGCCATACTCTTCTAGTAGCTCATTAAATATTGGTAGGTCTTTTAATAGAGGCGTGATTTTAGCGATCAAGCTTTGTTGGAACTCTTGAATGACTTTAGATTCGGGGTAGAGATCTGTATTGACGAACTCTCTAAATTCTGAACAATTCCGCAGTAATGAAGGAAATGAAATAGCTCTAAATCGCTCCTCCAAACTCGTTGGAGAGCTACTGATACATCCATAAAACTTTCCGTTACGAAAAACTGGGGCACCGGATAATCCCTGCCAAGCTGACGATTGACCAGCATCATCTCTAGGCGCCAATTTAGCATTATCAGCCGACTTCAGATGACACGAATTATTATCTGCACCCGTCGGAAAAAATGTTCCCATAACAGGAACAAGCTCACCGAAGAAGTCTTCAAGCCTCTTTCCTACTACAGGAAAGCCATAGCTTAACCATTTATCATGAGCCTCTGGGAATTCCCTAGCAATTAACGGAAAGTTTAAATCTGAGACGATAGACTGCGTAAGCCTTAAAACAACAAAATCAACGGCATTACCCCCGATGTATGCATATTGACGATCTGCAAGGTACTTAGGAGGATCTTCTAGAGAAAGATCCTGAGCCCGATGAAGTTCAACGGGCCGATCGACGTTGCGCTTACTGAATTCAACTACATGCTTGGCGGTAGCCACTAAATCTGCAGCAATTACAAAGCCCGTACCCACAGCGAAATAGCCGTTGGATTTGGGCACACGAATTTTCACTATTATTTGGGGTAACTGTGCACTCTCCATAATGAGTTACTCTTTACTGCATAGAGCCATTGACGGCCCTAGATTCAACGACATTTAAGACTCTTCATTACTAAGAAGGATTTCATTACTTCCCCCCTTAGTGACGGGGCTTAAACGAAACGTTAGCTTCTGCTTCATAGCGTTAGAGTATTCCGCCTTCCCCCCCGCTTTAATATCCACCACAAAAAGCTTGGCGCCAACCCCACCCTCTGCCGTAGTCGTCTTAGTGACCACAGTTTCTAATTCTACTTCAATATCGTCTAGGTTAAAGCGTATATCAGACTGCGCATCTAAAGCGCCTTTCTTCGCTTCTTCAACCGCCTCTCGCAGAGCTGTCAGCACCTCAATTAAGGGGATCTCATTGCCGTTTACATCATCTTGATTATCATTGCCAGCCATCATCGCTCCTTACCATTACCAATCTAATGTTTGTGTTAACTGGCGCCAGAGTCTAGCAGCGATTGCGAAATTTCGTCAATCGCCTTTCGCTACATCAAGAATATTCAGTGCATCTTGTAATAAAACAGACCGCGGCAATGTTTGTCTAAGCTTACAGGAATTTTTATGATGAAGGCAGGAGTGATTGGCGTGTCCCGAATTTGTAAAATTCACTTCAATGCGATAAGTGTAAAAACCTACCGATCGAATAAGTTATGACGCTCAACCAGTTCGGCGCTGAATTTAATACCGGTTAAGTTATTCAATTCAACAACCTCCTTGAACCAGTCATTGCAAAATAATGTTATGCAGGGTTCGTCGGGTGACTTGAATACCCGGTTTTCAGCTGCATCATCAAAAAAGCCAATTTTCTCTGCAGCGCCTTACTCACAAACCCAAAAGGACACTCACCCTAAAAAACAATAAAAACTACCCGCCACATGTTTCACAATAATAACTAGGACAGGCACTCGTGTTAAGCCGCTCTGGTTATTAACCTGATTTTTTTATAATGCATTTTTAAATTGCCATACCAAAAGCCGCTAAAGCTTAACCGCCTTAGCGGCTTTTTTTATTTCTTATTGGCAGTCTGCAAAATAGCGGCGGCGTTCGTGCTGGATCGGATGGAGTTCTTGCCCAATGGTTATACGGTAATCGAAGCGTGGGAACGCTTGAAAAAATAGCCAGGAATCAAAGGGATCAGAGTCGTTGATTTTTACACCATAAGCGCTAGCGTTAAATTAAGCTCTTATAAAACCGTGAAAATTAATGGCCAGACTCCCTTGAACGCACTCTTTATCAAAAAACCGAATGCTAGCCCCTAAAAATTGGGATCTTTATTTTTAGGGGGCTGTGCCGCTATGTCACTCGGAAAATAATTTTAAATCAACAAAATCAGCCAAGGCCTGGTAGCCGGTGATATTTAGGTGCAAATCGTCCGCAGCATAGGCCGGTAGTAAATAGGTAGGGTTTTCAGGGTCTCGAGCAAATTACAGGGACACTCACTCTATAAAGCAATCAAAACTACCCACCCCATGCCTCACACCCAGCAATATTTTTTCAGATAGAGCTACAGCCCGTGATCTTATGGCCGCAGGCTAACAAAAATGCATTTCTAGAACAGCAAGCTATATACCCAAGCAGCGCTAAGCCTCGCGGCGTGAGGAAGGAGACCGGAAATAAGCGGGTGATCAGCCAAATAACGACTGGCAGCGCCGCCGATTAGGGGTACGCTGGTAGCCCATGGTAAAGGCGGCACTTTCGATATGATCACCGGACCCAACAAAGGTTTTCGTGTTCTTTTCGAAGGCGCGGGTCAGCTCTAACCAGTTCTCCGGCTCGATGCCTAGTCGATCGATAATCGGGGGTAAAGTTGAGGCAATGTACCCCCTCTTGTCATTACGTATTGCTCTGCCCGTCCAATCCACCAACTCAATATAATCCTTTAATGTAAACGGCAAGCCTTGCGGCATTGGCTCGCGCGGGTTACCCACAAATTGTGTCAAGTTTTTCGGGGACTGATTACTTTTTGCCGCAGTTATACGCTGTTTTATCGAGGTATGATCGCTGGTTTCAGGGGTTTCGGCCATTTTCGCGCGAATGGGATTTAAATCAACATAGGCCATGCAGGCCGCTAATGCCGCTTCGTCACACAGCGCTTGCGATTTAAAACGCCCCTCCCAAAACCGCCCCGTGCACTTATCTTCCGCATTGGCCATGCGAGCAATCGGCTCATTCAGCGCCTTCATAAACTTGCTAATATCAAATAGATTGAGGCGCCACTGATCAATGCGCATTTTAACGGCGACTTGCTCGGCTTTATTCATAGGGTCCTGCCGAGCGTATTTTTGTGTGAGCACCGTACCCTTATAAAGCCGATGCCAGCGTTCGCACACCTCTAAATCCGTCAGGTGATGGGCCTCGGCAGCATTGATATGCAAGACGGTATGTACATGATTCGACATCACGGCATAGGCACACAAATCGATGGCAAAGACCTCAGCCAATAGCAATAACCGGTCTTCAATCCACTGGCGACGATGTTCGTAGTCTTGCCCTGTGTGGTTATCTCGGCCGCACAAGAAAGCCTTTCTGACACACCTACTGACACAGTGATAATAGGGCGTGGCATCTAGCGAAACCTGGACTTTGCGAGCTTTTGTCATGGTAATCACCTAGCGGCAGAGGGTAATACATTAAGCCTAGTAGGTGATCGTTTTTTGTCCAGAATTTAGAATGTGTGTCCCCTTAAGCTTGCCCTTAATCACTACCCCCATGAGACCTAAAAACCCCGCCCTACTTTAACCCGACTTCCCCCCACACAACGCAAAAGCCCATCACCGTCTGGTGATGGGCTTTTAGTATTTAGCAACGTTAATGGGGATCAGCTGGCGTATTTTTGGCTGTCGTTGTTATCTTTTTCCAGCGTATTAATACTGATATGCGGCCAGCGGATTAAGCCTGCGGCGCCGTCTTTACGCGGGAAGAAATCTAACATAACCACCTGAAGGTACTGCAGGCGCAAAGTGGTTTTTAATTTCCCATTTGCATCGGTTTCTTCAATTTCTTGAATCCAGAAGGTGGACTTCATATCGGAGGCGTTGGCCTGCTTCACAATAAAAGGAATGTTCACTATGCCTGCTTCCTGCATGGTGGTATCTACCTCTAGCTTGGTTGTACGCACAATATTCACACCTTCGTTAGCTAATTTTAATAACGCACTAGGGTCAACAGGGTTAAAACCTGGGAAGCCAGGGGCATCCACCACTCCTTTAAAAGGGGTGTCATTAAAGTGTTTGTATGGCGCTAAATACGGCCCGCCTAAATTGTGACTAACACCGATAGGCAAGCCGTTAACGCTATCGATTTGAGGGGTCTGCGAGCTGGTATCGCTGGTACCCAACGCTAAAACCGAGTCGCCATGCGGGATCGTCGCTAAACGCGCAATATCGAGGTTATCGGTTGTTTTGTTCGTCATGTGAAGCCACAAGCCGGGCTCGTGATGAATCGTCGCGCCTGGCTCACCGGCCAAACCGCTTTCGGGGAAATCGGCCACAGCTATTTGATCAATTTTTTGCTCGTAATCTAGGGCAACCACAAATTGATCGTCTTCGGCGCCTGTTACGGTTATGCCGCGGTTTGCTACTCGGTCGTCGACAAAACTAAATTTTAGCGTTTCATCGAACTGGTTCAGCAATAAACGATAACCTACCGGCCCGCCCGAAAAAGGAACTGCAATCATATTCCAACCGCGCCCAGGCAAGGCTTTATTACTCCAGGTGCCCGGTAATAATTTTAGCGGCCCTAAATTAACATCACCCTCTTTGGCTGGCTGAACCGACCGCACCTTGGCTTTTAGTTGCCCCAACTGCTCTTTATTTAACATAGTTATTCCCCCAAGTTTATGGGCATCTCTAAAAATGCACTTTTTACGCGATAGCGGCATCAGCTCCGTCCTCGAGTCCTCATTTACACCACGTAAACTGCAGCTCTCCGGGCGGTGCTTCTTTGCTCTCACAAAAAAATTACTATTTTTAGAGGTGCCCTTATGTTGATACCACGGCTAAAGATTTATTTATATAACAAGCACACAAATACAGCCATCCCACCTTAACGCTATGCAACAGTAAAAAAAGGGAATATTACCCAACACCATGTGCACTAATACCAAAAATGGCCCTTCTCAGCGGTGGATTTACCCGTAAAGCGCGTTCATTTTTTAACGCATGAAAAGATATTTTTTTATGACAAAAATGTTACACATACTCATTTACCGCAAGCCGAGTATTTATTTGGCCGCGGCTAAAAACAATGGCAACAACATATCTAAAAACTCGAACCGAGTCGCAATTAAAAACGCTAAAAATGCTTTATTTGTCATATTTTTGTACATAATAGGTAAATTCTTAAATTTACCTATTCGAGGTGGACCATGACAAAGCAACCGAACGAAGAGATATCCAAGCCAGCAATACCGCAGATTCACCGTCGCAAGTTTGTCCAAGTTTTCGGTTCCGCCGTAGCCGCATTTCCGGCTGTTGGCTTAATAGGTTGCGCCGGCACAAGCACAGAAAGCTCTTCATCAATCCTTAGTTCTAGCAGTTCGAGTCTAAGTAGCTCAAGTGAAGCCAGCTCGAGCGAATTAGCCTCTAGCAGCCAAGCTGCTTCAAGCAGCGAAGCACCGGTAGTAGAAGGTTGGGCCAGAGGTGGCACAGCCGCGATGACCGCCCCCTTCCCGCCTAGCAGCCCCTTTGGCAATAGCCAACCCACTACCTGTAGCCAGCAAACTGGCAGCCAAATACTCGGGCCATGTTTTTTCCGCCCTAGCGATTATTTACGCGAAGATATCTCTGATGGCGAAGTTGGTTTGCCCACTGTATTTGGTTTTCAAGTAATGGATGCAGGCTGTAATCCAATGGACGGCGTAACGGTAGAAATATGGCACACCAACTGTGAAGGCCTTTATTCCGACGACCGTTCAACCGCCACAGAAATTGGCCCCGGCTACTGGGATGGCAGTTTCGGCCTTAGCTGCGCCGATAACAATGCCCGCGCCATGACCAAATACTGGCATCGCGGCGGCCAAATCACCAATGCCGATGGCATTGTGTATTTTAAATCTTGCTTCCCTTATTGGTACGCCGGCCGCACAACGCACATCCATTTGCGTTTTATGCGCAACGGCATGGAGTTACTGACCACCCAATTTGGTTTTGCCGACAGCCTGTGCAACGACATCCACCTAAGCCACCCTGAATACAGCCACGTGGATGAAAACGAAGGCAAAGTACAAGACCGCACCATGCAATCAGACCCTGAATTCGGCGGCTCTTCGCCCGGCCAATGGCTAATGGAATCTAGCCGCCAGCGCGATGGCTCCTTACTGGTCTATAAATCGATCATTATCGCCTAAAGCTAAAAAGCTAAAAAGCCAATACCGCCGAGCACGCCCTCGGCACGCTTGCCGAAATGGTGGCAATACCACTGTAGTTTTCGGCAATACGGCAGCACATGGGTGCTGCCTGCTCCTATACACCGTTAATGCCTATACACCTTTAATTACCCGTACATAACGTTGATTAATCACACATAAAAGTGCCGAGGATAAAATGAAACTTCGCAACCTCGTTCCATCCCAACACCTAGTATTGGCTTGCTCAGCAGCGCTATTGATTTCAGGCTGTGTTGGCGACAAAACCGAAACTTCAAGCTCGCAAAGCGTGTCGAGTAGCGCGGCTATTTCAAGCCAAGCGTCCAGCTCTAGCGAGCCCCAAGTAGCATCTTCGTCGTCTTCTGAAGGCGATATCGCCAATTACGACCACTGCCTAGAAGGCTTTAAACCCCATATTACTAACGGCTTTATCACCGACGGGCCAACAGAGTTTGATGCCGGTGGCGGCGTTAAAAATGCGACCGTCCACCCCACCGTTTACGAATACATGTACGAAAACGGCTGGCAAGATGCCCACGTACTTTGGCACAACGTACGCGCTTGCGGCGGTTTTGGTGAAACCCCAAGGCCAGATTTGCCCAACGCCTGCCAAGACCCGCTTTTTCAAGCCGAAGAAACCACCTGCTCTGGCCACCAAGATGGCTTGGAATTTTTAGCCGGCCACCGCTTAATGCTCGAGCAACTTAAACAATTGTGGCCCGACCATGCAGAGCAGTTTTCTGGCTGGGATAAATTCCCAAGCCGCAATGATTACCCTGAGGTTTTGCGCCCCTATTTTAGAGACTGGAATAACAGCCAGCTCACCTCTGCCGAAATGGGCGACAATATCGATAGTTATTTAAACCGCTTCGCCACCGAAGGCGAGTTAGGCACTTGGCTGCAGTGCGGTGGAGCGCCGGGCAGTACCGGTTTTAACTTTAATAATTTACACATCGACTTACACTCCAACGGCTCGCCAGGCATGGGGGTAGAGCACTCGGTTAACAATAACAACCAAAATTTGGATGCTTACTTATTTTGGAAGCTGCACGGCTGGATCGATAACGTGTGGGAAAACTACCGCCAAGCCAAAGGCAAAACTCGTGACGACGAAGACTACAAAGCCGAAATGTTAAGGCAGTGCCGCGAAATGGATCACTGGCGTGAAATTTCTGTCGCCTCGCGCAACCCCGATGGAGATACCGACAACCCCGGTGGCGATACCGATGCGCCAAGAGAATCTGGCTTTTTTCACGAAGTAGTCCGCCCAGCCTTTGAAGACAACGGCTGCTTGCAATGCCATGGCGATGCGCAAATTATGAATGACTTACAGCTAGGCGGAAACATTACCTCGACCGAAATCGTCGAGCAATTATTAGGTAATGCATCATTGGTTAATAATTGGAAATATGTTGTACCTGGCGATTTAAACGCTAGCTGGCTGTATTTAAAAGCGGCCGGCACCAGCCAAAACGCCAATGTTAGTTGCACAAGCGGCGTTAATTGCCGCAACCCTATGCCCTACCAAGAGCCCGTTATTCAGGCACTGCGCACCTGGATTGTGGACCGCAACGCCGAAAAACCACAAATGACTTTTTAAACACTCGCCCCCCCTAAAAGCAGGCCGCTTTAAAACGGCCTGCTTTATTTTTTGGAGAGTTTTAAAAAAAGCTAAATTAGAAATTTTTATCACCCATCGCTTTCGAGTACCGCCTGATGTTTGCGAATGTATCTCTTCTTACGCTAAAAAAAACCGCTGTTTATATCGCTGTGGTTTTTATTAGCTTCGGTATTAATATCAGCCACGCCGCCTGTGACAAAACAGGCCACCCAAATAACCTAAAGCCAGCCAATTTATTGCAAGACATTAAGCGCGAACAATACGCCCTTAATGCAGAACGCATGGCGCTTAAAAATAGCGTGATGTTTCCCATGCTAGAGTCCAGCACGCAAAGGCAGGCATTAATTTTTCAAGAAGAAATTACTGATAAAGTGATTTTTCCCAATAGCCAAACACGCCGATTAAACCAACAATTCGCCGAGCTTTCTACAGCTATTCAGCAAGACAATTGCCATCAAGCGCGGCAAATCGCCCAGACGTTAATTACAAAAATCACCACCATGCGTGCCAATTTCAATGCCAGCAAAACGTTGTTTCAAGCTAAAAACGCTACAGTACAAGGCAAAGAAACATTAATGATGTACCGCATGATGAAATCGGTTAATGCGCCATCGCCTATTGCCGATTACGCACACAAGCTTAATCACCAAGCACAAGCCGCACTAAAGCAAGGCGACCTTGTTACCGCATTGCGAAAATACCAGCAAGCCGAGCTTACGTTTAATCAGTATGCCTTTAAAGAAGTGGTGGATGGATTCAAACGCAACCAAGAAATTGCAAAAGAATACACCGCAGCCAAACTTGCCAATATTCGCAGTGAAGTGGCGCGCTATTTAGAGGACCACTTTATACCCATCCCCGCAGGCAGTTTTTTAATGGGCAGCAACCAAAACGATAGCGACGAAGCGCCGCAACACCGCGTTACCCTCGATGCGTTTAAATTGGGTAAAACAGAAATACCCTTTACCCTTTGGGATTTCTGCTTAGAAGTTCGCATGTGTTTACATCGCCCAAGCGACGAACATTGGGGCCGTGGTAATCACCCTGTCATTAATATCAGTTACAGCGATATTGTAGAAAGGTTTATCCCTTGGCTAACATTCATTACCGGTAAACAATACCGCCTACCCACAGAAGCCGAATGGGAATATGCCGCCCGCGCCGGCAGCACGAGCGACTTCGCATGGGGCAATAACCTCGACTGTACGCAAGCGCAGTTTGACGATGGGTTTGCCAGCACCTGCGCTACCCAAAAGCAAAAAGGTACGCTCGTTTCGCAATCGTTTAAGCCTAACGCATGGGGGCTATTTGATATGCACGGCAACGTGTGGGAATGGGTAGATAGCTGCTATAGCAAAAATTACTCACAGGCAAAAAAATCAGCCCGCCAATGCCAAGTTACAGTATTGCGTGGTGGCTCCTGGAAGGACGGGAAAGATAACTTAAGGTCCAGCAACCGCTTTTATTTTATAAAAACAGCACGCAAAAACAATTTTGGCTTTAGATTGGTTGAATTATAAAAGTCACAATGACGACAAGCCGGGCCAGCTCTCAAAAAGTGATACCTACTGCGCAGATTACTACCTCAGGTCAGAAAAAGCATAGTCATCAGGTAACTAAACTCAAACGCCGAACAAGCCGCTAACAGTAACCTGCTCCTCAAACTCTAATAAATATAGTTTTAAACAGCGTGTAGCCTGTTTAACGAGGATTAGCTTATGTATTTTTCTACAGGTTTGAACACGCGCATTGCGCGCGCTATGACCGCAAAATTACCGCACAGCGTTATCGCAGCCAGTGCCATTTTGCTTTGTGCCTGTAATGGTGCAACAACCGAAAGCAGCGCAAGCACCCAAGCGGTTGTATCGTCCAGTAGCGAAATATCATCAAGTAGCTCGGTTAGCTCTAGCTCCGTTGCGGCAGTTAGCTCGTCGGCGATGCCTAGCTCATCTTCTAGTGTTGCTTCCAGCTCTAGCGCACCCATTATTCAATCGAACCACTACGATGCACCCAGGGCTATATTTGCGCCGAATATTGATGGCTTCGAGGAAGTCGAGTGGGATGTTGCCCATTGGCAAAAAATTGATGTGCGCTGGTTGGGCGCGCAACGCGAATACCCTTCCGCAGAAGATTACAGCGGCCGCTATAAAGCGATGTGGGATAGCAATTATTTATATTTACTTGTCGATATTACCGATGATGTCATTTTTGATCACGATCGCAACCCCTTAAGCCAACAGCTGCATATTGACGACACCGTTGAGTTATTTATCGATGAAGATAATAGCGGCGGTAATCACTGGAATAATAACGCTGCTAATGCGTGGGCTTACCACGTAAGCATTTATAAAGATGTGGTCGATTTTGGTTTATCTGGCCAGCCTGTTTTATTAAATGATCACATCCAAACCGCAATCAACACCCAAGGCACTCGCCATTTATGGGAAATGAGAATTTCGCTTTATGGCGACCAATATAACTTCGCCCAAGGCGCCAACAATACACCAGTAACGCTTTTTGCCGGTAAAACCTTAGGCTTTTCAGCCTGCTATATCGACAACGACAATAGCATTTCTGAAAGCGCTTATGACCGCGAAAGCATGATGGGCTCTGTCGATTCACAAGGCCACAGAGATGACCAAGGCTATATGAACGCCGATGCTTTTGGCACTATGACGTTAGTGGAAGGGAATTAAACGCTACGATAAC
The DNA here is from genome assembly GCF_021655555.1 of Marinagarivorans cellulosilyticus. Lineage (NCBI taxonomy): Bacteria > Pseudomonadati > Pseudomonadota > Gammaproteobacteria > Cellvibrionales > Cellvibrionaceae > Marinagarivorans > Marinagarivorans cellulosilyticus. The sequence goes on along the minus strand of NZ_AP023086.1, from coordinate 799,631 downwards.
AAGGTGCCGAGTCACTAAGCGGCATCAGGCCTCGCCATGCCAGACACGCATAAATACTTCCTTGTAGCTCTGCACCGCCATCCATGGCGGTGACGGTCTGGCATAGCGCGGCCTAATGCCTTCCCTATCGATATGGGTTAGGTTGTGTGTACCTCTCATTGTTTTCCGATTTTGGGTCTTCTCCGCTTTAGTGAGGTAAAAAGAGATGCTAAGACCCGCCATATCCGTTGAAATGTAAGGTTCTCACGCCACTACACTTAAACGAATATATGAGCCTTAACATCTCCAGCAAAATTTTGAGCCTTCCTGGTCAGCGTGTCAAACAAGTTCAGCATGACTTGGCCCTGCAAAGATTGACTATACACTGCAAGCGAGACCGTCGTTATAGAGCGATTGACCCGTCAAGTAATGAGGCGGCCAACATCAACCGATACTTGCGCAGAACGATCCGTGATGTCCCTTTGTGTGGCTTCGAGTGCTATTTGGAAGTTGAGCTCGCTCAAGTTGTGACGACTTGCGGTAGGCGTCTAATGGAGGCTTGCGAATTTGTCGATACAGGCAATCGCTATACTCAAAGAGCAGCTCCAAGCTTTGTGGAATGCAGGGAATTATGACGCCATGATGAATGCATTGGAGCAGTGGTGCGACATCGCGGAACAGACGAATATGCTCTATCTCAAGAAATTTGCAAAGTCACTAAGGAAGCATAGCGTAGGCATTTGTAACTACGGAAAACACGGGCTGACTAGCGCCAGAATTGAAGCCGGCAATGTCAGCATTGGCATGATTCGCAAGCGAGCAAGAGGCATCAAGGATACCGAGTACTTCAAGCTAAAAATAAGGCAATCATCGATGCCTGACGAGCAATCCATGTTCTATGGAAGCCACTAGATCACCTCACTAAAGCGGAGAAGAGCCCCGATTTTTATCCTGCGGGCGTTCTGATACACGCCGTCGAATATCAATTCTCTGGCACGCTCAAGCCGTCTACGACTTTGTGCTCCTCGACTTTGTGCTTCTCCTGCAAAGTCTAATCTTGCATATCCTTATGCAGGTGCAAAGTCTACCCCCACGCATCCTTGCTGGGGCTGGTCGCTGCACACGCGCTCTGGAAAACATGCTCCTCGACTGCGTGCTTCCTGCGCAGTTCTAATAAAGTACATCCTGTACCGATGCGTTTTCTCCCCCTTACCATCCTGTAAGGCCCGACAGGTGAGAGCCTGAGAAATCAATACCCTACGGCTTTATAGCGGAGCTTGGGGTGTCGCGAATTATTTTCTGGTAGAGCGTTTGCTTAACTACAAACGGCTACTGTATAACAAAATGCGAGCAGGTATTTCATATTCTTCATCCCAAAGAATTTTCATTTTATTGTCCACTCTTAAGACCGGATCACCCAAATCATACTTTTCATGCAGGTCTTTGATTTTGGACTGACAGAGGGTTTCACGCACATCTTTATCTGCACCGTCCCACCAGCCATCCTCTCGCCTAACATCAACAGAAATTAATTCTATCGGCTCCATATGCACGATCCGATAAATCACCGATGTAAACTCATGATAAGTCTTGAATGACTTTACATATTCCTCATTAATGCCCCTTTCATCTCTATGACTTAAATCATTACTATAAACGGCTGTTGAAAAGTCATATTTGGATAGAACATCGAAACAATCTGGAGCCCCCTCAAGCAGAGACAACTCACCGCTAACTGACTTTATTTGATTTATGTATTCAAGAAGTGGGGTTTCATAAGTAAATTGTGGAGTTTTGAAAATTCCATCTAATGCTCTTCCGTATTCTGTCACAAAATAATAAACAACATGCTCCCACTCAATATATTCAAGAATATTAACCGGATCTAGATTGCTTTTAGTTAGTGCGCTGGCAGACTTTAAACGAATTGCTCTAACAACCAATTCAGCATAATAAATTATTGTATTATCTCTTTCAGTAGCGGCGGGATTACCCCTGTAGAGGTCGCTATACAACCTTTCCCTCTTGCAGTTGTTTGATATGCCTATTCTATCAAGAGTATCTTCAAATAATTTTCGGTGTTCAAACTCTTCGGATAATCTGATTCGCTTATGGGTAAGCCGCGAATTGTAGGCAACACCATAAAGAGATAACGCTGCACCAGTAAAAGTGGCCAATCCACCCGCCAAACCTAATCTATCGTAAAACTCGTGAATACCACCATCTGGGATAACCTCAAACATTGCCCACATGATAGAAAGAAGCGTAGCAATTAAGCCAAGTAGAAGGATCTTTTGGAATAAGGGGTCGCTAAGTAGGTTGTCATCTTTTGGCTGCTGCTCATCAAATACCCATATGACTCCGATTATAAGAAGAGCCATCAATACAGTAATAAAAATCGGAGTCGCCATAATTATTCTTCTGATTCCTTAAGTTTCAATGCTCATTTTGCAGGACAACCAAGTCTCCCATGGGCGTGGCCAGTGGTTGGCAAAGCGTTATTTGTGAGTGGGAATAGAGAGAGTGCTGTTAGAGTGCTTAGGTATAGTTTATTCATAGGGATTACTTAAACAGATATAGATACCCACCGTAATATAGCCTACAAATCTACCTAACATTTTAATATGCGTCTTGATTTAGTGAAGAATGCGCACTAACATACAAATTGTGTATTAGTGGTCATCTTTAGCGCTGACGCTAGTCACATGAAATGCTCACTTGGGGCCTCCGACCAAGAAGAACCCCAAACAAGCGTTAGTTATCGATAAAACCTACTTCCGAAGAACTAGAAAAGTCCCGAAAGGATTTCCACTAGTTCTTTTACGTTTTCCCACGTCTCCTTTATAGAGTCGTATATAAACGAAAACCACGGAAGTATGGTTTTTATCCAAAAAACAAGGCGAAAAGCCCTTGCCAGCAATTGAAGCAGTTGCTCCCATAACGGTCTCAACGGTGGTTTTTTACCTGCTACCACCTTCGCAGTCTTACTTCGACTAGACATATCGTCTCCTTATGTCGCCAGTTAAAACTCTTCATTTCATACCTACCTCCTCCATTTGCGATCATTTCACGTTACCGTAATGTGTGGCTCATGTTCATATTTTGCCACGCCGCCATTCTAACAACTCTACTGCAACAAACAAATATTCAAACTCAAATACACCTGTTAGTGTTTGGTGCATAACATAGGTTAAAAACATAAAAACAAACACTTACCGTTTGACAACCTGTGGACAAAACTGTGCATAACAATGAAAAGCAAGGGCTAACAGCCATATTTCACACATCCCAACTCAAAACATTAAACGCTAAGTAATTGGAATACCTGCATTTTTTACTTAACACGCCAATAGTTGCAGTCTTACGCCACCACCAATAACCACAAAGAATATAAAGAATATTTTTTAGCTCAATATAATCTATTAAAGGTTGATTCTCATCACTCTCTGCATACACCAACAACTCAAAACAACATGACCGGCATTATTACACAAAAAAATACAATCGATCAACAAAAGCTATTTGACATCTACATAAAAGTATGATCTTTAATCTAACTTTAAATTAAAGAAATGTTCCTTATAAATACGCCCTATAGTTACGTAGGACATTGATTTATATTGTATTTTCATACCAAATCGAGACAGTAATCGAGAACACCCAAAACAAGAAACTGTTAAATCAATCAGTTAGTATTCTCTGGGTTAACCCTCACCACAAAAGCCGCTAAAGCTTAACCATGTTAGCGGCTTTGTTATTGCCCATCGTCCTGCGAAACCTAATCCGCACCTAGCTGCCCTTTTAGCGCAGTAGCCTCATGGCTAAAGGGTTAAGACTGTGCGCCTCTATTTGAGCGTGGAAGCCATAACCGCTAGGTATCAGGTATCGCTATAGCAGACCGTCGCTGCCATGGATGGCGGCGCAGAGCTACAAGGAGGTATTCATGCGTGTCTGATATGGCGATACCTGATACCTTCCTCGTCGATACCTTCGCCCCTCCCCAACGCAATGAGCATCGGTGCCACCGAGATGTACACTCATGCGAGTATCGAAAAGCTTAAGGGCATCTCTAAAAATGCACTTTTTCCGCGATAGCGGCTTACAGTTTTTTGCTCCTGCAAAACCTGTATTCAGTCCATCCATGGACATTAGCTCCGTCCTCGAGTCCTCACAAATTGGAGGATCAATTTGCACAGCTTGCTGCCCGAAGGGTGAAGCGCAAGGATGCGCTGAATGATTTACACCACGTAAACTGCGGCTCTCGGCTTTGGCTTCCTGCGTCGCTCTACCTCCTGAATCCATTCAGTCGTCCGGGCGGTGCTTTATTGCCAAGGATGGCATGTATGCAGGCAAAGCAGGAGCACTTGCCTGTCGTTGCTCTCACAAAAAAATTACTATTTTTAGAGGTGCCCTTAAGCAAATCCATGAAATAACTCACCCGCCGACGCATCAGAAGCCATTGAGCGCAAGCGATGGAGGAAGAGTTGTGGGCTGAGGAAGTAGAGGACAAATGTGGGGTAAAGCGATTATAGTGTAGGTTCCAAGAGAACCTCGGAGAATCACCATGCCGTTGAAAGCAACCTCAGTGAGATTGGATGACGAAACTTTAACCCGTGTCGGTCAAATGGCCGAAGCGATGGATAGACCCCGCGCATGGCTGATGGCAGAAGCCATCAAACAATATGTGGCCCGTGAAGAGTGGTTTATCCAAGAAGTGGAAAAGGGTGTGAAAGCCGCTGATGACGGCCGTTTAGTTGATCATGCCGATATCAAGGCTAAGTGGGAGGCTAGGCGTGCAGCTCAATTGGACTGACCTAGCCGACATTGACCTGGAAAAGATCGAAGCTCATATCGCCGAAGATAATAGCCCTATTGTCGCTATCGATGCCGTGATGAATATCATCGATAGTACCCACCTTATCCTCGCCAATCATCCGCGTGCTGGTCGCCAAGGGCGTGTGAAAGGCACGCGAGAACTCGTGATCGACGGTTTACCCTTTATCGTAATCTATCGAGAGCATGTGGCGGTAAATAGCATTGAAGTGTTACGCGTTCTACACGAAGCACAGCAGTGGCGGACAGCCGATTAAAAGCATAAATGGAATTACCCTAGTTCCAATTCTTAACCTGACATCGTTACTATTGATAGTTAAATGCGATAACAAAAAGCCGCTAAAGCTTAACCATCTTAGCGGCTTTTTTATTGCCCATCGCCCTGCCAAACCTAATCCGCACCTAGCTGCCCTTTTAGCGCAGTAGCCTCATGGGTAAAGGGTTAGGGCTGTGTGCCCCTCTATTTGGGCACGGAAGTAATAACCGCTAGGTATCAGGTATCGCTAGAGCAGACCGTCGCCGCCATGGATGGCGGCGCAGAGCTACAAGGAGGTATCCATGCGTGCCTGCTATAGCGATACCTGATGTCTTCCCCGTCGATACCTTTTCCCCTCCCCACCGCAATACCTCGCTCTCAGCCCTCCTGACTAAAGACCGCAGCCTACCGCATAGCTCACATTAGCCGCACCTTTTACAGCAGCTCTTCAGGCTGCAGCTACACTTAGTTTTATATTTAAAATTAAACGTACTGACAAGTTATGGCTCAAACGCCTGCACGGGCTCTATTACTGGGATTAGCGGCTACTTTCAAAGGCTGCCGAAGGCTTTTGTCTTGGCCGGCGCTTTGGTGGTTATGCCTTTGCTCGCCTTGCGTTTATGCCTATAGCGCACCACTACCCAAACAATATGTCGCCGATTTTTGGTCTAGCCGCGATGGTTTGCCCGAAGGTGCAGTGCTATCGCTGTTTGAGGATGAGCAAGGCTGGCTATGGATTGGTACCGAATGCTGCATCGTGCGCTTTGATGGCGAGCACTTTCATATATTCGATGAGGAGCTCGCCACTCTGGGCCAGCATAGTTTTGCCCGCACCTTGTCACCTGATGGTGGAGGGGGCTTTTGGGCCGGTTTTGTTGGTGGCGTTGCGCATTATGATGGCGAGCGCTTTCAATGGTTTGGCCCCGAGCAAGGGCTTGCCCACCCCTTTGTTTATTCCTTAAGTGGCGAACGCAACCCTTGGATAGGTACCGGCGGCGATGGTGTTTGGCGGTTAATGGCTGGCCGCTTTGAGCGCGACTCGGGCTTCCCCGAGGAGCTTTCTGGCAATATTAACGACCTGGTTATGGCCAGCGATGGCGTACTTTGGGCAGCCACAGATGCGGGCGTTATTCGGCGCTTGTATGACGGCATCTGGCACAACCTCCCCTTCCCCTTAGAAGCCTTTAACGCGGTCATAAACCAGCTCGCATTAGGGGCCGACGGCGCAGTATGGGTAGCAAGCCTACAAGGTGTTGCGCGCTATTCCGACAAAGACGGCTTTAGCGCTGTTCGCGGGCTTGAAGACATGCCTATTTTTGCCCTAACCACCGACAAAAGCGGCACACTTTGGGCCGGCGGCGAAAGCGCGATTTATCGCATTGAAAATAATCTAGCCCACGCAATACCACACGCAGTTTCTGGCAAGGTCTCGTCATTTATTGAAGACAGCAGCGGCAACCTGTGGGCTGGAACGGAAGCGGGCCTAATGCGCCTTAAACCCAGCACCTTCACAACCCAAGGGCAATTAGAGGGGCTGCCTCAAAATGATATTAAAGCCATTTTAGCTCGCCCCAATAACGCTTTATGGCTTATTGATAGCCTTGGCGGCGTAGGCACACTGCAAGCCAACCAATACACCGAGATAGCCCCAGAAGGTACTATCCTTGGCAGCGGCATGCTCGGCCTTACCGAAACCGACGACGGTGCACTTTGGCTAGCCAACGGCACCCTAACCCGTTTTTATAATGGCAACACTACCCGTTATACCCTCGCTGGCGAACAAGCCACCTTGGTCGAAAAGGCGCCCGACGGCCTATGGTTGGCACAAACCCAACCCGATGGCAGCAGCAGCTTAGTAAAACTGCCCAGCGCAGTTTTGAATCAACCCGAAGGCGAAATGACCGGCGCTATTGCCGTTCCCCTGGATGTCGAGATCCGTCACATTCAGCGCTTGCACACCGACAGGCAACAACGCCTTTGGCTGGCAACAGGTGGCACAGGGCTTGTGCAGCTCGACCCAACCGGCAAGCTTATAAAACACTGGACCGAAGCCGACGGCCTACCCAGCAACATTGTTTACGGCATGGTAGAAGATGCCGATGGCGATTTTTGGGTTGCGACCCGCGCCGGTATTGCATGGCTGCACGACAATACGCTCACGGCATTCGACACCACCCTTGGCACCCCCACCCATTCACCCGTACATATTTTTTTAGATCCGTCAGACCGCTTATGGATTACAGCTGATGATGGCATACACCTGATTAACCGCACTGAATTTATCACCGCCGCAAAGGAGCCCAACAAAGCCGTGCTTGGGCGCGTCTTCAGCACCCGCGACGGCCTGCGCAGCATGGTGGTGTCATGGCGGCGCGGCGGGCAAGCCATAAGCCCCGATGGCACACTCGCCTACGCGACAACCAACGGCATATCTCGGGTTAAACCAACAGCTGTCTCCAGCAAAATAGGCAGTGCGCTGGTTGTTATCGACACTATTCGGGTGGGCGATAAGCTTTTTAAAGAGCCGGCATTAAATATTAAAAACCGGCAACAGCACGTCAGTATTCGCTATACCGTTCCCGACCTTAGCAACGCTCAACAGTTGGAATTTCGAACTCGGCTAAAACAACTTAACCGCCCTAACGATGCACTTTGGAGCCCAACCACACGCAACCGAACAATACAGTTTTCCAACCTTGCGCAAGGGCATTACATTTTTGAAGTGGCCGCACGCTATAAGGGGCAAGCTTGGGGTTCGCAAACGGCCAGTGTGGACATTAACGTGCCGCCACGTTTTTACGAGCGTTCGGCCTTTCATTTAACTGTGATTATTGCAGCCATGCTACTAACCCTAGTCTGGGGCAAAGCACGCTTGCTACGCGCCAAGCGCGCCGAGCTTGTCTTGCGCAAACGCGTAGCCGACCGCACCGCCGCCCTTAGCCAAGAAGTGGACGTTCGCATCGCCGCCGAAGCGCGGGCAACCGATTTAGCCCGCCACCTCGAAGAGCGCGTGCGCGAGCGCACAGCGGCGCTAGAGTTAGCAGAAATGGCCGTTCGCCGCAGCGAGGCGCGCTTTGCCCTAGCCGCCAAAGGGGCCGAAGATGGCATATGGGATTGGGATATCACACTCAATACGCTGTACTTATCACCGCGCTGGCAAGCTATTTTGGGCTATAGCGAACATCAATTTCCAGCTACCGTAAATGCTTGGCTCGAAGCGGTACACCCAGAAGACGTCAGCCGCCTGCGCGACCTGCTGGTGTTTTCTGCAGGGGACGATCACTTTCGTTACGAATACCGCATACGCCATAAAAACAAACACTACATTTGGGTGCTCACACGCGGTGTTGTTATACGCGATAAAGATGGCTCCCCTACCCGTGCCGCAGGCTCGCAAACAGATATCAGCACCCGTAAAGCCGCCGAATCCTTGCTCGCTAAAAGCCAAACCGAAGATAGCGTCACCGGCCTACCCAACCGAATATTGTTTGCCGACCGCGTTAAGCAAGCACTATTACGCGGTCGACATTTACAATCGCTGGTAGCCGTAATTTACCTTGATATTGACCAGTTCCGCGCGGTTAATGAAGAGCACGGCCACGCTGTTGGCGATAGCGTGTTGCGCACTTTCGCCACCCGCATCGCTGAGACACTGCGCAGCACCGACTCGGTCGCACGGGTAGGCAATGACGAGTTTGCAATACTCATTACCGAAGTGGCCAGTACCGAAGAGGCCAACCTTACCGCCGAGCGCCTGCGCAAAGCTTTAGCAAAGCCTGTCACCGTTGGCGACAAAACCCTTCCGCTAACCTGCAGCATGGGGTTAAAGCTCGGTTACCCCGGCGAAGCAACACTCGAAAGCTTTTTAGTCGATAGCGAGCAAGCCGTGGTGCAGGCGAAATCCGCCGGCGGAGCGCGCATGTCGTTATTCGACAACAAACTTAACGAGGAGGCCCGCGAGCGCAAAAACCTCGAGGCCGAACTTAAGCGCGGCCTCGAAAATTGTGAATTTGTTTTGCACTACCAACCTTTAATTGACCCGGCCAATGGCAACGTGGTGGGCGTAGAGGCTTTAGCTCGCTGGCAACACCCAGAACGGGGCCTACTTGCCCCCTATCACTTTATTGGCATGCTCGAAGCCTGCGGGCTTATCGTTCAATTTAGCGATTGGGTCTTACAAGCCGCCTGCGCCCAAGCCAAACAGTGGCAACAAACACTGGCAACGCCGGTGCGTATATCCATTAATGTGCCAGCCCACCAACTTAATGACGTGACGCTTTATAACGATATTCATTTAGCATTGGCCAATGCCAAAATTCCTGCAGAATTGCTCGGCATAGAGATTGTAGAAACCAGCGTGCTCGAAACCCGCGCCGATATTATTCAAAACCTACGGCGCTTAAAAGCCGATGGCATACAAATTTCTATCGACGACTTCGGCACCGGCTACAGTGCTTTTAGTTATTTAAATAAACTGCCCATCGACCGCATTAAAATTGACCGCTCCTTTTGCCAAGGCATACCCGACGACCCGCAAGCTATAAGCATTTACTCTGCACTGCTCGACATGGTTCGCCAGCTAAACATGGTGCCAGTTGTTGAAGGGGTAGAAACCGAAGCGCAATATCAATTTATGTGCGAAAAAGGCAATCCTATTATTCAAGGCTACTACCTCAGCAAACCGTTAGATGTAGCAACCTGTACTGAATATTTAAAACGCCATCAAAAATAAAACACAACGCCCACAAAAAAGCCGCAGCGATTAAGCTGCGGCTTTTTAAACTTCACAGGCTAAAAAATTAAAGCGTTAAATCACGGTTACTCGCTTTAAGGAATTCCTTTTTAAGATCTTCGTAAGTATGTACCGCAGGGAATTGCGGGAATTCATTAATTACGTTTTGTGGGGCGTGGAATAAAATACCGGCATCCGCTTCGGCCAACATAGTCGTATCGTTGTAAGAATCGCCAGCGGCAATGGTGCGGTAGTAAATGCTCTTAAACGCACAAATCGCTTGGCGCTTAGGGTTGGCTTGGCGAAGGTTGTAGTCCACCACTTTTCCGGTTTCGTCAGTGGTAAGTTTGTGGCATAACAATGTGGGGTAACCCAACTGCGCCATCAATGGGCCGGCAAATTCGTAAAAGGTGTCGGACAAAATCACCACCTGAAAACGCTCGCGCAACCAATCAACAAACTCTTTAGCGCCTTCTAGCGGGCTAAGCGTTGCAATCACTTCTTGGATTTCGTTTAAGCCTAGGTTGTGCTTGGCTAAAATTTCCAACCGCATGGTCATTAACTCGTCGTAATCAGGAATATCACGAGTTGTCGCTTTAAGTTCTTCAATACCAGTTTTTTCAGCGAAGGCAATCCAGATTTCGGGGATTAAAACACCTTCAAGGTCGAGACATGCGATTTCCACAGGAAATACTCCAAACGTAAGGGCGCTAAGCGCAAAATAAAGAAGCGCCTACCCTAGGGTAGGCCAAGTAAAGGTGGGCAATCTAACGTTTTACGCGGCGCCTTGCAATCGCACTCGTCGGCGAAGCCATAACTGCACCAGTAGCAATAGCGGTAGCAGCATTGCTATCCCCCCACTCAATGCACCGAGTTTGACGGGTTTGCTTACCTTAACGGTTATAGCTTCTTCTGGGCCGGCTGGTGCTGTCGGGGTAAAAACCTGCGCGCTAACGCTAAAACTTGCGCTAGCTGTGGGGGTAAAACTAAGCGCCAAAGGCTCTTCTGTGGCATTGGGAATATCGTGCTGCCAGCTTACACGCCAACTTGCCACATCACTGGGGGTTTCGCCGGTAAACATTATACGGGCCTGCGCAGGGCCATTATTGGCATTGATGGTGGAAACAACTTGCCCCTGCTGCATTAGGACAACGCGGTATTGGTAATAACTACCAGGGTGAACGCGAAAATCGAAAGACTGCGAAACCACATTCGGCGGGTGTAACGAGTCGGTCACAACGATTTCAAGCTGCACATCCTCATCGGCATGATTAACAGGGTCTAGGGTGACTTGAAATGCCTCTTCGGCTACAAAGGTTTGCAGGCTAGGCCCAACAGACCACTGCGTAAAGATATCCCCATTGGATTGACCGGCCACAACATTAGCCTGCACCAGCAACAAGCCATCTGCCGCATAAACCATTGATGCGCTCGGCTGCCCTAGCTGCTCAGGAATTAATGTGACCAATGGAGGCTCGGCAAGCTCTGCCGCCGAGGGTTTTACGCTCAGCGAAGCTGCAGCGCTATAGTTATAAGCCATATCAAAAGCGTATACACGCAACTGATCGCCCGACGCAATTGCCGATAAATCAGCAGCTTGAGCACCACCCACGTAGACAACTCGGCTACCGCCTATTACATCGCCTTGTTGGTACGCAGTACCCGACGAAGGCGCGTCTTCGAATGAGCCCGAGGAAGTAGCAGTATGCAATACCACAACACCCGCAAAATCCTCGCGAGGGTTTATCCAGCTCACGCGTAAATCAGGTAGCCCGCGCGCCTCTTCAAAATTACTAACCGGTGCTGGCGGCATGCTGTCGGATGCTGCATCGGCCACTAGCTGAATATCCGCACACGAGTAGTAATTAGTTGGCGGAGTTCGATCCAACATTACTTGGATCATCTGCAAAGTGCAGTCATCACAAGGCTCGTCGGGCAAAGTGACTTGGGCACTGTATTCGCCGGTGTAACGGTTATCGAACTCTTGAATATTATCGAGCAATACATGCTGATCAAAGCCCGCATCGCCTGCCGGCGAAAAGGCAATGCGAAAATAGCCTTGGTGGTGGATGGTGGATTCCCACTGCAAGGTAATGGTTTCGCCCGCTTTAAACACGGCTGGTGTGTTAGTCCGCGCCACACCACACGGGCCCGATTTAATATTGGCATTATTATTTCGCCCAGGCGTAGTGCCATCGGGTAGCCAGCGCGCATGTGCAGAAGCATCCACAGCAATTAAGCTTACGGCCAAAGTGAATACTGCACTCAAAGGCCAAAGCCAACGTGAATTAGATGCTACAAACATAATCATGCCTATTGAGGTTATTTAGAGGTGTTACTAGCGTGCACTTATTCGTCTGAAGGTACACCGCCGCGTGAAAAGCTACTGCGAACACGGTCAAAGACATTAGAAATGGCAGAGCCGGTTTTGGTTGCGGTTTCGGAAATTGTGGGGCCGCTTTCGTCAATATCGGTATGAAGCTCTGCAATGATTAACTCTAACTCGACCACCCGCTGCTGTTGCTGTCCCAGCTCAGTTTGCCAGCGCGCTTGCTGCTCGCTCCACTTCATATGCTGCGCAATCAAGGCAACCGATGCCAAACCAGCCAATATCCACCCGGCCAATAACAACAGTGTTTTAGTATTTAAGGTCATTAAGCTATTCACATTTGCAATTGAAGTATTTTAGATTTGTGTGTAGATCGGCCGCGCCTGTACACGTACGCGAATACAAGTACAGCCAAGACACCACATCGGGCACACACTATACTGCGCGTATTTTACCGAAATGCGCAGGCTTGCCACTATGATCGATAGTTACATTCACAGCACACTCAACTTCTTTGCGGCCTTATTTATCGTGGCCGTGGGCTTGTTTCTGCTGACAATTATCGCACTTTACATTATTGATATCCGCCAAACCCGTCATACGATTCGCAGGAACTACCCCGTCATTGGCCGCTTCCGGTACTTTTTTGAGCACTTGGGCGAATTCTTTCGGCAATACTTTTTTGCCCTAGACCGCGAAGAGCTCCCCTTCAACCGCGCAACCCGCTCTTGGGTTTACAGGGCCGCTAAAAATGTGAGCACCAGCGTAGCGTTTGGCTCAACCCGGTCACTTACGCAAGCTGGCGACATTCACTTCACCAACGCAGGCTTCGCACTGCTAGAAGAACACACCCTCAAAACCACTGCCCGCGTAATTGGCCCACTGTGCCAATACCCTTATGCAGCGCCTTCATTTATTAACATATCAGGCATGAGCTTTGGCGCGTTGTCATCCCCTGCTATCACAGCATTATCCCACGGCGCCGCCAAGGCCGGCTGCTGGTTAAACACGGGGGAAGGCGGTTTGAGCCCATACCATTTAGCCGGTAACTGCGACATTGTTTATCAAATTGGTACCGCCAAATACGGCGTGCGCGACGAAGAAGGCAACCTGTGCCCAGCTAAACTCAAAAGCTTGGCCGAAAAACCTCAGGTGCGTATGTTCGAGCTAAAGCTCAGCCAAGGTGCCAAGCCCGGCAAAGGCGGCATTTTACCCGCCACCAAAGTCAGCGCCGAAATTGCAGCTATTCGCGGTATCCCAGAGGGCCAAGCGTCTATCAGCCCAAATCGCCATCGCGATATCGAAAATATTCAGGAACTTATTGATCGCTTAGATGATATTCGCGACATTACAGGCAAACCCGTAGGGTTCAAAACCGTTTTGGGCAGCACACAGTGGTTCACCGACCTATGCGCCTATATGGCCAAATTACCCAGCGAGCAAGTACCCGACTTTATCACCCTCGACGGCGCCGAAGGCGGAACCGGAGCCGCGCCGCAATCGCTAATGGACCATATGGGCTTGCCGCTGATGGAAAGCTTGCCTTTTGTCGTTGATGAACTAAAACGCTTTGGCCTGCGCGAGCGCATCGCCGTGATTGCCGGCGGCAAATTAGTGACGCCCTCCACCGCCGCCCGTGCCATGGCAACCGGCGCCGACTTTGTGGTGTCTGCGCGCGGTTTTATGTTTTCTCTGGGTTGCATACAAGCCATGCAATGCCACCAAAATACTTGCCCTACGGGAATTACTACGCACAATGAGCGTCTACAAAAGGGGCTGGATCCACACAACAAAGCAAACCGTGTCGCTAACTATCACCAAGAGCTAGTCAAAGAAGTGGAAATGATTGCCCACAGTTGCGGCGCTGCACATGCCCGCAAACTAACGCGCCAACATGTGCGCATTATTAACGAAGCGGGTCGCTCAACACTCCTATCGGATGTTTACCCCGAGCCTATAAAACATGTCAGTGACACCCATTGAGGTTTGAAATGTTAAAAACAATTTTGCCCCTTAGCGCACTGCTGCTTGCGCTATATACCACCGACTCCCACGCCGACGAAACCAACAACGATGTCACGCTTAGCGAGCTAAGTTGGATCGACAAAAAGTACTTTGAAAAGCAGCGCCAAGTCGTCGATAACTTGGGCCGCGAAAACTTTGGTACACGGTTGCGACACAACAAAATGGATATTGCGTTGCTCCAACGCATACTGGATGGCCAACATGTCACCATTTATGAAGTCGATAAACACCGAGCCATCGGTATTGCTTTTGGCGATATTTATGTAGCCGAAAAAGGCTGGCAGTGGCGCGAATATAAAGATAAGCAAGGCCGCAGCCACGGCGTTTGCTTACCCAAAACAGAACACTGCGTATTTCCGATTTCAATGTTTACCCGGCGCTTGCGCGTAACGACAGAACACGATGTTGAACGCGTTTACCAAAAAGGCTTAGACCTAATGTCTGGTGTTGGCCCAAAGCTGCCTTACAGCGTCCCAGAAGAACCCGAAAAACCACAAAAAGATTACGGCAAAAAGCGCACAATTATTGTGCCCTACCTTTAAAACCCGCCACCAACGGGGCATAAAGTCACGGAAAAAGATTTTATGCGCCGTTTTAAAAAACAGCTTGCAATTTAACCCTTTTCAGCTGTTGACCCTTAATTCGATCTATTACACAATTTGTGGTGCCCGCTAATTCAGCGCCGGTGACGAAACAAACCTTTGCGAACCGCTGCACAATCATTGCCACGGTACGCAACGGGGTGGCAATAAGGGCGATCCTGACTATTGCCGCCAAAACGATTAACAAGTGTTATGTAATCATGTGTTACGTTGTCATTGTATAGTCACAATTCTGAACTAACGTGCTCCGTTACATGGCATTGTAGTTCTGCAGGCCATGGTTATTTTTATTCAACAAAGGTCTGAAAGTTACAATGTCTGACAAGATCACCGGTAGCGTTAAATGGTTTAACGAAAGCAAGGGTTATGGTTTCATCAGCCGCGATGGCGGCGCTGATTTGTTTGTGCACTTTAGCAGTATTCAAGGCAGCGGTTTTAAAACCCTGAAAGAAGGCCAAGCAGTAACCTTCACAGAAGGCACTGGCCAAAAAGGCCCACAAGCTGAAAACGTCGAAGTTATCTAAGTCGTTTTTATGTGCGTCTATAAAAAGCCCGCTTTTTATGCGGGTTTTTTTGTACCTGGCAAACCGCTATCCATCAAAGTCTACGCATCTTTTTGACCTTCAAGTTGACCCTCAAGGTTTAATCTCGACACACCTTAAGCAGCGGCTTAAACTTATCTGCACTGTTTTCTTGAGTGTCTATACTCAAAACAAGTCATATACTTTAAAAAATCAATAACGTAAGCCCTATAAGGCATATTTGACAGCCATTTATATAGCGCTGCGATATATAAACCCTAACGCTGCATTAGGTTTTCTGCCCAGGAACTTTTAGAGTGGTATTTATAGCGTTGAACGGAGAATTTTTTGGATTGATACTAGGGAATTCTAGATGAGATCCAGAAAGATTGAGTACGACGCTAGAAATGCAGTTATAGAAGAAATGCTGCTATATAAGCAGCGAAGCGATTCTGGGCCAAAAGTTAATGCTACGTGGGTAAAGCCCTTTCCTTCTCGGTAATTACGAGAGGGCAAAACCTCAGGCGTGCTATGCAGGAATCAGACTACAAAAATGCCCTAATATCCACATTGCGAGTTCAAGGGGCACAAGAACAGCCATACCACGATGTGAGCTTAGATATGAGCACTAAAGCACTCATATTTACCACGTCGGTCATTGCGCTAGCGCTATTAATTGGTGCCTTGACTATCGGCAAGGTAAAAACCGTTCAGTTAGCAAATACGCAGCAAAACCTCGGCTTGGCGCTTCAACAAACAGAACAAACCTTGCTGTACTGGAAAGACACCAATACCGCCACCCTTGAGCGCCTAACCATAACGCCCAAACTCAACACTCTGCTGCAAGCACAAGTATCGCTATACGAGAGTAATAGCAATTTGTTCGGTAGCAACCTAAACGCCTTAAGACAATACTTTCTCGATAATCGAGCAACATTTGGAAGCGACAAGGGCTTTTTTATAGTTGCACGTGACGGGACCAATATTGCTTCGTTACGCGACGAGAATATCGGTATAAAAAACCTTATCCTGCAACACCGTACCCTGCAGTTTGATCGCGCGCTAGAAGGCGTACCACAGTTTATTGCCCCTATCCCTTCCGATGTTGCAATTAAAGGGCAAAAAAATATTAAAGGAAAAGCAGTGCCGGCCAGTGCTTTTTTTGTTGCACCGATTAAAAATATCAAAGGCGCAACCATCGCCCTCTTTACCGAACGCATCGATCCAAGCAAAACCTTTTCAGCCCTGCAAAAAAATAGCAAAAGCCTTCCAGGATTAGATATATACAGTATTAATACTGCAGGGCAGTTGGTATCTGAGCCGCTTGGCAACGAGCTGTTTTATCAAAACGGGCTACTCCAAACCAACGAGCAAGCCGTGCTATCGCTTACCGCATCCGCGCCGCAACAACTCACCTCAGCACCCAGCGAGCCTCAACTAACCCAAATGGCCTCGGATGTTATCGACAGCGCCCCAGAACGCATTCTTATTCGACACAGCAGACCTTACCAAAATTTACTTGGGCAACAAGTTCTTGGGGCAGGTTTATGGAGTGATGAGTTAGGCATAGGCATTATTGCCGAGCAATCCAAAGAGCAAGCTCTCGCGAATTATTATTGGCTGCGCAAACTCATGATCATTGCAATTTCGATCCTGTGTTTATTTGTCATCATACTCACGACCGTATGGCTACGCGCCCACCAACGCATGATGCTTGCTATGCAAGCAACAAACGACAACCTAGAAGGCATTGTTGCTGCACGCACTCAAGAGTTAAAAAGTAGCAACCAAGAAGCAGAGCACGCGCTGACAAAACTTAAAGAGCGAAATTTTATTATTGATCAGCATGCCATTGTTTCAATTACTGACAATGCGGGCATTATTACTTATGCCAACGATGCTTTTCAAAAAATCAGTGGTTACAGCCTAGATGAGCTTATTGGCAAGAACCACCGAATTCTTAATTCTGGTCACCACGCAAAGTTTTTTTGGGATAGCTTTTATAAGTCGATTCAACTTGATGGCTTATGGAAGGGCGATATATGCAACAGAACCAAAAACGGCGAGATATATTGGGTGGCTAGCACCATAGCAGCCCTAAAAGACGACAGCGGAAAAACAACGCACTATATATCCATTCGCTCGGACATCACCGCACTTAAACAAGCGCAAGCTGACTTAGAAAACAGCCGGTATCAGCTTTCACTAGCTACACAAGTTTCTCAAATAGGCATTTGGTCCCTCGATTTTAAATCTGGCGTATTAACGTGGGATGAGCAAATGCACCAGCTCTATGAAATACTACCCAGTGAATTTGGCGGCACATTTTTAGATTGGAAAAATTCTGTATTGCCAGAAGACTTAGATCGCACAGTTGCCAATTTTGAAAATGCCATTGCCGAACGGCTAGCTTTTGTCGACGAATTCAGAATACGCCTTAAGAACAACCGCATTCGACACATCAAAGCAACCGCTAAAGTTATTTACGATAACAGTAATAATCCTTCGCGTATTATCGGTGTCAATTACGATATTAGCGACTTAAAAAATATTGCCCTAATTGATAAGCAACGAGCGAACGAACTCGAAAAACTTTCTAAAAGGCTAGCCGAAGCTCAGCGTATCGGAGGCATGTGGGACTGGGAACTCGACCCAAAAGAAAAGACAATAACCTGCTCCAATAGCATATGCGCATTATTTGATATACAAGAGCACGAAATACCACACTCGCTTACCGAACTGCTCGACCTGCTTGATGCGCCGTCTAAAGCGCTATTAGAAACAACTCTCGAGAACCTCACTGTGGCTCGTACAATCAATCTAGAGTTACGCCGCCGCAGCTCTCGAGGGCAAGTGATTATTACCGAATTGCGCGGCGAAGTTATACGCAACGACGACGGTTTTGTAGAAAAAGTTGTCGCGATAATGCTTAATATTACCGAGCGTAAACTGGTGGAAAGTGAACTTCGCAAGGCCATTGTGGACGCCGACGCCGCAAACCGCGCAAAAAGCGAATTCCTCGCCATAATGAGCCACGAAATACGTACACCACTTAATGGTGTTATGGGCATGCTATCTTTAGTACTGCGCAAGCCATTGGAAGAATCGATCCAAAGAAAACTCGAAATCGCAGATAGTAGCGCGCATTCATTGCTGCAAATCATTAATGATATTCTCGACTTTTCTAAAATTGAAGCCGGCCAGTTAGAGTTAGAGGCAATACAATTTAACGCCCGCGAACAAATTGAAAGCGCTGTGCACTCACTCAGCCATCCCATTCTAGAAAAAGGCTTGAAATTATCGGTAGATACCATACACGTCAGCGAACAAGGGGTTATTGCAGACCCTGGTCGATTAAGGCAAATCATTATTAACCTACTCGGTAACGCGCTTAAATTTACCGAAAAAGGCGACATTATTGTTCGCGCCTCTCTAAAAGGTGAACATAACAAATTTGTTCTACGCGTATCTATTCAAGACACCGGTATTGGTATTGACAGTGATAAACTGGAAAGCATTTTTGAATCCTTTGCACAAGCAGACACCTCCAACACCCGCCGCTTTGGCGGCACAGGTTTAGGGTTAGCCATTTGTAAGCGTTTATGCACGCAAATGAAAGGCCGCATAGAAGTCGCCTCTAAAATAGATGTAGGCAGTATTTTCACCGTGGAAATTCCTGTACTAAAAGGCGATACGCAATACGCTTTAACGCCTAAATCTGACATTAGTCAATTGCGGGTTTTAATTGTTGATGACCATCCAGTCAATTTAGAAATATTCAGCCAGCAATTTTTATCTTGGGGCATCGCGACCGAGCTTGCCCATGATGGCCAGCAAGCACTTGAGTGCTGCAATAAAAATGCAGCCACACCTTACGACATCATTGTTGTCGATGGCCATATGCCCAATATGGATGGCTACAACCTGGGTAAAGCCTTGCGCGCAGATCCTCGCTTTAATCATTCAAAATTGGGCTCTTCTCCGCTTTAGTGAGGTGATCTAGTGGCTTCCATAGAACATGGATTGCTCGTCAGGCATCGATGATTGCCTTATTTTTAGCTTGAAGTACTCGGTATCCTTGATGCCTCTTGCTCGCTTGCGAATCATGCCAATGCTGACATTGCCGGCTTCAATTCTGGCGCTAGTCAGCCCGTGTTTTCCGTAGTTACAAATGCCTACGCTATGCTTCCTTAGTGACTTTGCAAATTTCTTGAGATAGAGCATATTCGTCTGTTCCGCCATGTCGCACCACTGCTCCAAAGCATTCATCATGGCATCATAATTCCCTGCACTCCACAAAGCTTGGAGCTGCTCTTTGAGTATATAAAGTGTATTGATATTGGAATTATTTTCGAGCAATGTCTGGAGTTTATTGGCTTGCTTATCATTTAACTTGTCGGCATTTTTTAACAACAGGTAGTGGGTACCTTTAAGCTGCTCTTTGCCTGCGCGATCCGCCTTTCTGAACTCGATCCTACGCTGATTGCTCATGGCTTTACTGTAGTTTTGCATCACATGAAACCGATCGAAAACAATGTCAGCATTAGGCAAGCATTCGCGTACCGATTTTTGATAGGCTGGCCCCATATCCATGGCTACCGCCTCTATGTTTTCAGCGGTTTGTGCTGGTAAGCGCTTTAGAAACGCTGTCAACACCTCGGCTTTACGGCCTGTCTCAACGCCAATTAAATGACCGGATTCCATGTCATAAATCACCGTCATATAATCATGGCCTTTGGCTCTAGCGACTTCATCGACCCCAAGATATTTTAAGTCAATTAATTTTTCAGGATTAAGTGCAGGCAACGTTTTCTCTAGGTGAAATTTATCCATATTTTTCACCGTTTCCCATCGTAGCTTTAGGTGCCGACTGACCGTGCTGATACTCATATGGCGACACAATCCGCTCACCAACTGGCAAAATCTTTGAGTATAGCGATTGCCTGTATCGACAAATTCGCAAGCCTCCATTAGACGCCTACCGCAAGTCGTCACAACTTGAGCGAGCTCAACTTCCAAATAGCATTCGAAGCCACACAAAGGGACATCACGGATCGTTCTGCGCAAGTATCGGTTGATGTTGGCCGCCTCATTACTTGACGGGGCAATCGCTCTATAACGACGGTCTCGCTTGCAGTGTATAGTCAATCTTTGCAGGGCCAAGTCATGCTGAACTTGTTTGACACGCTGACCAGGAAGGCTCAAAATTTTGCTGGAGATGTTAAGGCTCATATATTCGTTTAAGTGTAGTGGCGTGAGAACCTTACATTTCAACGGATATGGCGGGTCTTAGCATCTCTTTTTACCTCACTAAAGCGGAGAAGACCCCAAAATTGATGATGATAACTTCGTTCTCAGATCCAAACGGAATTTCCGATATTAAAAAAACAGGCTTTAATGGCTATTTAACTAAACCCGTGGCAACGGCTGATTTACTGGATGCCATTAGTACGTTAGCAACGGTGCCTAACGATACATTTGTAACAAGAGGTTATTTACAAGTAAACAGCAACACAGCGGAGCGTTTGTCTCAAGATGCAACTCCAAGCCCCTTACCACAGACGGCGCAAGAAAAATCTGATTTACGCATTTTGCTCGTTGAAGACAACCCGGTGAATCAGGCCGTTATTAAAGATATGCTACTGGAGTTTGACTACCCCTGTGAAACAGCAGGGAACGGCTTAGAAGCACTCACCGCACTATCGAATGCTGATGTCGACAATCGCTACCATATTGTGCTGATGGACTGCCAAATGCCAGAGCTTAACGGTTACGAATGCACGCAACGCGTGCGTCAAGGCTTAGGGGGCGAACATCACAAGCGTATTCCGATCATCGCCCTTACCGCTAATGCCATGCAAGGTGATAAAGAAAAATGCCTTGCCGTGGGCATGAATGACTACATCGCCAAACCTATAGCACCAGACACTCTTAAAGATACCATCGTCAAATGGCTCAAACTATGACAGCCCCTACCGAAAGAAACGTCAAACAAATACTTTGCATGTCAAAATTTTTTCGCGCTGCGCCAAAAAAATGGCACCTCCGTCAACGGGCGCTATGATTAAGCCGTGAGAGCTCTCAAGGATAAGCTATGTCAAATTCTCCGTTAAAAATACTGCTAGTCGAAGACAATCCCTTTGACCAACAAATATCGCAACAAATGATTGCCTTAAGCGAGCTAGAGGTAGACTTCGTAACCGTCTGCACGAGTGCCGAAGAAGGCTTGGCAGAACTCACAGAGCAAAACTATAACTGCTGCCTTTTTGATATTAGCCTACCCAATAACAATGGTTTATGGCTTTTAGGCGAGCACCTGAAAAGCCTGGCCAACTCTTGCACTATGATTGCACTAACAGACCACCGCGACCCAACCTTGGTTGCTCAGCTTATGCAAAAAGGCGCGCACGGCTATATCCCTAAAAATGAACTCACACCTAAAAACTTACGCGCCAAGATCATTACAGCAATCGACTTCCACGCCCTTCAGCGTGCGCTCCACGAACAAGCAAACCGCGACTCACTAACGACACTCCTCAATCGCAACGCATTTGCCAAACAGCTAGATCGCAATTTACAACGCTTAGTACTGAGTAAAAACGAAGGCATTTTACTGTTTTTAGACGTTGATAACTTTAAATGCATTAACGATCAACACGGCCACCCTGCAGGCGACGCCATTCTTAGCCATTTTGCAGAAAGCCTAGAGATCTGCTGCCGCCCTCAGGATATTATTGGGCGGCTCGGGGGCGACGAGTTTGTTGTTTTTATGCCGAACACGCCACTGAGTGAGGCCCAGCTAATTATGAATCGGCTTCAATACCAATTGGCTTCGACAATTAGTGTCGACGGGAAAAAAATTACTATTAGCACATCGATTGGCGCGGCGTGCTTTCCCCTTCACGGCAATAATCATGAAGAGCTACTGCGCTATGCTGACGAAGCACTTTACCAAGCCAAACGCAGCGGCAGAGCACAACTGGCAGTGTATACCTGCGAACCTATCAAATAATATCATTCACCTATAAACAGAAAGTACATGCTATGAGCAACAGTTGGCTAGAAACAGTACTAGGCGTAGACGAAAGATTCATGCCGCACGGGCATTGCTATTTATGGCAACCCGACATTTTATGGACGCATGTCCTATCTGATTCGTTGATAGCCATCGCCTATATTGCCATCCCGGTGAGTATTGCCATTATCGCTTGGCGCCATGCCCATAGCGCTGGCGCTAGTGCCAGCATTGCACTACTGTTTGCCGCATTCATTATCCTTTGCGGTTTAACGCACATTTTTAATATTTATGTTATTTGGTATCCCGCTTACGAAGTGCAGTCGTACATCAAAGCAATTACGGCCATCACCTCGATTGTAACGGCAGTTATTGTTGTCTCTAAAACGCGCTATTTATTTCAACTATTAAGCATTGAAGCCTCTAACCACGAAATTAATCGAGTGATTGACGAGCACAAAAAAAAGGAAACCCAGCTAGAAAAAATCTATGGTGCTAGCGAGGCTCGAGAAATGCGAATTATCGAACTTAAAGAGGAAATCAACAGCCTTTTAACCGAGCAGGGTAAGCCCAAAAAGTATGACAAGGGCACATCCGTGTAATTATGCGCGCCCTTTTTACTCTCAGCCTATTAGTTACACTAATCACTGGTGTTTTTGCTATTTCGATAGCAAAAACACTGTGGTCAAGTATCGAGAAAAATAACACTCTATACACCAAAAAAATTGTATTAGCCGATCAAAAACGTTTTTTAAATTACTACCAGTTCGACACCTTAGAAAACATAAGCCAATTTGCTAGCTCAAACTTTTTTGAAGATGCTATTCCAGACTGGAAAAAGTCACATAGTTACTACTTGTTTAACCACATCACGCTACCCGAACACGACAACGGGATATCTTTACAAGCGTGGCTAGACGAAACGCGGCATCAAATCGAACTTCAAGAAAACACAATTAACGAACAAGTAACACAAACTACTAAACGCAACCGAACTAGCTTAATTTCTGGTTTTTTTGCCTATTCGTTATTGCTTACAATGTGCTGGAGTAGCATTTACATTTGGCACCGGCTAAGAATGAACGAAATACTGAATAAGCTGGTGGAAAGTAACTTATACCTCAAGAAAAAACAGGCAGATCTCACCAAAGCCAACAGCATTATGGGCAGTATTTTGGAGGATCTTAATACAGAAAGAAAGCGATCATCATTCGCCAAAATTAACGACCAACGCTTGGCACTTGTTGCCAAATACTCTGATGATGGTTTAGTAGGGCTGGACGATAACGGGTACATTAGTAGCTGGAACCCAAAAGCCGAGGCGCTTTTTTCTAAGCCCGAATCAACCATGCTACACAAGCCACTGCATGTTTTGTTCGACGAACAAGACAACCAAAAAATAAGAGATGCGACTCACTCGCTTAGCCATAAATCGCCACATGTCAGTACAACCGTAAAATGGATATCAACGGCCTCGCCAGTAATACAGTACCTAGAAATTTCCATTACCGGATTATTTAGCGGGGATACCGTATTAGGCTATTCCGTCATTGTGCGCGATGTCTCTAGCCGCATTCACGAAATTGAGCAGTTACGCTTACTTATCGAGGCGACGCCTAATGCTATTATAATGAGTGACACTGATGGCCATATTATTCAAGCAAACGGGCATGCCGAGAAATCTTTCGGTTATTCAAAGTTTGAAATTTTAACGCTAAAAATTGAAGATCTGCTCCCGGAAGAATTCAAAAACAGCCACCAAATACTTCGCCAAGGCTACTTAAAGAACCCCAAAATTAGGCGCATGGGAACAGACTTGGCACTAAGAGCTCGCCGTAAAAACGGTACTTTTATATTTGTAGAAGTCGGCCTTGCCCCCGTTAAATTGAATGAAAAATGGTACGTTATTAGCGCCATTACCGATATTAGCGACCGCATTGAGGCGCAGCATAAGCTTACGGAATTCAACAGATCTCTAACACGCAAAAACCGAGAAATGGAGCAATTTGTTTATACCGTATCACACGACCTAAAAGCCCCGCTGGTTACCATTGCAGCTTTTTCCCACTCAATTAAAGCGACACTCGGTGACGAATGCAGCGATAGGGTCACACACAAAATGGACCGCATTATTGCCAATGCCGCAAAAATGGAAGAGCTTATTACAGATCTACTGGAAATATCCAGAGTGATGAATAGACCGCTGACAATTACAGAATTTGCCATCAACAATGTAGTACAAGAGGTTAGGGATAGCTTAGAAGAAGATCTAGCCGGCTGTAAAATATCAACCAGTATCCCTTCTAACTTACTCATTAGCGCTAGCCGACCACAAATCGTGCAATGCTTGCAGAATATTATTAGTAATGCCGAAAAATATAAACGTGAAAATACAACGACTATTATTCATATTGCCGCTTCAAAAAAAGATGGCAAGGTCATCATAAGCGTTAAAGATAACGGCATAGGCATCGACAAAAACCTTTACGATAAGATTTTTGACATTTTTGAACGCGGTGATGTTACAGCTCCAGGGACAGGCGTAGGCCTGGCCATTGTAAAATCGATTATCGAAAAGCACGGTGGCACAATCACCGTTGATTCAACACTAGGCGCAGGCTCAACATTCACCCTTACACTACCGCAACCAGACGCACTGACACACCATGAAAGCTAGCCTAAAAAAAGCCCTCCTTTTACTCCCCGTTATTTACGGCATCTTTCTGACATCTGTTTGCGCTACAGTATTGGGCTATGTTTTAAGTACATCTATCACCAAAGATAAGTACTTATCAGAGTTCGCCTTAGAGCATGAAGAGTTAACCGATAAAATTGAAAAAAGACTGCATGTTTATGAACAAGTACTGTGGTCCGGCGTTGCCCTATTTAACAGCAGCGAGCGCGTAAGCCGTGAGGAGTGGAAGGTCTTTGCTAGTATTGTTGACATCAATACTCACTGGCCCGGCATACAAGCACTTGGGTTCGCAATTCCACTTCAACCCAACGAGCTAGAAGCACACGAAAAAACCGTACACCAAGAGGGATTTGCTGGTTACGCAATATACCCAAACAACAGCCGAGATTTTTATACCAGTATTTACTATATTGAACCGTTCGACTGGCGCAACCAACGCGCATTTGGATACGACATGTGGTCCAACCCTACGCGCCAATACGCGATGAAAGCCGCCATGCTCACTGGCGAAGCCAGAGCGAGCGGCGCCATTACCTTAGCGCAAGAAACCGCAAGCGATACGCAAAAAGGCTTCCTAATTTATACACCCGTATACAAAGATCCTAACTTATTAAATCGTGGAATGGTTAAATCACTAAAGAATTTAAAAGGCTGGGTTTACGCGCCTTTCAGAATGAATGACTTTATGCTGCCCATTATTGACCGAGTAGCCCCAACAACAAGCATAACTATATCTGATATCACTCCAGCATCAGACTCAAACCAAACACAACAAACCTCAAACAGCCGACTATTTGAGCACCTAAACCCGTCCCCGCTCAATGCAATCACCCACAACAAAGAACTGCATGTATTCGGGCGATTATGGAAAATATCGCTTACGGCACCAGCATTCAATCCTGTAACACACTTAACACCGGCAACCCTTGTGCTATTTTTTGCCGGCCTAATAGCCGATGCGCTTCTTCTATTGATACTTATTCACAACAGAAACAATCAACTTAGCACCAACAACATCTTTAAAGAGCGCTACAAACAATTACTATTAACACTTAACCAAAGAACTACAGATATCGAAACACTTAAAAAAGAAAAAGAAATCCTTGAAAATAACGTTGACACACTGCAAGAATGGCTACAAGAGCGAGAGCTTAGGATCAACGAACTAAAAATGAACCAAAAAGATGTTTAGCAATGCAAGCCAATAAACCTGTACATATTTATTTAGCCGAAGACAACCTAGATCATCGAGAGCTTATCGAGGATATGCTTGAGGAAAGCCACTTACCCTTCAAGCTTTTTCACGCACCTAATGGCCTGGCGTTACTTGACCTTCTTTCTTGCAATCAAGAACCTGCAGATTTAATTTTATTAGATATTAAGATGCCTAAGATGGGCGGGTTAGAAACCTTAAGCCGGCTTCGCACACTCGACCACTTAAATAGCACCCCTATTGTTATTATCACAACATCCACCATTAAATCGGATATATCAAAAGCAACGAGCCTTGGTGCCACCCAATTTCTGACCAAGCCCCTTAGCTTTTCAGACATTAAACCCTATATTAATAGGGATGGAGAAAGTCATGCGCATTCTTTTGATTGAAGACAACGACGACCACGCTGAAATCATCGTTGACCTTCTAGAAAGCACTTATAAATCTCAAGCAACCATTAAGCGTGCCGCGCTATTTAATCCCGGCCTCGAACTCCTTAATAGCGATGCTTTTGACCTGTGCTTATGCGATTTAAAGCTGCCAGACTCTCCGCTAGAAAACACTATCAAAACATTAAGCAGCACCGAGTTTGACACGCCAATCATCGTACTGACATCCATTAATAATGACGCAATTGCCATTGACCTTATAAAAGCTGGCATCCAAGATTTTATTGCAAAAGATCGGCTTGATAGCGAATATTTATTTAAGCAGTGCCAATTTTCTATCGAGCGCAAAGCCACCCAAAATGCTTTACGCGATAAAACAACAGACTACGAGGCTTTTTGCCACAGCCTGTCGCATGATTTCAGCGGCGCCATACGCCGCATAACTCAATGCACATATTTCCTGAACGACAGCCTCGCGAAAAACCACGCCCTTTCTGCCGAAGAAAAACAATGGCTTAGCTTTATTCAAAGTAGCGCCAGCGAAGTGCAGCAGCTTACATCAGATCTATTTAACTATTTAAGCGCCGACGCTACGCTGCCCTCACAAACCACTACATCAACAAACCTTAACGAGCTAGTCGAAACAATCTGCAAAACCATCGACAGCCCTTTAACAATCCTCACTTGCGACCTACCTATTATTAAAGGCAACCCTTCACAGCTGCAATTAGCGCTCAAAAACTTTATCGATAACGCCATAAAGTATAACGAGAAGCCAGCCCAAATGAGCTTCAGCTATAAAATTGAAGAGAATAATGACCGCTTAGTTATTCATATTGACGATAACGGCATTGGCATACCAGAAGAAAAGGTGCCCCATATTTTTATCCCGTTTCAACGCATTGAGAATGGGCTTCAGCGCCAAGGCAGCGGGCTGGGCCTTAGCCTTGTACACCGTATTTTTAAACAAATGGGCGGCAACATACATGTTATGCCTTCATCATTAGGGGGAACATGCTTTGAAATTCGGCTTCCTATACATCAACTCGCAAACCAAAAATAATACGGACGTTTTAATTCAGCCGGCATTTACAAACATAGGCGCCACCGAAATAGCTAAAAGCCGTGACAAACAACGCTACTATACTGTTTAGCAGCAAAACGCCATATTCACTTGCAGGCTAAATGTTTTTCGATTAAAACTTAGTAATCAAGTAAAAGGCGTGACGCTAGCTGACGGATAAAACCAACTTATGACAATGCTGACCCCACACAATAAAGTGCACTTGCGCGAGAGTTATAACATCCTCGTGGTGGACGACAACGAAATAGACCGCGCCACAACCTGCCACATGCTTTCGCTTGGCAAAGACGCTGAATATGTCATAACAGCCGTCGACAGCGTAAACAAAGCCGAGGCCTACCTCGCTGACCCTAAAAATATTATCGATCTCGCTTTTCTCGATTATCAGCTAATCGATAAAACGGCAGAAGATGTTCTGCAGATAATGCAACGCTACGAACGCGACATACCAGTCATTGTTGCCACTAGCTTTGCGACAAAGCGTAAGGAAAACCAGCTACTTAAATATGGTATTTACGACTTTTGGGACAAGAACTTATTAAATCCGGCATCACTAGAGCACTCTATTCGATTTGCCCTAAACCGCCACCAACTGTCACAAACCCGCTATCATTCACAACTTTTACAGGGTGAAACACTCGCAAGCGTAATTCACGACCTAAAAAACCCAATATCAACAATAGAAAGCTATAACAAAATCGCAAAGCGCCTCGTAGATAAAAGCCTTAGTGCCAGCGGCGACGTTACCGATAGCGATAGCGAACGCGTCGACATTTGCTTTGACACAATCGAAAAGAATTGTCAGCTACTACAGCATCTCGTGGAAGAAATATTAGAACTCAGCAAAAGCCAAGCAGAGCAACAGTCCTTCCCCAAGCAATCAGTCAGCATCAATAACATTTTACGCGCCTGCATTCAAAACTTTACCCCCAAGGCACAAGAATGCAATCTAAAGCTATCAACCAACATTAGCGATAAAGACTTTGTTATACAGGGTAATAAAGACAAGCTAACCCAAGTGTTTAACAACTTAATTAGCAATGCGATTAAATATACCGACAACGGAAAAATCACCGTAGGCCTCAGCGAGCAACTAAACAAAGGCAAACCAGTTGCCCACATAACATTACAAGACACTGGCATTGGTATTGATGCGAAAAACCTCGACACGATATTTAAACCCTTTAATCACATAGAGCACAAAACCCAGAAAAAAGTCGACAGCCACGGGCTTGGCTTATCAATCGTTAAAAATCTAGTAGAGCAGCACGAAGGCAAGATTTACGTAGTAAGCACCAAGGGAGAAGGTTCTAAATTCACGGTTGAATTACCGCTTGAATAAATAGATAAAAAGACAATGCGATAAGATGTGTACGTAAAGAAGCAGTTCAGGAAAGCGTTAAACAGTAAATATAAGAGGGGAGGTTTTAAATAATGGGGTGACTGACGGGGCTCGAACCCGCGACCACCGGAATCACAATCCAGGGCTCTACCAACTGAGCTACAGTCACCATAAATACTGCTGGAAGCGATGGCGCGCCCGGCAGGATTCGAACCTATATATGTACCTAGTTCGACAATCTTTACAGCACTAGAGACTGAGAATTTTAATAACATTGCGTCCAGTGCTGCAGATGCGGGGCATTCTAGACTCTATAGTCACGTAGGTCAAGACCATCTTTTGTGTTGCACCTAGTGCAACAGTAATCCACACTCGAACACTCCCCAAGCCCTAACCTACACCACACCTTTAACCTACACCACACCTTTGTAGCGGCAAAGCTATGGTGCGCCCGAAGCTTTCGAAAAATCATAAACTGAGTCTACGAGAATACATAAGTGATAGCGCACTTTCGCCCCCGCAAATAAGCTTCCATGCTGCATTCGGACGCAGTTAACGACCGGCGGTCACCGACACGCTTCAGCCCTAACTGACAAACCTCTTTTAGCTCAAGCAAGGCAATCTCTTGCGCAGGCAACCCCAGCTTGTGACTAACCATCATGATTGCCGTGTTTTTTTACTGGATAACGGCGAGGTGTACCCACTGTTCCGCAGTTAAAACATGCGCCCGCCTCAACTTAGACATTATCTTCTGAGACAACTAATTCAAGGCGCCACGAATACACAGTAGGCGTACCTAAATATTTAATGTCTAACCAAAAAAAATCGATCTACGCTAGGCATTGAGGACCACTATAAATTTATGGACGGCAGCCTGATGGATTCACTCAGACTGGAAACTAGAGATCCTCTCCAAAAGCGTGATTAGACGGTCGCGATGAAATGAATAGTCTAAGTGCTAACGCGAGCTTTTACTGTAGATTACTCTAAAGCGCCTGTACTGGCGATCAATGAATGTCACCGATGAGAACTGAAAAGGAGCCTCGAGCTCTGGGATTTCCTTCTAGTCTGCATTTCGATAACACTTGACTTTTCTTTTCAAATCACTAATCCTTTAGGAATATGAAAATCAAAACCGCGCTCTACAACACAAAATCTATTATTCGACCCTGACAATGGTGGGTTGGATTGGCGCGTGTTCGTCGCAATAATTTTAAAAACCCGCCACTAGGCGGGTTTTTTTATGGGCGAGAGAAATGTGCGCATCATGAGCTGAGAATAAAGACTTCATTGAACACCCTTAAAGTACGCAGCCATTATTAAACAAGGAGATAAACGAAAGTGACTAAATCAGTCAGTACCGATACCAACACGAAAAGCAATGCTTCGGTTGGCAACAGTGATTCTTCGCCTAGTAATACTTCCGATAGCTTTTCGTTCGTCGATAGTGAGCACCGAACAATGCGGTTCTGGGAAGAATGCGATATTTTCCAAAAATCTCTGACCAAAACCCGTGATGGCGAGCCCTACATTTTTTACGACGGGCCTCCATTTGCAACAGGGCTTCCTCACCATGGCCACCTAGTGGGCTCCACCTTAAAAGACGTCGTGCCACGCTACTTTACAATGAAGGGCTACAACGTTCAGCGTCGTTTCGGCTGGGACTGCCATGGGCTGCCGATCGAACATGAAATCGACAAGTCTCTAGGCATGTCCGCACAGGAAGCTGTCGCCAAGCTTGGAGTGAAAGGCTACAACGACGAATGCCGAAACATAGTCCAACGCTATACAAAAGAATGGGAAAAGACCATTTCTCGGATGGGCCGCTGGGTTGATTTCCGCAATGACTACAAGACCATGGACCCGTGGTATATGGAGTCAGTTTGGTGGGTCATGAAGCAGCTCTGGGAAAAGGACCTAGTGTATCAAGGCGTAAAAGTTGTACCTTTCTCAACCGCCTTGACCACAGTCCTCTCCAACTTTGAGGCTGGATCCAACTATCAAGATATCCAAGACCCGACTGCAACTGTGCTTTTTAAATTACAGGATGAGGATGCCTATGTCGCCGCTTGGACGACCACTCCCTGGACTCTGCCATCTAATCTCGGTCTTTGCGTCAACGCTAATAGTGACTATGCACGAGTTTATGATGTTGATCGGGACCTACGATTCTACCTGGCACTTGAGAGACTAGAGGAAATTGGTAAAAACCGAAACCTGACGATTGAGGCGGAGCTTAAAGGAGACGAGCTTGTCGGCAAACGCTATCAGCCCCTATTCCCATACTTTAGAGCGCTAGCTAATGAAGGTGCATTTACGGTTTTTGCGGATGACTATGTCACCACTGACAGTGGTACCGGCATAGTTCACTTGGCCCCAGCCTTTGGTGAAGACGATTTTCGAGTAATGAAAGCCAACGGTGTTACAGCGCTGGTTTGCCCGATTGATATGAATGGCCGCTTTACTGATGAGGTTAGCGACTTCGCAAGCCAATACGTAAAAGATGCGGATAAAAATATCATTCGCCGACTCAAATACGATGGTGCCTTATATTTTCAAGATGTAATCATGCACAGTTACCCATTATGCCCGCGATCCGATACGCCAATTATCTACCGGACGATCCCCTCATGGTATGTGAAAGTTGAGCAGATCAAGAACCGCATTGCAGAGCTCAATCAGCAAATCAATTGGGTGCCGGAGCACACCCGTGACGGTCGAATGGGAAACTGGCTTGATAACGCCATGGACTGGAGCGTTTCTCGAAATCGCTACTGGGGCACGCCTCTGCCTATCTGGGTCAACGATGAAACCGACCGACGTATCTGCATAGGCTCGATTGACGAGCTGCAGCAATACACCGGAGTGCGGGTAAAAGATTTACACCGCGAGTATGTCGACGATTTGAGCTTTCAGCTGGATGGCGAACCGGGAACCTACCGCCGTGTGGAAGAGGTGCTGGATTGCTGGTTTGAATCCGGCGCGATGCCGTATGCTCAGCTGCATTACCCTTTCGAAAATCAAGGCCTGTTCACTGCCGGCTTCCCAGCCGAATACATAGCGGAGGGGCTCGATCAAACCCGCGGTTGGTTCTACACCCTGCTAGTATTGAGTACAGCACTCTTTGATAAACCAGCGTTTCGCAATGTAATCGTCAACGGCATTGTATTGGCCGAAGACGGAATGAAAATGTCTAAACGCCTCCAGAATTACACGCCACCTGACCTCTTGCTTGAAGAGCATGGCGCCGACGCGCTGCGCCTGTATTTGATTAACTCCGGCCTCGTTAAAGGTGAAGAGCAGCGCTTTGCTGACTCTGGCGTCAAGGAGATGGTAAGACGCGCTCTACTGCCCTGGTACAACGCTTTCCGTTTTTTGCAAACCTACGCAAGTATCGATGGCTGGCATTCGAACACCAACCCCGCTGCGTCAAATAACATAACCGACCAGTGGATACTTTCGCGCCTGCAGACTCTTAAAGCTACGGTGGCCCGAGAGATGCTGGGCTACCGGCTCTTCAACGTGGTGCCTGCGTTATTCGAATTCATAGAAGACCTTACCAACTGGTACATCCGCTTAAACCGTTCACGATTTTGGGTGGAGGAAATGACACCTGACAAATCGTCAGCCTATGAAACTCTGTATCGCACGCTATTTGAACTAAGTGTCAGCATGGCACCCTTTACCCCGTTTCTGGCAGAGGAGTTATTTCAACAGCTCAAAAATTATGCGGCCAAAGAGGAGCCTGAATCGGTTCATTTATGTAGCTATCCAGAGGCCTATGATGATTTGATTAAGCCAACGCTTGAAGAAGCCGTGGCGCGCATGCAAAGCATCATACTGCTGGGCCGTCAGAAGCGGAATCAAGCAAAAATCAAGACTAAGGTGCCTATGGCTCAGCTGACCATCATTCATCAGGACCCAGCTACGCTGAATGAGATCGCTCAGCTTGAGGAATACATAAGAGCTGAACTCAATGTTAAGCAGGTTGAATATACGACTGAGGAAGACAACTACATTGAGTTTTATGCTAAACCCAACTCCTCAGTATTAGGAAAGCGCCTAGGAAAGCACTTTAAAAAGTTCAAGCAGCTAATCGAAGGGCTCAATTCAAGACAGCTTTATGATCTCCAAGACAAAGGGGAGCTAGTTTTGGAGAATGAGCGCTTCAGCAGTCAGGACATTCTGATTTTCCGCGAACCCAAAGATGGCACCGAGGCATTATCCAGCCGGTTAATTTCCATAGATATGGATTGTAAACTCACCGAGGAGTTGATTGCAGAAGGTTTAGCTCGAGAAGTGATAAATCGTATCCAGAAAACCCGAAAAGAACTGGGGCTTAACGTTACTGATCGAATTGCCACTTTTTACGCCGCCGACGCAAAGCTAGCTGCCGCAATTGCCAAATTCAAGCCCTATATTGCTCGCGAAACTCTAAGCGATGTAATGCATGAAGCAGACGAACGCTTTGATGTCACCCATGGGCGCAACTTCGATATCGACAACATGAGTTTACGCATCATTATCGCTAAGCATCATTAGCGCGACTGGTAACATATCAACGATTTTAGGTTGAAGGTAGGCGCTTTTTGATTTGACTTACCGATAATTAAAGCGCCTCGACGATGTAAGGCGCAGTGTATCAAGGCTAAGTTGAGCACAGCCCGCAGGTTCACCTTTAGCACTTCTGTAGGGTGGTGAGCTTGCTTTCATATCTTGCTGGCGCTCTATTACGCTTAAGGTATTTGAACTCGCCACGGTAGGCCTGAAGCTTGCTATCCACTTGCGTCATTTTGTAAAGCTTTAGATATTCCGCGTCAAGGTGGGCTGTAGCTTTGTTTGGCTCGAGCAGCCTCTCACTGAACCCAAAATCTGTTTCGTTAGGTTTCTTTGCCCTCCGGTAGTGGCGCCGGGTCTCGCAGTAACGACCTTAATGGCATTTATTCGCATCAGCGCTTTATCGAAAAAATGGTTAAATCAGTCTTTACACAACCGAATTCAGGAAGAAGAACAAGCGCTACTATCGACAGGAAAACCCTTGCGAGCTCAACGACATAATTTAAGTAAAGAGCAAAACTCAACTGAATCGACTCAGACAAGATATATCTTAGGCCGAACACGCCGATAACGTTTTACTGATTACCAAGCGGCACCGACAAACCCCATATTGCCAGTTCCTTGACTTCCCAACTAACCGAACATGTCATGTGCTGAAAATTATTCCCACCATTACTTTGGTGCAACTGGAGGGGCGGCCGTCATTCTGGAAAAATTCGCCAAAGTTAAGCTAACTATTTGTTTTTGATATAAATTCTCGATTACAGGTTGATTTCGGTACAGGTTTAGTTACGATGACTGATGACTGGGTATGAACCTTCTCCGTCGCAAAACAACAAAAAGGTCTGCGAAGCGCCTGAGGTGGCCAGCGATAAGAGCAAATACCCTTCTGAGCCTGAGAGCAGCAGATCATCCATGCTTACCGTACACTCTATACTTTATTAGGGCTCAGGCGCTTTCCTTTGCTCCTCCAGTAAACGATTCATCATATCCGTCTTGATTGAAATTTCTGCTTTCAGCTTGCCAATTGATACCGATGCTTCGGCCTTTCAAGCTTGCAGCTCTGCATTAAAGTTCTTGAGTTGATTAAGCTCATCCGACTGAACCTTCGGTTCTGAAAGTTTGGCGTTAAGTGTGTTAGCTTTTTCTGTTTTTGAATCCAGACTCGCTGTAAGTTTGCATTGCTCGGTTTCCAGATTTGCAGCTGTTTTCTGTACGGAACCAACCTCGGCCGCGAGCCGCAGATCAAAACCTCTCTATTCGCCTGAATCAAGTTGCACACCTAAATCGTGACAATGCTCGTCTGGTCGCGGAGCTAATCGAATCGAGGAAAGTCGTCTCTGCGCACGAAACGAAAATCGCGAACCTTGAGCTGGCATTGCGTAAGAATGAAGACGACTACAAAAGCAAATTACGGGACCTGGAAATCGCGACCACCAAAAACCAAAAACAATCTGAAGGGATGACGGCGTTGCGCGATGACCTCAAGACCTGGGAAGCAAAAGCTCAGCAACAAAGCGTTGAAATAAGCACACTTAAAAAGAAGCTAGACGTAAAAAATCGTGTGTTTGAGAAACTTGGTGTCAGCTAGTCCATTCGTTGAAAGGCTTATGGCGTCTGGCCTTTAGAGAGTTAGTGGACTTTTCGAGGGAGTGTCCCCCTCTTGATAGTGAAAACTATACTCAAACCTCTGGAACCCAAAATTGCAGCGCCTTGGGTCATTACCGTACCGGCTTCTGCCTTATTAGGCGCGATGATGATGTTCTTCCTTCTGCGCGGCATGCTAATGCCAGTTGGTTTGTTTTGCTCCGCCGAAGCCCGGCCTGAGAATCTACCGTTTCCCGTACTTCCTCTTGTGAACTTTATCTTAGCCCTAACCTACGCAATATGTGTGGTTGTGGCGCCGCTAAAAATACCAATAAAGCCCCAGTGTCGGCAGAATAGGGAATAACCTTTCAGGGTTGCGCTCTAGGCTGTAGCTATTGTTTTGTGCGGCGATTTCCACTTCATAAAACCCTATGTTTTTCCGGTTGCTGGCATTGGTGATGTCGAGGTAAAGCTCGAGTTGGCTGCTGTTTAGCGTCCATTGCCGGCTTAGGCGAATATCTAATGTGATGTAATCCGGCAGGCTGGCGCTATTGCGTTGGTACTCAATGGGTGTCGTTAAATCGCTAACAGTACTGGGTAGTGTGGTGGTGGGCCGGCCGGAGTGCCAATGCACTTGTGTACTTAAAGACCAGTGATGGCGATTCACTAATGCGCCAAAGTGTAGCGAACTGACTTGGTTCCAGCTGCGGCGGACTACTTCGCCATTAATCACATCTTCTACTTCGCTAAATGAATACGCGGCCCATAACTTAAGCGGGTTGCTGGGTGCGTAGGTTACGGTAGTCTCTAGGCCTTTGGCACTGGCGGAATCGGGTTTAATGGCAATGCGGTCGGGTGCCAGCTCGGGCAATAGTGCGTAAGGGTTGAACATGTTTTCGTAGCGGGTTCGGGGGTTAAATATTCTTTTCAGGTAGGTTTCGGCACTTAAGGTAAGCGCGCGCGAAGGCGCATATTCCATCCCTAAAATGTAGTGGTCAGATTTTTGGGGTGTGTAATAGGTAATTTCGCCATCGGCAGGTTTTAAGTCTTTAATGTTGGGTGCTTGATAAAATCGGCCGGCGCTGGCTTTGATGGCCCAATGGTCGTTGTACTGGTAGCGTGCCGCCAGGCGAGGGCTGAGTTGGTGGCGCAGTTTTCCGGTAAACGTTTGGCCATCTAAGCGCAGCCCGCTTTCCAATTGAAGCTGGTCGGCTAGCGTATTTTGATAGCTGAGGTAGGTGGCGAATTGCAGGCCTTCGGTCGATATTTGTAGGTGGTTATCAACGATGCGCTCGTTACCTAATAGTGTCGCCAGTTCTCCACGTAGCGCTTGGGCGTGAGTGGTGTAGCGCGCTTTAGCGTATTTAATATGTCCGCCAAAGGCGAGGCTATTGCCGCTGAGAAAGGCCCACTCGCCATGGTACTTGGCGGCGTAGCTTTGTAAGTGTTGTTGCTCTTGCAGGCTGCCGGTGCTTTCGTCGGGGTTGTTGGGCTCGTTAATTGCGCCGTTGCGTTCGTTTTTGTTGTAGCTATTGATCAGTTGCCAGTTGTGCTGGTATTGCCCAAATAATCGCTGGTTTCGAAGCCAAGCGTATTGGCTGTTATCAATCGATTTCGCAGTTTCGCCTTCATCACCGTCCACATTGCGCAGTTCGACATCATCACGCAGGGAATAAAGTCCAATATCGTAACGGGCTTGGCTGTCGGTTATCCAGTGGTATTTTGTAAAGGTATCGTTAAAGCGAGGGGCGCCAATATCGGGGTTAATTTGCCCGAGGGTCGTTTCTAAATTACCACGTCGAGCCGCGAATAGCAGGTAATTTTCGTCATTTTTAAGCACGTGCCCCAGCGTGATGGCGCTATAAATAGGGTTAAATTCCAGCGTATTGTTGTAGCTGGCCTCGGCTGTTGGGATGACGGGCTGGATATCCATAACGCCACTCATTTTGCTGCCGTAGCGCGCGGGGTAGCCGCCGGTGTATACCGCAACGCTATCGACAATATGGCTGTTGATACCCGATAGTAGGCCCTGAAAATCTTTAAGGTGAAACGGGTCGTTCAGCTCGATGCCATCCAATAAAATTAATAGCTCATCGTCGGCGCCACCGCGAATATTCGGTTTGGCCGAAACCCCCGAACCAGCCACACCCGGTAAATTGGCAATGGCTTGCACCGGGTCGTTGCCACGTGTGGGTGTGCTTTTTATGTCGATGTTATCGAGTGTATTTTGCGAGCCGATTTGTGTTTTTTTCCATTGGTAAAAGCTGGCAGTGACGAGGGTTTCTTCAATAAGGGGAGTTGTTATGGGCTGTAGTTCGAGGATGACGTTATTCGCCAGCGTATCAAGAGGCCTTTCAAGCGTATGGTATCCCGCGGCTTTAACCGTGAGTTGCTGCATTGCACCGGCATAGAGCGCGATGGCTCTGGGCGGGTGGGCCACGGGTATATTGTCGATGCTAATGCTGGCATTATTGATGGGTTGTTGTGTGTTGGCATCGTGCAGGTTTAATTGGAACTGGCGCGATGCGGTGGCTTGGGTGATTAACCAACCGCTATTGCCATCGCTAAGCAAGCCGAGTTGATAATGTGCCAGCAAGCGCTTTAATCGTTGTATTGGAGCGCCGGCGCTAGGGGAGACTTTTATAATCAGGCTGGCATCCACTAGTCTGTCACTAAAAATAAGGTTGTAGCCCGATTTTTGATAAGTAAATAACAGGTTACCCAGGCTGCGGTTGGCAAAGTTGAGGGTGCCCAGACTTTGCTGTTCTGAGTTTGGGTTTTCCGTACTTTGTGCGTGCGTTGGCATCAATACGATCAAAGACAACGCGCAGGCGAGTATCGGCAACACCTTTTTGATCACACTGGCGCTACGTGACTTTGGGTGGATACAGGGAAAGATTACATTCGGTAAACTGAAAATGAGCTGTCCAAATAGGCTTAGTGATTATATTTTTTGCCGTGAACGTTCGCGTAGCGCCGATATTATATGCGCTACGCGGTGTTGATTACAGTGTTGACTCTTCGCTAATGATAAAGGCTCCGCGACGTTCTTCCAAGGTGAGTGTGGTCGTTTTTAAAATATTGGGCAATTGTTCACTGATGGTGTTGGGGCTAAGATTGCCGCCAGATAAATGCGTTTCCTCGGCTTGCCGCTGCGTGGCGGGAGAGGCGTAAACAATATCTTTGCCGGTGACGCGCGAGGCCCAATTTAATAAGTCGTAAACCGATGCGTTATGCAAGTTAAAGTCGGCCATTGTTTTGTGAGTCCACTGCCAATGTTGGTCGGTTGTTGCAATTTTGTGTCTTTCGATCGGGGCGTTTTTAACAATATGGAGAACTTCGCCCAAGCCGTTAGCGACAGAGGCATAAACGGTTTTAGCGGCTGTTGTGATTTTAGTTTTGCCATCGCGCATGGCAACATCTAAAGCGTTGGGCGTTACGGTTACTTCATACTGGGTGCCGATATCGACAATATCCCCCAGCGGTGTGGATACTAGAATCGATGTGTTGTGGTCGGGTGAATCAACATACACTCGGCCGCTATGGACTTTGATTAACGCGGCGTTCACCAGTGTGATTCGGGTGTTTTGATCTAGCGTTACTAGGGTGTTGTCGGGTAGTTTAATGCCTATGATGCTGTCTTCGGCGGTGCTGAGCTTATCGCCTTGATAAACAATCGTTGAGTAATCATGCTGTTTTTTGTTCAGCGTGAAATCACCATAGCTTTGAGTGATGTGCGCTACGGCGGTTGGTTCGTCGAAGGAGATATTAGGAAGCACCACGGCAAGCATCGCCGCAAAAAATACAGCCGCTGCCGCACTGGAGGTTAGCCATTGGCGCATGCGCTTCTGCCGCGCACGTACCGCTTGTTGCCACGCTTGGTGTGTACTTTGCTGAATGACATCGGCCACCTCGGGCACGGGCTGTTCGCGTTTGCCGCTGGCTTTGAGCAAAGCCTCAAGTTCATCTGTCATTATTTCATCACTGTTGGGTGTGTTATTACGGCTGTTGTTGGCGTCAGAATTATTCATCGCTGTTCACCTGTAGGCTTGTATGGGCGGATAGTGGTTAGGCGTTTGGGCTGTTTCATGCGTCATTCCACTCCGCTTTTAAATCGTTAAATAAGGTTTTGAAGGCCTTGCGTGCCCGCGCCAGTTGCGACTGTACCGCAGTCTCGCCGGTACGCAATTGCAGGGCAATCTCTTGCACGCTAAGACCCTCGATATATTTCATTTCCAGTAAGTCGCCGTAGGCCGTAGGTAGGGTATCGAGTGTGGTACGCACGAGTAGTTTAAGGCCATCGCTAAGGTCGGGTGAACTGCCGTCGAGTGTCGAGGGCACGCTTTCTATGGCCGCGAGCAACGAGGGGTTATCGTCCACTGATGAGGTGAGCGCATCATTCTTACCAAATTGTTTGTGCCACTGCGCAATCTCGTTGCGTGTAATCTGGAATAGCCAGGTCAGTAGCGATGCTTCGCCACGGTAGGTGTGCAAATAGCGCATGGCATTGGTGAGGCTCTGCTGAACAATGTCGTGGCAGTTGGCCTCGTTATTCACGCGGCCACGGCAAAAACGGTACATCTTATTAAAGTAGGTCTGGTAAAACCGAGCAAAAGCTGCCTCATCCCCCTTGAGGAGTGCTTTTACCAGTAATACATCAGCTTGATGCATCGCATTGCCGGAGCGGTTAAATAAGCGAGTCACGATCGACATAGTGTTTGGGCCAGCCTTTTGGGGGATACGCAGGTTAGAGTGCGCTTTGGTGCAAAATCAATCGCGGTTGTGAGATTTTTACGGTTGGCGCAGGGATGTTTTCGTTACCAATGGCTCGTGCGGCCCAGCCAGATAGTTGTCTAATGAGCTGGGTGCTTTCTGGTTTGGCTATGCTCACCTTTATCAGCTCCAGCTACTCACTGCCTATTCTTCACGCTCAACCTAACATAATAGACTGCCTTTAAGGTTGAGTTGCAGGACAAGTGCTGGGTCGTTGAAATAGCCTACATCGGGCTTTAGGCGGGGTAATGGCCACATCTCCTTAGATTTCGGTGTAGGTGCGGTCTTTCTCTAGTTTTATCGGTATCGTGCGTCTCAATCGATTCTGCGATAGCGTTTGACGTACAAAGAGGAATATCCTTAGCGTAATCCATAATGACTGCCATTCGCTAAATGGAAAATTTCACTCCGATGTTTAAATGTTAATTGAGTCAACGTTATTGGTCGGAAATTTTAGGCTGACGCCAGTATTTATCGCTCCATTTGAGAAAAAATATCAAATTCTTCGAGATAAACGTCGCTGGTCATATTAAACCCAGACAAAACACTATGGAAAATGTCACTTTGGCTATGGTTTTTTCGGTTAAGTATTTTTTCGTTGGATATTTTGTGTGCCTCCATAAAACGTTCAGACATCCAGACAAGAAACGGTATTTCTATTTGCTCTTTTGGTGCGACCGTTAGCGGTGTTCCATGTAGATATATACCGTGCTCTCCAAGAGATTCGCCGTGATCTGAAATATAAATTAACGATGTCGATACGCCAGAAAACGATTTCAATATGTTGATTGTTCGATTTAGTAGGTAGTCGGTGAACACTATTGTATTATCGTATGCGTTGAGTAAATCTTGGGCTGTACAGTCTTTAAGATCTACGGTTTTACATACAGGCCTGAATGTTTCATGCTTTATAGGGTATTTTGAATAATAAGATGGACCATGGCTTCCAGTCTGATGAAGAACAATAAATATTTTTTGTTTATTTGAATTTCGTATCCTTTTCTCTAAGCCTGACAACAGTATTTCGTCATGTTCGCATAAGTCGTTATTGCACAAAGGCTTAAGGTCTGTGGATTTCGTATAGCTTTCGATATTCAATCTCGGCTCGCCCCAATTGTTTGTTCTCCAAATAACATCTACGTCATGACGCTGAAGGTAGCTTGGTAATGGCTCGTGTTGTGTCGCAAAAAAAGAAGCCGGTTCTTGATGCGCTAAAATGCAGCGTAAAGATGCCGTTGTATAGGTCGAGCAGGAGGTGGAGCCACGTAATGCTAGAATACCTGTTTTTGAAAGATGCGGATTTGTATTGCGCTTATAGCCATAGAGGGAAAAATTTTTGGATCGTGCTGATTCACCAATAACGAGAATTATTATCGTTTTTTCGTTATTGGTGCTTTCAGCTGGGGGGAGTAAAATCTGTTCTCTCGTTTGTTGATATTCTCCAGATTTATAGCGTACAGTGTTTATAACATATGACCACGGCATAATCATTCCCCCTAGCACCTTCGCATGCTTATCAATCCATAACCAAGAGCTGGAGGATAAGTAGATGTAAGCAATGCAGGCCAGTATTATAGGCGTGGCCTGTCCCAATAGAATAATTCGCTTAGCTTTAGTTATTCGTGTGCGCCACAAAATTACGGATGGGATAAGGCCAAAAAAAAGTACATACCCCCATAGCTTTGGGCCAAAAAAATCGAGCGCCTCGCTAGCGTTGGTGTTGAGTATGTTGCCGATCATTGAGCGGTCTAGAATCACGTTATAGGTAACGGTGAAATATAGAGCGAATGAATTGAGTATTGCAAAAATGATGAGTAGTGGCTTTATAATAAGTGGGGTAATTATATAAGCGCATACAAACACCAAAAAGCTCATCAGAACTTGAATGCAAGTGAGTAAGATGAGAATACCTAGCCCGCCCCGAGAGTTGAGTTCAATCAAACTCTCTAAAAATGACCAAAGAGGCAGGTGATATAATAGTATGTTGGCTAACGTCGCGATGCTAATAAATTTAATCGGGCTTACATTCCATGGGGTCTTTAGGATTATTTTAATTTTTTCTATCCGTGAGTTATATGATGAAGTGTTGGTTGGTTTCAAAACAAATTACCGCTGATTAATTAATTTTCTAAAATTTTATTTTTATACACCATAAAATAACGGGAGAATCCTTTTTTGTTTTGACTTAATAGATATGCAGATGTAATTAATCCGCATAAAATTGATAGCCATAATATGGGTAAGTTCGCGTTGCTTGACGCAAGCCCGCGTTGAATTAAACTGTAACACAAGGCCGCCAATAGAAGCCCCAGTATTCGAGAGCCTCGAATACTGTAAAACCATTCAGCACTTGAACGGCGAGATATTGCTACACCAAGCAAGCCTGCAAACCACCCTAGTGATGCACCCGCGACAACATCCAGCGGCCAATGCGCGCCAACGGCTATTCTTGAAAGCCCAAGTACAGTAGCAATCATAAGAGTCAACCATATGATTTTAGAGTCGGATATGTATTTAGAGTTTGAATAGGCGCTTGCTGCAATCGCTACAAGTGCGGCAAACACTGTGATCGAATGGCCCGACGGAAAGCTATTATGGGATGTTAGTGTCTCACCAATTATGTTAAAAGTATTGTGATCGAGTACCGCTGCAGGCCTAGGAATTCCGGCCACTTTTTTACCGATGACTGAAAAAATAGCGGCGGATGGTGCTGATGCAATGACTGCAAAAAAGTATCTTCGTCGCCATATAATCAATGGCGCCAGAATTGGTAGTAAAACCGACCCATCACCTAGCATCGTTAAGTTTGACCATAAAGAGCTTGGTAATACTGAAAGGTATGCATTCAGGGTGGTGAACCAGCCATCCTGTAAATCCCAATAGCCATTACGGCTGAACGTCCAATCGTTAGTCACGCCGGTAATAATAAAGGTTAGCGCTAGAGCAATCGACGGTGCAGCAATCCACACTGCGCATTGATTAGTGTTCCAAAATTGTTTTTTCATAGCACCCAGCTCTCTATCTCTGAATTCACGCGCCTTTAGTTATTGTCATTACTGTTACCGGCAATTAGAAGGTAATTTCTGACGTTGCGTTGTCTTTAGAGTGTGCTGTGGTACAAAATCAATCGGCGCTGTGATTTTTTTTGATTTTTAAGTAAAATCAGTATTTACGAGTCAGACAAATAGCTGGGACAGGCACTCGTTTTTTTAGACACCCTAATGTAGCTCTATTAACTGTTTGCCGGCTCGAACTTCATTGGGGAGAGGCCGAGGTGTTGACTTCAGGCCGTGGTAATATCATGCGGCGTACGATGAATTTCAGAGGAATTATCAATGGCTTGGACAGAACAGCATAAGGTTCAGTCGCGTGAGCGCATTGTGGATAGCGCGGCGCAGCTATTTACGTAGCAGGGGTTTGATTCAGTTTCGATGATGATGTGATGAAGGCCGCAGGCATAACGCGCGGTGCGTTTTATGCGCACTTTAAACATAAAGCCGAGTTGTATCAGTACGCAATTATTGCGGGGGCGAAGTATGCCAAGGCGGTGCTAGAGATGGCGGAGGACTTTATGTCGTAAGCATGGAAGAGCACTACTTGCGCATTGGTGATGTAAACCATGCCGAAATATTTTGCCCCTTAGCTTTCTTTGTGACCGATATGACCCAGCGCGATAGCAAAATTAGAAGCACCTATACGCAAGCGCTGAAAGGTTGTATTGAGATGCTGGAAGGTATGACGCTCTCAACTGATAGGGCAAGCGGCGGTGATGATAATTGGTGGTTTGGCCTTGTCGCCAGCGATTACGGATGAAGTGTTGTGTGAGGCTTTATTGCAATCTTGCTTGTCGGG
Source organism: Marinagarivorans cellulosilyticus (assembly GCF_021655555.1). NCBI lineage: Bacteria > Pseudomonadati > Pseudomonadota > Gammaproteobacteria > Cellvibrionales > Cellvibrionaceae > Marinagarivorans > Marinagarivorans cellulosilyticus. The sequence continues at coordinate 755,844 of NZ_AP023086.1, read as the reverse complement.
GGGGCGCGTTTTAGTTGCGTAATCTACCGAAACGGCCAAAGTTTAATCGTGGATTAAAGCGCTGGCTTTATGATAATAGGTGAAAGCCCAAAGCGTTATTAACGTGATTGTGTGTGCCGGCTACTGAGGAATGAACTTGCTGTACAGGGCTGCGACTCAAAGTAAGGTGATAAAGCCGAGTGCAATGGCGACCGCGGCAGAGCCAATGTCTTTAGTGCGGCCGATCACAACAATCGGGAACAGGCACTCGTTTTTAACCGATTGGTTCGCGTTGTTAATTGTGCTTCCTGTAGGTTTTTTGCTTGGGTAATCGATAGCTGCCATCGCGATAGCTGATGGGGCCAAATTTAGCGTGTGCTAAGGCTCTCTCTTTAAGCGCGGCATCATATTGGCCGCGCTCAACAAGTGCTTCGTTACGATAAGCGAATTGCTGAGCTTCTTTGTTGGGCTCAAAAATGATGACATTATCCCCCTCCATATAGGCTTGGGTTTCGTGGTATTGCATCATGGCGCGCCCCGGTTTTTTGGTGGGGCGTTGCGTTAAGTCGTGGCCGATGGCCGGGTGCTCGGAATTGATCCCCATTAAGGATAAAGCTGTTGGCAGCATGTCGATTTGGCTGGCTACGGTTGTGTAGCGTTGCGGTGTGATATCGGCGCCTAAAAACAAGGCGGGTATATGAAAACGTTTTACCGGTACTAGCTCTGTACCGGCTACGCGAGAGTTGTGATCGGCAATCACCAAAAATAGCGTGTTATCCCAGTAGTTCGATTTTTGCGCTTTTTCAAAAAACACGCCCAGTGCGTGGTCTGCATATTTCACGGCATTATTGACGGTCGCTTTTTCGGTGTCGTACTGTTCTATCGTGTTCTCTGGGTATTCAAAAGGCGTATGGTTAGACGAGGAAAAAACCAAACTGAAAAACGGTTTATCGCCTGCTCGTGAAAATTGATCGTGCGCCATGTTGAATAGGTCTTCATCCGATACCCCCCACGATCCTGTAAATTTTGGATCAACAAAATCTTTTTGTTGGGTAATATTTTGAAATCCGTTACCCATAAAAAAGCTGCTCATGTTATCGAAGTGCGCTTCCCCTCCATAGATAAAACTCGTGTCGTAGCCTTGATTTTTTAATAGCTCGGCAATGGTGAAGAAACCACTTTGCGAGCGCTCAAGTTTTACCACACTGCGCGAGGTTGTCGGCGTGAAGCCGGTGATTACGGCTTCTATACCGCGCACCGATCGCGTGCCAGTGGCATAAAGGTTATCAAACCAAAGACCTTGTTGGGCGAGCCTGTCGAGGTTGGGCGTTAAAGGTAAACCGCCGAGTGAGCCGACAAATTCTGCGCCTAAGCTTTCTTCTAAAATAATGACAAGGTTAAGGGGTTTGTCTCTTTGGGTGCCGGCTATTTGTTGGTGTAGCGTGGGAATTTCTGTATTCGTGAAGTGCTCCGCGGGAACGTCCATATTTTCCTTTACCAGCATGATGGCTCTTGCTTCATCAATATCACCGTAGCTGAAGGCATTTCCACCGTTTGTGTTGTTATTGTATGCCGCCCACATAACGCTATAGGTGGAATTTAAAGCCAGGCTGTTAATCATTAAATCGCTTGTTACGGCGACAACACTTGGGTTAACGGGGCGATGACCAAAAGTAGAGCGTATAGACAGTAAGCATAAAAATGACATGACGGGGAACAGTGCAAGGCTCCATTTTAAATTCGAAGTCGCAGGTGTAAAGCTTCTTTTTAGCGCCCAAAAAAGTGCGCCACAAATAAGGGGGATAACAATCGCCGCCAAGACTAAATCACCTAAATAAGCTTTGATGAGCATAGCAAACACTTCTTTTGGGTATTTTAAATATTCAACAAAAAGAATATTCGGACGTGTATCAAACTGTGCGATAAAAGACGGAGTGCTTAGCTCTATAAAAATGATAATCGCTAGTAGTGCCACATAGTAGGCGGCCTGTAATCTTTGCCAGCCGCGCCATATTAGGCTAAAAGGGGAAACGAATAAGGAGAGCAGTATCGGGAGGGTAGCCCCAAAGCCAATAGTGATAATATCAAAGCGCAGGCCTTGAGTGAGTATAAATAATAGATCGCCCGAGGCTTGGACTCGATCGGCATAAAAAATGAACACATAGGCTGCCCGCATGCTGCTTAAAAACAACAGGGTAAAGCTCGCAAATAGTGCGTGCTGCGCAAGTGAAACTCTTAGTGTTTGGGTCAAATTACTCATAGTGCCTTCTGTTCTTAAGTGCCTGCTACCACTATCGATAGAGGCAGAGAACGGTTGATAGAGCGTTTAGGGTTTACCTAGTCGTCGGTTAGAGTGACGTTTTCATCAGAATCAATCGCAGCTAACTATTTTTTTTGATGGCTTTGTGGCGCAGTGGCGTTGGTGCTTATTTTTTGTAATATCATGCGGCTTACGATGAATTTCAGAGGCGTTATCAATGGCTTGGGCAGAGCAACATAAAATCGAATCGCGAGAGCGCATTGTAGATAGCGCGACGCAGCTATTTACCCAGTTGGGTTTCGATTCAGTTTCGATAGATGATGTAATGAAGGCCGCAGGCTTAACCCATGATGCGTTTTATGCCCATTTTAAAAATAAGGCGGAGTTGTATCAGTGCGCGATTATTGCGGGTGCAAAGCAGGCCAAAGCGGTGCTAGAGCGAGCCGAGGACTTTAGTGTGTTGAGTATGGCCAAGCACTACTTGCGTATTGGGGAGGTGAATCAACCCGTAAGCTTTTGCCCGTTAGCCTTTTTTGTTACCGATATGACCCAGCGCGATAGCAACATTAGAAATACCTATACGCAAGCTTTGAAGGGGTGCATTTAAATTTTTGAGAGCATGGCGCTCTCGCCAGATAAAGCCAGGCATGCGGCGGTAATGATGATTGGCGGCTTAGCACTATCGCGAGCCATTACCGGTGCGTTGTTGCGTAAAGATTTATTGCAATCCTGTTTGGCTGGGGTTCGTGTTCTCGTCGCGCAACCTACTGAGCCGGCTAAGCTTGATTGCGATTAAAACGTGGCCTTAGATTCAATCGAGAGCGTCCAGCCTTTATCGGCTTCTTGGGCATCCATCGGGTAAGCAAGGTCTATGTGTATGACGTCGCCTTTAGATGAACGATTGTTGGATAAACGCAAACCAAGACCAAAATCTTTGTAAATGCCATCTTGTGTGGGGTCTGATGCGCCGGTGATACGACCAGCATCAAAAAAGGCGGTGGCGCCGACATGGAAAATACGCCATAGGTATGAGTCGGAATAATAGCGTTGCTCAAGCGTTATTTTTTGTAAATGCTGGCCACTAATATAGTGCAACGGGTAGCCCCGTAAACCACTGTCGGCATCTAAATAGAGCGTATCATTTTCGTCGGTATTAATGGCGGTGTGCGAGTACATATCTAAATACCCTTTAAAATAATTTGTTTGCGCATGGTAATATTTAAAGCCTGCGGTTGCTAATAAATTTTGAGAGCCCTTATCGCTCAATCGGCCATCCATATTAGCGGATAAAAAAAGCAATTGATTTTCGCCCAAGGCGTAGGTTTTTTGAGCGTAAGCGTGGGTGTACCAACGGCTTTCATCGTTACCCCATCGTTCATCACCATAACCTATTTTAAAGCCTGCTTTAAAGCCCATGTAGATATCTTCGGTGCGGCCGATACGCTCAAAGTTGATTGTTTTTCTATAACTATTTTGTAGGTAATCGATTGCGTAATATGGGTAGGTGCTTTGGTAATTATTAGGCAAAAACTGATGCTGTAGAACGTTATATTCTAAGTTGATGTAGGCGCTGATCGCCTCATAATCTTTAGTTTCACTAAACAGGCCAAAGGTGTGGCGCAGCACATTGTTATTTTTGAGTCCGCTGGAATACCCCCAGAATAAGTTACTAAACTGGCTGTTAGAACGATACCGATAAAGCTCATCACCTTGCTCGTAAAGTGTCGTTTCTTTATCGGTATGGCCATACTCAATACCGTAGCTACGTTTAACATTTAGTGCGTAAAACGGTTTAAAGAAGCCTGCGTACTGCTTGTTGCCGTCGGTGCTATCAATATAGGTGATCGCGGCGGTATGCCAATTGCCAAAAACGTTATCGTCACGTAATTTAAGCACTTTGGATTCTCGCTCTCCATCGTTGCGATAACTTAGTGAAGCGCGTATTCCCAAGCCGAGTAAGTTATCTTCTTGTATGCCAAATTCCGTTTTACTGACATTGCCTTTATGCTTGTAGCTCACTTTGGGTTTTAGTGACCAGGTGTCTAGGGTCTTGACATAAATGTCGGCATTTAGCCCATCAACCTGATAAGTGATTTCGGCATCTTGCAGGTTGCGTTTAGCGCGTAAAATACGCTCCGACTCTTCGATAAGCTGAACAGAAAGGGTATCACCGGTTTTGAATAATAGATATTCTTTAACAACGCGCTCGCGGGTGCGAATATGCAATGCATTCGTTAGACGATAGGCAAAACCCGATTCTTTTTCAATTTCGGGGTTAAATACGTTCTGGTTATCAACGTAAATTGTGCGAATGGTTATGGGCTTGGATAAAGCCTCTGATGCATTAACGGGAATACTGGCGAGGGCAAAAACATGAATGCCTAGCAAGATGGCTAAAATAAGCGAGAGGCCTCGAAGTCTAATCATCACACGACTGCTTTAATAACTAAGGCCATCAGAACGTTGGCCGTTTAGCTATTAGAGTGGTCTTAGTGCAAAAATCAATCGAGCTTATAGTTATTATTAGGCAATAAATTTGCTGTATAGGGCTGCGACCCAGAGCACGGTGATGAAGCTAAGCGCAATGACGACAGCGGCAGAGCCTATGTCTTTGGCGCGGCCAATCATTATGTCGTTTTCGAGTGTTATACGATCGGCGAGTGTTTCTATGGCAGAGTTTAATAGCTCTGTAAGCAGTAAAATGCACAGTGCTGCAACCATCACGCTCCAGTGTGCAACAGACTGGGCCAACAAAAATGTTGTGGGAAAAAGCGCCATAGTTAACATGGCTTCTTGTCGAAACGCAGATTCAAAACGCCAGGCAAATTGTAATCCCCGTAGGCTGCATAAGGTTGCATTAAAAATTCGCTTAATGCCGGTACCATTTTGTTTGTTGTATTCGTTGGCCATCGTCATCCTATTTAAATAGCAGTGCATTATGCCGTGTGATTTTACTGAATTAAGGTTCTTTTGCCAGCATTCCAGAAAGCAAGCAGTGGTTATTAATAATACTTTTTTCTGCCTTTTTAAGCGATGTTTCTACGTTAAATATTGCGAGTAGGGTATGGGATATGTGGTCATGTGACAGCTCGCGCTCGACACAGCCATTGGCATACGCTTCCAGCGCGACGGGTGCCCCAAAAGTATTATACATATCGTCGGATAACCATAATACTAAGGGTACGTGGGTTTGTGATTTTGGCGCGATGACTTTGGGTAGGCCGTGTAAATACACCCCATTTTCACCAAGCGATTCCCCGTGATCAGAAACATACAGCATAAAGGATTGGTAATCCTGGCTGTGCTCTTCCAGTAATGTAATTGTTTTTTCCAGTAGGTAGTCGGTGTAAACAATGGTGTTGTCGTAACTGTTACTAACCTCCGTGGGAGTACAATTTTGTGGTGCGTTAGAAGCGCAGCTGGGCGAAAACTTAGCAAAGCTTTTGGGGTAGCGGCGATGATAGGCCGGCCCGTGGCTGCCTAGTTGATGCAAGACAATTAATATATCTTTATCGGTAGTGGCAATAACCCGATCAAGATTAGACAGCAGTATTTCATCTAAATATGCTCCTTCGTGAAAATAAAGAGACTGCTTGTCGATGTGGTCACGAAAATTTTCATTTTCAATGCGCGCGCAAACGCCCTTGCAGCTGGAGTTATTGTCTCGCCAGAGCGTTTTAATACCGGCACTTTCTAAAATATCTAATACGTTGGATTGATTGCGGGCTTTATTGGGGGAGTAATTATCTTCATCGAGTAATGAAAAGATACACGGTACCGAGTAAGCCGTAGAGGTGCCGCAGGCGGTGACATCACTAAAATTAAATAGGCGACCTTGCGCGAGGCGTTTATCCAGATTGGGCGTGGTATTTTTAGGGTAACCATTAATACCAAAATGATCGGCGCGCGCGGTTTCCCCCAGCATAAAAATGCCGACGGTTCTTTTTTTAGCGAGTTTTATTTGTTGTGCATCACTACCAACATGCACAAATACTTCTACCGTCTTGAAGTGACTGCTCGCATATTTATTAACCGATAAAAGTGGAAATAATGGATTCACAAATAAGCGTAAATCACGGTTTTCGCGACCAAAAAAAGTGGTGAATTGAAAATTGCTATACAGGAGTGCCGATACGCCTAAGGCCATGGTAATACTGTAAAGGCTACTGCGCTTTAATCGCACCCATTTACTTTGATAATTAAGCTTAAGCCGTGCGATAAAAAAGGCGGGTATAAAGCCTAGAATGAGAAGGTAGGTGAGAAGGGAGCCATTAGCCAACTCCATGGCTTCTTGGGTATTGGTTTCGGTAATATTTTTAATCATAACCTCGTCAATCACAACGCCAATACTATTGAAGTAGGCAATACTCGCGGCGCTAAATAGCAGCGTGATAGCGACGGGTTTTAACAGATAGTGATGGTTGAAGAGACTCAATAACATAAACACTAAAAAGCTGATAAGTGTAAAAAACATGACACTAAAACCAATGGCGGGTAGTGATAGCTGCTCAAAAGTTTGTAGTAGTCTCAGCCAAAAATTGAGATTGTAAAAAGCAGGGATGACGATTGCTATGAGTAGTATCAAGGTGGTTGAAGTTACGTTATAGCGGGTGCGTAATAGCGTAAAAAGAGGCGATTGTAATAGCATCAATAATACCTGCATGGCAGCGCGTTAATACGTAATAGGAAAAGCCAAGAGCAATCTAGGTGCGCATTGGGTTGGCGTGTTTGCAGGTGAGAGGGGTGAGAACCTTAAAATCAATCGCGTAAGGGGGTAAAAATAGCGGAAAAAGAATCACGAGTATGAGTCGGCGTAATTTAGCGGGCCTTACCCGCTAGCTGAGCACGATGATTGATTTGCGAGTTTGTTGCAGTATAGGGGGGCCGGCCGGCAAAAGTGTTGGATTTGGTCACTTCGTCTGTAACCAGTTGATTTAGTTGATAATATTCTTAGTTTTCTGGCTCTTCTCCGCTTTAGTGAGGTGATCTAGTGGCTTCCATAGAACATGGATTGCTCGTCAGGCATCGATGATTGCCTTATTTTTAGCTTGAAGTACTCGGTATCCTTGATGCCTCTTGCTCGCTTGCGAATCATGCCAATGCTGACATTGCCGGCTTCAATTCTGGCGCTAGTCAGCCCGTGTTTTCCGTAGTTACAAATGCCTACGCTATGCTTCCTTAGTGACTTTGCAAATTTCTTGAGATAGAGCATATTCGTCTGTTCCGCGATGTCGCACCACTGCTCCAATGCATTCATCATGGCGTCATAATTCCCTGCATTCCACAAAGCTTGGAGCTGCTCTTTGAGTATATAAAGTGTATTGATATTGGAATTATTTTCGAGCAATGTCTGGAGTTTATTGGCTTGTTTATCATTTAACTTGTCGGCATTTTTTAACAACAGGTAGTGGGTACCTTTAAGCTGCTCTTTGCCTGCGCGATCCGCCTTTCTGAACTCGATCCTACGCTGATTGCTCATGGCTTTACTGTAGTTTTGCATCACATGAAACCGATCGAAAACAATGTCAGCATTAGGCAAGCATTCGCGTACCGATTTTTGATAGGCTGGCCCCATATCCATGGCTACCGCCTCTATGTTTTCAGCGGTTTGTGCTGGTAAGCGCTTTAGAAACGCTGTCAACACCTCGGCTTTACGGCCTGTCTCAACGCCAATTAAATGACCGGATTCCATGTCATAAATCACCGTCATATAATCATGGCCTTTGGCTCTAGCGACTTCATCGACCCCAAGATATTTTAAGTCAATTAATTTTTCAGGATTAAGTGCAGGCAACGTTTTCTCTAGGTGAAATTTATCCATATTTTTCACCGTTTCCCATCGTAGCTTTAGGTGCCGACTGACCGTGCTGATACTCATATGGCGACACAATCCGCTCACCAACTGGCAAAATCTTTGAGTATAGCGATTGCCTGTATCGACAAATTCGCAAGCCTCCATTAGACGCCTACCGCAAGTCGTCACAACTTGAGCGAGCTCAACTTCCAAATAGCACTCGAAGCCACACAAAGGGACATCACGGATCGTTCTGCGCAAGTATCGGTTGATGTTGGCCGCCTCATTACTTGACGGGTCAATCGCTCTATAACGACGGTCTTGACCTGGCACCTTGCTCTCCACATTGGAAACAAGACACCGATTGTCACACCCAACCGGCCAAGATAGTTGTCGTCAACCGGCCATCCTAATTGTCGCCGAACAAAACGCAGTGGGTGCTCAATCCAGACAATTCGCTACTACGAGAAAGAAGGCTTAATTTCGGCGCCTGAGCGTACCGAAGGAAACTTTCGTTTGTATAACAGTGTGGTATTAGAAAAACTGTCTTTCATCAAAAACTGCCGTGCGCTGGACCTGACCTTAAGCGAGATTAAACACCTGGTATCGTTACAAAACTCGCCGGGGACGCCGTGCGAGGCGGTAAATGAGATGATTGATACGCACCTGCTCGTTGTAGAATCGCGCATCTCGGATCTGAAAAAGCTTCATGGCGACCTCAAGCAGCTACGGCTTAAATGCGGCAACGCGAGATCGGTCGACCAGTGCGGGATATTGGGAGAGTTACTACCAAAACCCGAGCGCTCGCCAAGCGGTACCAGTACAAGGAAATAGGCATGGCAGGCGTTATTCACTAGATCCGAGAACTATTGAGCATTTCGAAAGTCAACAAGGTGGATTGCATCCGGTCGCCTAAAAGCACTCCAAACCGATTCGCCTTGACCAGTTAACGCTGCTGGTAAACTCGTTTAATCGTTTAATTGAAAGTGGCTCGCCAAAGAAAGCGCTGCAATCAATCCGGAATAAAGCTCTATTGCTGATCTGTTTCTGGCGGACTTTCCGCAGTGATAAATTAGTCCGCACTAGTGCTGAGTATATTTAGGTCTTTTATAGGATTTCACTACCCTCTTCTAGGTCTTTAATCTTAGAGTATAACCTCTGGATATCTTGATACACTGCAGTAAAAGCACCAGCCCCTTCAGGAGCTTGGCCCGATAGCTCTTTCGTCAGTTGATCAATCCAGCCCCCTAACGCACTATCACTCCGCGCGCACCGCAGACCTTAAGAATACTTGTAACCATACTCGGTGACGAGCTCCCGCCTCTCGATTGAATTTTGTGCTACAACCGGTCGTTTCTTGCTCATGTGATGCTCCTATATCTGTAGAATACCACCTAGCTATGTGTCCGAGATTATTTGACCAGAACAACAGGGGGGTAGAGGAATGGAACAAAATCCATATATCGACGGCCCGTACATCTGCACGGAGAGTATATTCAGCGATTACAAAATAAAAGCTCGTTCATTAGAATTTTTGGCGGTTAATAGCGTGTCTTCTGAAATGCAATCGCCGTTACAGTGGCTAACTATGGGGTTCTCTTTAGGTTACATAAAGGGGCTAGAGTTTGAGTCCTTGGTCAATCTTCTTTGCTACAGCCAAGGACCCAGCATATATGCTGACCCAAGGCGAGCGGGTTCACTCATTACTAGGTTTGTAGGGCAAGCCGTTTCTGGCAACAAAAATATTGCAATGTTTGGCTCACTCTTTTCCGGCTTGTTTTATTGGCTCACCATAGAGGCGCGCTTGCCTGTTCAGCTATACCCTCTTATATCTCCACCTGCATCACGGTTTTTTATCCAATCTAGTTGGTTTACAAAATTTCCAGACGAAGTTAAGCACTGGATGGTCGCAACTAGCGTGGACAGGCTAAAGCTCTTTGGGGAGTTTGCTGATCATGAGCTTGCGAAAGCCACGATTATTTGGCTCGAGAATAACGAAGGAAGAAGCAAGTCATATTCAAATGCATTGGCAGTAGTTAGGCATCATTTTGCGTTTAACGGTTTAAAAACGATAGATTTACCGCGACTAGCTAACTTGCTTAAAGGAATTAACACCAAAACGGGGCACTCTCGATCATTACAGCCAATCCTCAATATTTTGTCCGCCGTAACGGCCGCCGATCCCACCCTCCGAGAGAGGTTCGCTAAACTCTACGAGCGTGAATTCTCGATTAGTTCTGTAAGTAGGGTTTATCACCCTCAGCTTAAAGCCTTAAGTGAGCATCTAGGTTTGTCAGGAGCGAATTCGTCGGCAAGAACAGCTGGAGGGTCAGTAATCGGGAAAAGGGTGCAGGTACGAAAAACTAAGGCTCTTCCTCGGTACTTGGAAAACGAACTGTACGGTAAGCTCAAGTTGGCAGCTAATTGTGCATTGGAAGGCTATGCCCAGTATATTTCTGAGCCCGTGTCGGCGCTAACTATCGGAGATTATTCCATTAGCCTTACGTTAATTTCCGGGTTCAAGCCAAATAAAATACGCGTAACAAAGGAAAATAAATATTGGATTTCGCTGGAGCGGGATTATTTGGAGTACCAGCAGTTTGAGAAATATACGACGAAAAGTACCCTTCGTCGGCTAGCAATATTTAATGTTTATATGTTTTCGTACCTGCCGTGGTTTAAACGAAAAATTAATCAAGGTCTAAAAATTCCATCAGAGGTTGAAGATTTCAATCCAAATATCTTCGTTCGTCGTAGCGGCTTTTTCGTTTCGAAAAACGACCCAAGCAATATTTTGCCTTGCACACTACCTGAATTCATTTCGGAAGTTCGATCGGCGTCAGCTGATGATAATGAAGGCCGGCGAAACAACTCTATTCGAGATAATTATAAAACCATATTCAACATGTTTGAGCATGCTTATCACATAGGAGGAGATAGTCGTAAAAGAGACAACCCTTTGGCTGCGTGGAGGCCAATACCCGGAGAAAGATATCAAGTTTCAAAAAAAAACAAGCTAGACTATCAGTACTGGGTTCTCTTTAAAGAATACTCTATTAGGTTTTCAGACGCTTGCATTCAGGTAATGGAAGACGTGGATTGTAACGATATAGATCAGCTGGCTTGGAGGGAGCGGATGCAGAAAATTCTGGATGCGCAGTCTTTTCCATTCGGGGACAAAAAGATCTCATTTTCCTCCTCTCCCCTTGATGATCTTACGATCAGCGCGAGTAAGGTCCACGTTTTTTCTGCGATTGTCACCCTGCTTAGTTACTGCGGGATTAGGTTCAGCAACGCATTCTGGCTAGATGTGAGAAGCTACAATGCAGCCAGTGAAATTCCGAACTCTAACGAGCGCCTTGTCCCATTAAATATAAACACAGACAAAACCCAACTTAGGCCGTATCAAAGTCATATTCCAATGAAAGTTATGCGTATTTTAGACCGGCTTAAAAATATCCGATGTAAGGTTTTAGGGGATGAAATTGCGTCCGCTAAGGTTAACTACCAGAATAATGCCAATAGCAAGTGGCCAAGCGTGTGTCCGCTGTTTCGATATAGCACTGCCTTCTCCGAAGCCAGCGCCGGCCTTGAATTATCTACAATGCTGACCTACATATTGGCAAATTTTGAACGATTATTTGATCGTTGCGGGGTCAGACTTAACTCCTATATTTATCCAAAAATTTCGGGGATGACTTTTGAAGAGTATGAGGAGCTCAAAGCGCTGAGGGCTACATCTAAAGTAAATTCATATGTAGTCGAAAAGGCTGATATGAAAAAGGATCTGGATATTTGCCCACGCCCAGTGACCTTTTTCGAATATCGCTCGTCTATCACTTTGCATAGTTTTAGGAAAACACTTGACAGCTACTATAGCAACTTCGTTTCTCACGAGATGATAGGTAAGCTATTCACTGGGCAAGCAGCATCAGTAGTTGGATATTACGCAGAGAATACCCCCGATGATTTTGAAGACGGCGTTCGCTTAGCGAAAGAATCTGGCTTTCCGATACCAATCCCAATCAATACGTTTACACGGGACGATAAAGAGGTTATTGCGCATATCAAGGATTGTGGCATCACCCAAGAGTACTTCCGTATTTCTGCAGCGCCGGCAGAGGGCTTCAGCATTGAAGATGCGTATAGTCGAGCTCCGGCTGATAAAATCGCAATTAATAGAACACACATCTGCCCATATGACAATGACTGCCCTACCGACATCCGCCGCATGCTAGATGATCAGAAGTTGTGTGGTGCCTGTCCTGCGGCCATATCAGTCGCAAGTGATGCACCTGCCATTGCAGCTACTATCAAGCTTCTTGGTGATCAAATATGTGACTTATCTAAGACTCTTGAGAAAGAAGCGTTAACCTCTGGTGAGCGGAAAAACTTTTTTGCCAAACGCATGTGTCTGGTGGCGGAGTTCTCCGCATGGCTGTTAAGACACGAAACAATGCGAGGCATGAGCCATGATCAAATTCTCCTTGGAGAAACAGGTGAAGCACACCTTAGAAGAGTTGCTCGATATGTCAGCCCCCATAATCTCAATCCAGAAATTGAAATCCTCCTAAGGATGCTCGAGACTTCGGGAGTTCAGACGCTTCAGAGCGAGACGCTACAGCTCAGAGCAAAAAGGTTGGCACGAAAGGTTATTAGCAATATAACCCCTGAAATTCTAGATAAGATCGATAGCGACCCAGTAGAAGTTGCTGCGCAGTTGATAGCCAAAGTCGCAAAGCTTAATGGAATATCCTTGGAAGAGGCCGTTAAAACATTGGAACAGTCTGGCAATCCGTGGAAGCAAATTCGGGTCGGAGAGTTAGTATCTCTGGAGGGGCTGAATGAAAGATAAGGCGCTGCGTGATCACTGGGAAGAACGGGTACGACTTAGGTTGGATGCTATATCTAACATACTAGTTGATGTTAGCCTTAGCGGTATGAAGTTTTCTAACCTTACCTCGCTCGCGAAGTATATTGCTAAGCAGCTCTCTGAATCCGACACTGGTGGGCGCAGTGTGAACAAAAGTACAATTCTAAGGAACCCGCTGTACAGGGCAGCGCTACTGAAACACTTTAACCAGAAAAACCCTCTTAATGATGGCAAGGCGGAGCAGCTTCGGGTCGAGCTAGCCTGCAGGGAATTGTCTATCGAGAACAGGCGAATAAAGGAAGAAATCGCTTCCATATTGAAAGATCGATCCCAAATAGAGGGTAAGTTAAAGGGTGTGATGGTGCATAACCACGACCAGAAACTGCTGGCCTCTTGTCACGCGTCCTGGTTCCATTTGTTTAATAAAGTGGTGGACCAAATAGAGGGGGCATATCTTGATATCGATTCTAAGGAGCTAGTCGATCCTCATGGAGTAGGAATCATTGCTACTGAAAATGACTTCCCGCCAAGCTTTTTCGAGTGGCTCAATACATCGAAACGATAGCGAGCGCAAGAAAGGCAGGTTTACTTTTTGCGGAAATCATATAACCGATCAAATGCAGTTTGTTGGGCAGCCCTACAATAACATGCCTTAGATAATCATAGACATTGAACCTATTGGCTGTAGAGATTTCGACTAGACTATAAGGGTTTGTGTTCGCCTTGGCGCCAGCCTGAATTTAGCTGGATATCCAGTTTTTCGACCAATTGTTCGGCGACAATTAGGATGGCCGGTTGACGACAACTATCTTGGCCGGTTGGGTGTGACAATCGGTGTCTTGTTTCCAATGTGGAGAGCAAGGTGCCAGGTCAACACATCACCCACCGACAAGAGGAGCTGTATATGCAGCATCGTCAACAAGGTACAAACCAAGAAGCGGCCGCGGCCAAAGCCGGTATTTCGGCGCGCAGCGGACGAAGAATCGAGAGCGCTTCAACAACACCGCGCCCCAAAAACGACAGGGATTGGCGAACCCGAGAAGATCCATTGGAAGCCGTTTGGGAAACTGAGCTGGAGCCGTTACTGCGGGCTGAGCCGGCGCTAACGGGCACCACGCTCCTTGAATATCTCGAAGAGCATTACCCAACCCATTATGATCAGCGCGTACTGCGTACATTGCAGCGCCGCGTTAAACAATGGAAAGCACTACATGGGCCGGACAAGACAGTCATATTTCGCCAACAAGCCGAAGCCGGTCGGCAAGGCTTTTCGGATTTTACTCACCCCGACAGTGCGATCACGATTGCTGGGGAGCCCTTTAAACACTTGCTCTACCAATTTCGCTTAGCCTACAGTGGTTGGCGGTCAGTGACCGTTATACAAGGTGGTGAAAGTTTTGCGGCTTTATCCACGGGTTTGCAGCGCGCTCTACAGCAAGCAGGTGGCTGTCCCATTGAGCATCGCACGGATAGTTTAAGCGCGGCCCGCAACAATCAACAAAACCAGTGGACGGGTGCCTATGATGATTTGTGCGCGCATTACAACATGACGCCAACGCGCAATAATGTGGGGGAGTCCCATGAAAATGGCATTGTTGAATGCGCAAACGGCTCGCTAAAACGTCGCATTTCACAGCAGCTAAAACTGCGTGGCAGTCACGACTTCGATAACATTGAGTCTTATCAACGCTTTATCGATAAACTATGTGAGCGCTTGAATCGCCGCTCACACAGTCGTTTTCAAGAAGAAAAGCCAACCTTGCAAGGCTTGCCCAAGCAGCAAACCGCCAACTACCAAACGCTGAGCCTAAAAGTGACTCGCTCATCAACCATTGAAGTGCGCCGCGTGGTTTATAGCGTGCCGTCACGATTAATTGGGGAGCGTGTTCAGGTTCGGCTTTATCATGACAAGCTCGCTATCTATGTGGGGCAGCAGTGCGCGATCACATTGACGCGCGTTTACCCTGGTCACAAAGATGCGCGCGCCAAACGCATTGATTACAAGCACCTCATCCACTCATTAGCGGCCAAACCCCAAGCCTTCCGCTACTCTCAGATTCGCGATGACATATTGCCCGACGACAATTACAAACAACTCTGGCAATACGCGGACGAAGCACTGGAGAGCCGTGAAGCCTGTAAATGGATGGTGACTGTCCTACGCCTTGCCTGTGAATATGACGCCGAGAAACAACTGGGGGAAGAGCTGCTGTCAGAGGCCAAACTCGGCCAGTTCGCGTCAATTAAAACCCTTCAAGATCGCTTCTACCGCCCCTCCCAGGCGGTTCCCGAACTGCAAGCCAAACAGCATGACCTGCAAAGCTACGACGCACTCTTGTCATCCTTGAACGAGCAGAAAACCCGAGCACAGGAGGCACCCTTTTGAACGACTCAACCGCCTTATTGCTCAAAGAATTACGCCTGCCAGCGTTCGTGCGACATTACCAATCACTTTGGCAAACCGCGACCGAAAAAGGCTGGTCACACACGGAATACTTAGCGGCATTGTGTGAGTATGAAATCTCAGATCGCTATCAACGGCGCACTCAAAAATGGATACGTGAAGCGCAGCTCGCGGGTGGTAAAACCTTTACTGAGTTTAATGACGAGAAATTAAGCCGAGAAATAAAAGCGCAACTGGCTCGGCTCAAGCAAGATACCACTTGGGTTGAGCATGCCGACAATGTGCTACTCATCGGCCCGAGCGGCACCGGCAAAACCCATATCGCCAGCGCTCTAACCTACCAACTCATTGAGCAAGGCGTGCGCTGTAAATTGTTTCCCGCCATCGCGTTGGTGCAACTACTGCAACAGGCCAAGCGCGACTTAGACTTGATGGCAGCCATGACACGACTGGATAAATACCGTGTCATCGTCATCGATGATATTGGTTACGTGAAAAAAACCGATGCCGAAACACAGGTACTGTTTGAATTTATCGCCCATCGATACGAAAGCGGCAGCTTGATCATCACCGCCAACCAACCGTTTGGCTCATGGGACAACATTTTCCCCGATAGCATGATGACGGTAGCCGCCATCGACAGGCTAATACACCACGCGACAATTATCGAACTAGAAGGAGAAAGCTATAGAAAACGAGAACAATTAAAACAGCGAACAACCCGTAAATCACAACATGCCTAACCGGCCATCATAATTGTCGCCGACCGGCCAAGATAGTTGACGCCGAACAACCAATCTTAAATTGATAGATTGAGTCTGAATTCATAGGATAAATAAAATGCGAATGAAGTGGTGCGTTAAGCAGGGAGTGATGAACCTGATTGCCAACAGCCATTAGGGCTCGTCTTGCCGAAACCAATCGTTCAGTTCGATTTCCAATACCAAGCCCACTGCCACTAAGTATCCAAGAGAAATATTCCCTTCTTTTCCGTTTTCGATCGACGATAGGTACTTTTCCGAAATACCTGCAAACTCGGCAAGCTTTTCTTGAGTAATACCTCTCTTTTTCCGCTCTGAACGGATGAATATTCCCACATTCTTGCAGGCTTCGGCGGTTTTTAGACGAATGTCATCTTTCGTCGGAGCATGACTCGCCATGGGGTATCTTTTTTTCATGGCCGCTAATGATGTGCCCATGAAGCCAACAAAAACACCAGATATATCTTACCTTTTGAGTATTTTGCCTTTAATATATGTTTTCGCACCGATATCTGAGGCCATAGCTACCATGACTCAATCTACATCGAACCGAGACCCCACAGCAGATCCACTGACGGGCTCTGCCTCTGGGCTAAGCGAATTAACTATCTGCGAAAAAACCTGTCTAGCAGCCACACTGACGACTTTAGATCGCCCTCAGTCTTTTTTTCGGCTGGACGCAGTATTGAAGTCCGATCTTACTGGCAGTGAATTTTTAACGCTAAAAGCCTTGAATGCCCTAGAGAAAAAAGAGCTTGTAGCGATAAACCGTGACGGCGGGAAAGTCGTAAAACTGTTAACGGAAAACAATGATTTAGTCTTGCGAAAACTTCTTGCTGACATTAGCAATGATGCAACACATTTGAGTTATAGCAATGCGATGAAGGCTTGGGTGTTGGATGCTCTCGTAGCCGAGTGCGTTAGAGCCATGTGTTATCTCGTCAAGAAAAATGGTGCCAAAATCAGCTCAAAAGGGTGCCCACCAACAGTTATTGAAGATTTGGTTCTAGCGAGGCCTCTCAATGAAATAAAAATGCTGTGCTGGCGAGCGATTACTCAAATGGGGACTAGTGATCTTCGGTTAATTAGCGTTGATCCCAATGATAATGGCCTAGAGACTTTATTTGATATTGTATTTGGATTTCATGAGTGCTACCTAAATGATGAGCGGAAGGTTCCCCAGTTTAGGAATCAGCCGACTTACCGGCTTTCATCACTATCGCAAATCATTGCTAGGTATTTCCTCAATTTAAGCCCCCGGCAGTTCGAGTCAAATTGTGCCGGTTTACTACTAGATAGAATTTAGATCAATAGCTGGGTTTAAATGACTGATTATACAACTGCCACTTCTAACTTGCGAATGCCCCAATGGATACAAGAAAGGTAGCCCAACAAATAGTCGACAGCGTAGCTTTCACGAAATATGCACACATCGATTCTTCGATAACTCCGGCGGATTCCGTGCGATTTCATGATCAATCTACGCCTTACATCATCCATCCCATTTGGTGCGCCATGACAATCATGACCGAGACCGCGCTAGATGAGGCCTTACGATTAAACGGGTACCAGGCACTGATGTGGCATGATGCCCTAGAGGATACCAATGCTGAATTGCCACCAAGGGTTAGCGACGACGTTCGGACCCTGATAAAGGCAATGACATTTTCAAGCTTCACAGATGAAAAGGCTCACATATTTGCACGCCCCGCAACCGTTCGCCTACTTAAGCTTTTTGATAAGACATCTAACTTATTGGATGGCTCTCACCTTAGCTCTACTAAGTGGAATGACTATGTGCAATTCACTCATCTGTTAATTGCTGATGTTGAAGCCCAATTTGGTAATTTGAATATCGTTAAAATCGCCAGAGCAATTGCAATATGCAAATAAAGCCTAAAGCTGTAATTTTTGATCTTTTTGGAACTATAGTACGCTACAGAATTCAGCGTCATCCTTACCGACAGCTTCTCAAGTGGGCTCGAGAGCAAGGGCGAAAGCCACAACCGAATGATGCACGAACCATTATGACCACGAATGCTGAAATCGGGCAGCTGGCAGCGCACATGGAAATCCCTGCCCCAAATAGTTTAATTAAAAAGCTAACCGATGATATCGAAATGGAATTGCAATCATTAGAACTATTTGACGATGTGGAGCCAACGCTGGATGCGCTGCAAAACAAAAATATTCAGTTAGCTATTTGCTCCAACCTAGCAAAACCTTATGGGGCAGCCATCTCACAACTCCTAGCGGGATACTCATTTACTAAGATTTTAAGTTTTGAATGTGGCTTTATTAAGCCTGAGCCCAGCATCTATAAATTTGCTACCACAGAAATGAATGTAGATGCAGCTAATTGTTTATTCGTCGGGGATACATTACTAGCCGACGTCCAAGGGCCTTGTAATGCGGGAATGCAAGCGCTGCACCTAGTCCGTAATGAAGAAAGGCCTTCAACACTCAAAAGAAATAGCTTATGAAAATTCAACTACTTAGCGATCTCCATATTGAGTTTGAGCGCTACGACTATAAAAGTACTGATTGTGATGTTGTGGTATTAGCCGGTGATATCCACACAAAATATCACGGTATTAATTGGGCTCTAGATAGCATACCGGACAAGCCGGTACTCTATGTTTTAGGCAACCACGAATACTACAAGAAAGCTTACCCGAAGCTCATCGATTCAATACGTGAACTGTGCAAGGGGACGAACGTTCGCTTATTGGAAAACGATCATGTCAACATTGAGGGAGTTAACTTCTTGGGCTGTACGCTTTGGACTGATTTTGAGCTTTATGGCGACGCCAAATCGTCAGGTATCAAATGCCAAGAGATCATGAACGACTTCAAGAAAATAAGGGTCGTCCCCGGATACAGAAAGCTGCGCTCACTTGATGTTGCAACTATTCATCACCAATCCCGAAAGTGGCTTTCCGACAAGCTTGAAGCACTGAGAGGGCAGCGCAATGTCGTAATAACCCACCACAGCCCAAGTGCGAGATCCATTCCGGCAGACTTTCTCGGTGATGACGCAACACCCGCTTACGCCTCAAACCTTGAGTCTCTTATTCGCGAATGTAAGCCAGAATTATGGCTGCACGGTCACCTACATAGATCGCTCAATTATGAAATTGATAAATGTCGCGTCATATGCAATCCAAAGGGGTATGCCGGATACACTAATCTGGATTTCAATGAGAAACTCATAGTATATATTTAGGTGAAAACCTCAAAAAGAACGCACCTAACCCCCATCATAATTGCCGCTAATCGGACAAGATAGTTGACACCTAACAGTCGCCAATCAGTGATAGTGAAAATATGGTTCGCCAGTTTAAGTCGGCTAGTTGGATTTCAGGGTTTCAAGGCGTGACAGAGTAGCGTTCACCGTGCTTTCGATTAAAAACAGCGGACTGGAGACGCCAAAATGGATACTTAAGCGCCAACCTGCCTAGCGGAATTGACATTTCGATTAACCGTATACATGTTAGGAGTATATTTACTCACCTATATAACCCAAGACTCTCTTTGGAGTTAATTGAACTACCGTGCATTGCAGCGATGTCCGGTCACATACAGCTATGGAGATTAGAAACAGCATGCTAATCACACTGAAAGATGCGTGTATCCACAAGTATAAGAGTATTGAATTCGACCAAAGTTTTGAACTAGATGAAAAGATCACCGCATTGGTAGGCATGAATGAGTCTGGTAAGACTACAGTTCTCGAGTCACTAGCAAAAACAAACTATTTTGAGAGCGATGACTCATTCAAATTTAACACTACACACGATTACCCGCGCAAAGAAAAGAAGTCTCTTGACAAGTCGAAGGAAAACCCTAAAGCAGTTACTGCAACCTTTCAAATCTCAGACGCTTTGATTGAAGAAATCAATGATGAACTAGGTGCCTCAGTATTTACGCAAACCTCGTTCTCGAGAATAGTAAAGTATGACAACTCCGTGACCATATCGGGTATCAAGGCAGATTATAAGGCCTTTTGGGATGCTCAATTAGATACATCTACGATTATAGATGAGGCAATCAAAACGCAATTAAAGTCATCACGGACACGAGTCTCAGTAATGAAAGTCATTGGGTCTATAGGTGCAAATGAAGATACCGAAGAGACCATAGATTACCTGAATGATCTTTTGGATTACTTCCCTGAAAATAAATCGTGGGACAGCGATCTAGACGGCTACATTTACACTAAATGGATTTCCCCTCATACACCAAAATTCCTTTACTACGATGAATATTATGCATTGCCGTCAAGAATCAGTATTGAAGGCCTTCAAAATGATCAATTGGAAGATGAAGAGCAAAAAACTGCAAAGGCACTCTTCGAGCTTGCAGATATAAATGTAGATGAAATATTAGATTCAGATGATTTTGAGAACTTCATCGCTGAATTAGAGGCAACTGAAGCATCAATTTCAGAAGACTTGTTTGAATACTGGGGTTCAAACTCTAATCTCGAAATTCAGTTTAAAATTGATAAAAAACATATAACAAGGGGTAACAATACTAGTATTGTAGAGCACATATTAGATATTCGTGTAAGAAACAATCGAACGAAGGTGTCATTGCCATTAAAAAATAGAAGTAAAGGATTCAACTGGTTCTTTTCTTTTCTTGTTTGGTTTAAAAAAATTCAAGAAGATAAAAATTCGTCATACATTTTATTGCTGGATGAGCCGGGGCTTAACCTGCATGCTACTGCCCAAGAAAACCTCTTAGACTTTATTGAGTCGCTATCCGAAAATTATCAAGTTGTTTATACAACACACTCGCCGTTTATGGTTAATTCCGAAAAGTTGCACCGAGTTAGAACTGTTTTGGAAACTGAAAAGGGTTCAGTGATATCTGATAGCATTCAAGAGAAAGACCCAAATACCTTATTTCCATTGCAAGCCGCGCTCGGATACAATATTGCCCAAAATCTATTCATTTCAAACAACAATCTATTGGTTGAAGGTGTATCAGACTTGGTGTATCTACAAGTAATGGATTCAATCCTTAAAGAGAAAGGTGGCGAAGGGTTGGACGAAGATATTACAATAGTCCCTGTGGGTGGGCTTGATAAGGTTGCAACTTTCGTGTCTCTTCTACGCGGGAGCAAACTAAAAATTGCATGTTTGTTAGATTCCAATATTGACAATAGCAATAAAGAAAAAATTGACAGCCTCATCCAACAGAAAATAATACAGAAAAATCGAATTAAGTTTTTTGATGAATATATTAATGGACTCAAGAGTGCAGATATTGAGGATGTCTTTTCTAAGGGGGACTACCTTAGACTATTTAACAAAGCCTTTCCAGATCACCCAAATATCAAAGATGGCGAAATAAAAGGGAAAGATCGACAGATAATCCCCCAAATCAACAATCACCTTAAAATCAATCGATTCAATCATTACTCTCCTGCGAATGCCTTAGCGAAAAGCGGTGCTACCTACACCTCTTTTGATAAGATTACTATAAATCAGTTTGAGGCGATCTTCGAATCTGTAAACCTAATGTTTGAAAAAAAATAGTCCCGCAAATGGCTCTAGACTATACTGCTCAAAACAGCTGATTAACAAGTCATGCCTCTGCGAATAGAACTTGCAATACCTGAAAAACGCTGCTGCGCAGCGTTCAAGCGACCCAGCATTAGTTGATTTTTACACATGCATTACCCAAAATTTCCGTATTATATTCATTTTACGGGCAGTGGGAGGCTCGAGAAAGCCGAATGATGAACTCAGGGGGCGCAGCCATCTCACGCCTGAGGAGATTGACCGGATACTAAAGACAATTCGAGCAAAAAGTAGGTATTCGAATAGAAATGAGCTTATGCCAAGCAATTCGACCATATAGAATGGGAATAACCATTTAACGGCAATCGTTTCTAATCGCGCGCGAATCACAAACAGCCAAAAGATAAGTATTTAATTTTGACCAATAATAATGTCCGGCTTTAGTTGATCAGAGTGGGATCTTTTGATGCCTCATTGCGAACTCTTTCAAAATCGAAACCCAACGCCTTAAGGGTATGGTTGGTTGCCTCTATAAATTCGAGGTAGACCAGCTTATCAAGCAAGGAATATATTTCGGTAGATTTTATTGACTGATGCCCCATAGCCCTTTGCACAACTGACAACGGATAGCCATATCCATGAGAGTGGGGCGCAAAGTTCCTAAGCCACACCCCATAAAAATGCCTCAGCGAATGCAGGGAGTAAGAGGGGGCTATCCCTAATTTATTTTGCGTTTTTTTGAAAGTTCTATTATTTGAACAGGCATCACCCAAGAACATTGGGTTTCCTTTTCGATTATTGGCAAGCGTGACAAAAAGGAAATTGTGCCCGGGGTATGCCAAGCCCCGCTCTCGATCCATATACCGCATCAAGTTATCAAAAAAGTACGACCTAAAAGGCTCCAAAAAAACAACGTCGGAGCTGGCCCTACCCTTGAATGCTAGCTTGGTTTTTTCGTGGTCGGATAGATCACCGTATTTCTGAATTCGTTCCGCATAGGGAAGTATTTTTACGACTTCATTTATTGCGTCGATATCTTCGAGCCTGAGCTGAAGTGCCTCAGAGGTCCTAACTCCCGTGCCAGCCAATAACGAAAACAGACAAACGTCACGGTAGCTAGACGCATGCTTAATTAAGTCTACAATTCGCGACGCAGGGAAAGCTTTTTCATACCTTTCGAGGTCAGAAGACTCGGAAGCTTTGAATCGCTTCGGCATGGCCAGGACCGGCCTTGGAATCTGTTTTGGGCCGCCACTGATTACTCCGGCTAGCATTGAGCGAGAAACGACAGATATTCGTTCACAAGACGATAGATGGTCGATGCGGCGAAGCTCAGCCATCAAATCACCCTCATCTACAAACAGGTCGACAACCGAGTCCTGATCGAGAGCCTGCTGACCAATCCACTCAATATCACTGAAGCTAATAAAGCCATTGATGGCTGAGAGATACGAAGCCACCGAACTTTTAGAAACACCACCAAACCCAGTTCGCTTTGCAACTGCAACAACAAAAGAATTGGGGGACATATCAGCTTCAGCAAGATAAACCGGATACATCATCAAAATTCGGCTGAGGATTTTCCCAGGGGCGTTAATTGGCTGCCGCCCCTCGAGAACTTCTGAGCAGGAGCCTAGGAAATCTAAGAAAGACTTTAGCGCGTTTGCCTTTGCTTTGATTGTATTCTGGGAGTTCGACCCAGTTTCCGCCAAGTATTCCAAATACTGGCGCGGCCCCTGATATTCCCGGGTACTAAACGGATCGAAAAAGGTCCAAAGCTGGAGCCCCGTATAATGCCGAAATTGTTGTTTTCTTACATGCATATCCTGATGCACCTATAACTTTTAGGACCGAGATTAACAGGTGCATCAGGATAAGCAAGGGCTGGCGTAAAAGAGAGTGCGTAAAACGATCAGTTCAACCGACCAGACAGATCTTAAATAACTGATTTTTAATGAATATGCGTTCCCGGCAGGGCTCGAACCTGCGACCCACGGCTTAGAAGGCCGTTGCTCTATCCAGCTGAGCTACGGGAACATAAAGCTGAAACCAACGGATTTACTGATGCACCAGATTAAGGTACATATAAGAACCTGCGACCCACGGCTTAGAAGGCCGTTGCTCTATCCGGCTGAGCTACGGGCGCTTAACACTTCATGTATCGCGGGTAAAAAGATGGTCGGAGTGGAGGGATTCGAACCCCCGACATTCTGCTCCCAAAGCAGACGCGCTACCAGGCTGCGCTACACTCCGACAAAGAAACACAAACAACACTGCGTTTCGAGTGGTGCGCATCATACTCACGCCCCCTTATCTCGTCAACGGTATTTTTCACATTTTTTAGCTTTCGAGGTTTGAAAGCGATTGTTCCTGCTCGTTCGTGAAAGCGTTGGCGAAGCGGCGTGTCTATGTGACAATAGCGCGCAAATTTTCGCCCACCTATGTACAGCAGGAACCCCCATGACAGCGCTCATACTCGACGGCAAAGCCCTTGCCAAGAAAACCGAAGAAGAACTCAGTCTGCGCGTGCAAGCCCTTAAAGAAAAAGGCGGCAGCACCCCTATACTCGCAACCATTTTGGTTGGCGACGACCCTGCCTCGGCGACATATGTAAAAATGAAGGGTAATGCCTGCGAGCGCATTGGCATGGGCTCTATTCGCGTAGAAATGCCATCTAGCACCAAAACCGCCGAACTACTCGCCAAAATTGACGAGCTTAACAGCAACCCCGATGTACACGGCATTTTGCTACAACACCCAGTGCCGCCTCAAATTGATGAGCGCGCCTGTTTTGATGCAATCGCTTTAGCGAAGGATGTCGACGGCGTTACCTGCCTAGGTTTTGGCCGCATGAGCATGGGCGAGGAAGCATACGGCTCCGCCACCCCCAAGGGCATTATGCGCTTACTCGAGGGCTTTGATATCCCCTTAGCCGGCAAGCATGCCGTTGTCGTTGGCCGCAGCCCTATTCTAGGCAAACCAATGGCATTAATGCTATTAAACGCCAATGCCACAGTGACCATATGCCACTCGCGCACTCAAAACCTTGAAACGCATATAAAACAGGCCGACATTATTGTAGGCGCCGTTGGCAAGCCCGAGTTTATTAAAGCTGATTGGATAAAAGACGGCGCCGTTGTTGTGGATGCAGGCTACCACCCTGGTGGCGTAGGCGATATAGAGCTTGGCCCGCTAACCGAGCGCGCCAGCGCCTACACCCCGGTACCGGGCGGCGTAGGCCCTATGACGATCAACACACTTATTTACCAAACTGTAGAAGCTGGTGAAAAAAGCTTAGGCTAAATTAAATATGCGCCTAGATCGCTTTGTTGCCAATAACAGCGGCCTGTCTCGTAAAGAAGCTACCTTAGCGATTCGAGCCGGCCGCGTTTTAATTGACGACAACCGCTGCACCCAAAGCAACACCGCAACCCGATCAGGCCAAACCATTACGTTGGATGGAAAAAGCTTAAACGAAGCTACGCCAATTTACTGGATGCTAAACAAGCCCAAAGGCACTGTTTGCGCGAATACCGATGCCGACCACCCAACCGTTTTTGATTTACTCAACCTTAAAACACTGCACCCAAGCCACAGAAACAACCTACAAATTGCTGGGCGCTTGGATATAGACACAACAGGGCTAGTACTGATTACATCCGATGGCGATTGGAACCACGCGATCACATCACCCCACAAGGTATTAGGCAAGCGTTATCGGGTCACCACAGCTGAGCCCATTAGTGCGGACGCTATTGAACAACTGCAAAACGGCATGCAATTGCGCAACGACACCAAGCCTACCAAACCAGCCAAAGTCACCCCTCTAACACAAAACTGCTGTTTGCTTGAAATAACCGAGGGGCGCTACCACCAAGTTAAAAGAATGCTGGCGGCAACGGGTAATAAAGTTAACGCGCTACACCGCGAAGCCGTCGCCCACATTGAGCTAGATTCCACCCTAACGCCTGGCCAATACCGCCCGCTCACCCCTGCCGAAATTAATCTGCCATAACGCTATGACGCAAGACCTCGCGATTACATTATTACTTAGCCAACTACAGCAGGTTCCCACTGGGCAGCACTGCACTTGGTTCGCAGACGAAAACTCTCTAACCATATTGCCTCTACTAGCGCAAACCAGCGCAAAGCTTTCGCTGTGCACAAACCGCTACGACATCCACACACAAGCACTGGCGCTGGGCATTAACAGCGAATTCAACGATGCTCAATTAGCTGAAGCTATCACACCACAAACACAACACGTATTCATTCGCATAAGCAAAGAAAAGCCTCTAGCCCACCACACACTCAATCACGCAGCTAAAACGCTTAAAAGCGACGCCACCTTGCACCTTGCAGGCCTAAAAGGTGAAGGGATAAAAACTTACTTAAAGAAAACCCAAACCTTATTTTTAAAAAGCTTGGCCACCAAGAAGAATAAAGATGCACACTACGGTGCTTTTTCGTCTGCCAACATCGATGCTGCCCCTCTCGATACCCAAAATTACAACCAATTGCGCGATATCGGCAGCTTCAATAACCAAACATTACTGAGCAAGCCTGGCGTTTTTGGCTTCGAGAAAATAGACGAGGGCAGCAAGCTGCTTTTAGAGGTCACACAAAAGTACCTGCAAAATCACAATATACAGCCGCACAACCAGCTCGATTTGGGCTGTGGTTACGGGCTGCTAACCTTTGGTAGCCGCCACTGGGGCTGCAAAAACTTCACCGCAACCGATAACAATGCCGCAGCACTATTAGCCATTGCAGCAAGTGCAAAAGCCAATAACCTTGAGCTAGATATTATCGCCGCGGATGCTGGGGCAGAAATACAAGGCACATTCGATTGCATTTTATGCAACCCACCATTTCATCAAGGCTTTAGCATTAGCGGCGACTTAACGGATAAATTTTTAGATAACGCAAGCCAAAAGCTTAGCCCAAAAGGGCACGCCTTTTTTGTAGTTAATAGCTTTATTGGCATAGAGAAAAAAGCCAGCCGCTATTTTAAGCAACAAGAAACGCTTACCAATACCAAGCGGTTTAAAGTCCTTGCGTTCAGCAATCACTAAATCGCTTAGTGCCTAGAAGTTAAAACTGATTTACAACACGACCATCATTAAAAACGCAGCAATACGGCAAATCAAAAGCGTCTAAATATTCCAAGCAGTCGCTCTCCCCTGCCAGCATAGCCACTGTACTCACTGTCCCCGCGACTAAGCAGCTATCGGCAACAACACTGATACTGGCCGGCGTAATTATTGGCCAGCCCGTAAAGGGGCTTAAAATATGGCTATAGCGCTTGTTATTCAGCATAAAAAAGCGCTCGTAATTACCACTGGTAGCCAACCCGCCACCTCGCAAACTGAGCTGAGTTAACTTTTCGCTAGGCGCGCGAGGCTTTTTTATGGCTATCGGCCAACCGCCGCCAAAAACGGCAATATCTCCTCCCAAGTCAACCATAGCTGAAGAAACACCTTTTTCGCGCAATACTGATAGCGCGCTATCTGCCGCATACTCCTTAACAAAGCCACCAAAATCAATCTCAAAGCCTGCCGGCAACTGAATACTGCGCTCACCACCCCAGCCGACTTTTGCCCAACCACAACAGTCCAGCAAAGCATCTAACTGCTGCTGCGTGGGTAGTGAATGGCGGGCAGGTAAACTCGATTGAGGCCCCACTTTTCGAAAATTCCACGCTTTGCGCAAAACGCCAGAGGTGACATCAAACAAACCATCACTTTGCTCAAAGGCACTGGCAACATAAGAAAATAACGCATGCGATTCGGCGTCCAGCGGTGTGAGCTGGGCGCCTGCATTAGCATTTATTCGAGAGATTAAACTGGAGGGGATGTAACGTGAATAACGATTTTCGAGGTCAGCTATCCTACTAATCGCAGGCTGAGCAATGTGCTCTGCCTGCGACTGGGACTCGGCCATTAAGCGAATTTGGCACAGCGTGCCCATCGCCTTAAAAGGCACATTAAATAACGCCATTAAAAACGGTGGTCAACACCAAAAGTAAAGCGCGTATATTGAATCATACCTGGGTGGGAAAGGTAATCCGAGTTACCCGGCAAGAACTCTTCATCAGCCATGTAATACTCTAGACCCAGCACCCAATCCACCGGCTTCTGCTTGAAAACCACTTTTAAACCAAACGCAAAAGAGGCGTAATCAGACAAGCGCGCATCATCAGAATAATAATCCCACTTTGCGTAATCTTTGCCGTTATTCTCGCTAGCAGGTATACCATCTTTGCGGTAAAGCGAATAGATATCGTAAAAGGTCGCAGCGCTTTGACCGTAGTAACGCATAGAGGGAACAATTTGAAGTTTTTCCCAATTTTTATACAAAGCAACACTAAACGTATTTGATACTACACCCCAAGTATCGTCATAGTAACGATAATCAAAATGCCAAGCCCCCTGAATAGACTTAACATAATGGCGATAAGATAAATTTAACGTGTAGGAATCTTTCTCTTGCGGGCGTTTATCAAAACGCTTATAGGCATCACTTAGGTGCCCCTCTTTAGTCGCAAAGCTAATGCCACCCAAAATAATATTATTAGGCCCCAATATGCGCGATGCACTAACAAAAAAGGAAGCATTGGTTTTGCCGGCATTATCTGGCAAAGGGTCGCTAGTATTGCGTTTTACAACGCGCGATTCATCTTCATAAAAAATATCATCGTCAGAATAACTAAAGCCCGTGGCAACCACAGTCTGCTTTTTGTCAAACTCGCGCTCTGTCGATAAACCAAAGCTAACCGACTCGTAATCATCTTCGGTAGAAAAGGCCAAATTACCAGAAATAGACCCGCCATCGTAATAGTAAGATGTTGCTACGCTGGCATCTGTTCGATGCTCATCAATACCGATAATATTACCGTACTCACTACCAGGAGACGCGCCAGACATAACGACTTGCGGCGTATTGTAATCAATCTCGTCGTCACCCAATTCTTTGGGCTGTACATACCATGGAGACGCACCAGATAAAGTTTCGTCTTGGATATTCACAGCCAGCGACCAATGCGCGCCAATAGGCGTTAACAAGCTCCACTGGTTAACATTAATATCGTAACGACCAAGGTCACCACTGGCGACATCATCTGCATCTAATGTACTTTCGTTATAGGCGGTATAGCGATAGCCAATAACCGTTTCCGTTGGCGCAGCCGCCTGTGCCGGCGCACTAATGCCCGGTAAAGCAACAGCCGCCGCAGATAGGGCCATTAGACGAGAGGAAGCATTTTGCTTTTTCATTACTTTTGTCATAGTCACTAATGGGCTTAGTTACAGCCACAACCTCCGCCCGCTGCTTCAGCACCACCAGAAGATGCTTCTTTTGCGAAATAGATGTGTTTTTGAAGCCCAGCTTCCATTGGGTCAGGAGCCCAGCCCATTTCGGGTTTTGCTAAGTTGCCACGCTTGTAAACTGGGGTATCAGCACACCCTTGTAACATTGATATCGCTGCAGCCAAAGCAACAACGCAGACAATACGCTTGGTCATAGTCTTATCTCTCTGAAATGGAATAGAAGTCTAGACTTTAATTATTTTAGGTCACAATCAGACCACATTCTAGCAGGCAAATTCCGCACATCGAAACACTTTGCCGGCAAATACAATAGCACAAAGTCAGAATGTGGCCCCCGTCTCACGCGGGATACAAGCCAATGAAGACGTTACTCAGAGGATAGATACGCAAATTAAGCGCACTTTGGACGATCGAGAGTGGAGAATTAATGCTGCTCTCGCGGCAGTAAAAAGCCGGCAATAGACCTTACCTGCTCTTTCAGCTGGCGATTTAGCTCCATCTGCTGTTTGGTAAATATTGTATAAGCGCGGCCAATTTCATCGAACTCGTCCAAAACAACGTCCATATCTTTATCATTAAGAGCAAGTTGCGCGATGCTTTCGGGAATACCCGCATTAATGGTTGCTAACATTTGGTTGTGACCACTCGTTAAGTCGCGGCCAGATTGATCAAGCTGGTGCACAATATCCAACAATTGCTGGCAACTGGCCTTGCGGTGATTAAGTGAATCGAATTGTTGATCAACTTGCGTAGTGTAGGATTTAACCCAAAGGCGCGTGCTCTCTCCCAGCATCAACAAATCACTTTGCACCGAGCTATTTTTTTTCATCTGCTCCGCAGCCTGCCCAATCACCAAGGTAAAGTAGCCACTACTCACAATAATTAAATCGTCACGAATCGTTAAAACAGGCTTAACTTCAGATAAATCGGATCGCAAAGGGAAGACATAACGGCTATTCCAGCGGCCAAAGCGAGTTTCCCGGTTAAAGCCAAAGCAGCTCATTAAGAAGCACCCTTTAAAGCCAGCCTCTTCTAGACCAGACTTTAAACTAGCCGCTAAATGATCAAAGTTTTCACACTGCCCTAGCTCCAATGCTAAGCGCGCCACAGGACTGACAGCACCATTTTGTGGCTCTTCACCAGCAGAAGCCGATAACGAAAAACGCATTTTTGGAAGCACCATGAACAACCCCTGCGAAAGCATATCTATTTTAAGACTCTACCTTCACAATAGGGTTTTCGCCTTTTGGTGTCTATGATTTAACCAGATATTCGTTTGAACGGCCGTATTCGGCCGCCGAGCGGAATCAACAACCGTTTTGAGGCGCTAGCGATGCACTACTGTTGCACTAACAGCTGCACCCAAAACTGATGCTCTGCGCCAGCCAATGAAGGTGCCGACGCTACGCCAATATGAGTCAACGCTGGATTTAGCAGGTTTTCACATTGAGTGAAATTACTTAAGGCGGCATCCATCGCAACTAGCGCGCCCTCCCCCTCGGTGACCAACGTATTCTCTGCCACACCGCGCCATACAACACCCGCCTCACTCACACGCTCGACTACACCTTTACCACTACTGCTTACATCCCCCACTACGCCCATTCTCGCTAAGTCCGCAGAATGCTCATAGGCGACGCCAGCAAGGTCACAATGCCAAGATAACGCCGGCGCGGGCGAGACGGGCAAACCACTACAGCCAACACCGCTTTCACGCTCATTATTAATAGCCGCCAGCAAAGCAATATCATCAGACGACATACAGCTATCTAGCACCCATTGCGCCGTCATTCCCACAGCGCCGGTGGTATTAAAAGCCCACTGCTGCGCAGGTACCACAGCACCATCATATGCAAGCACATCGGCCATTTGCACTGTATAGCGGGTATCTGGCTTTAAAGCCTCACGGGGCTGAAATGTAAGCTGGTGCTGCCTTTCACTGTAAGTCACCACCCCGTCGACCTCTTTACCATCAAGAAGCACTTTTAACTCACTACTATCGCCGGCCACCGCAACACCTGAAGCAAATCGCACTTTAACAGAGCTTACCAAGGCAACATTACTGCTCTGTGCTTTAGGGCTCACTTCTATTTCGTCATCCGCTAATTCAGCTGTATCTTGGCGGCTTGCTTCTTCGCAACCTGCCAGCATGAATATCGACAACCCCAGTACACCACAACGAAAAGCAACAGCTTTACAAGACGGAAACAACATAATTCACATCCAAAAATGCTTAAAAAGATTTCAAACAGTATACATTTTGAACAGAAAAGCTCGAGGAACCAGCCCCCTTTTTACGTGCGAAATCGGTCACTTTTCAACCAAAATTAAGATTGCTCTCTTTATCTGCCAAAATATGGACGCAATAAAAGGCTAATATGCATTTAAGTCTAAAGGCTTTTTCATTTAAGCAGCTAAAATAAAGGGCCGAGCTGTTATGCGGCAATACAACAGTTCCATAACAATAATAAAACCGAAGTAGATAGATTCTCATAAGGATCCATATGATTAGCCTATTACTCAGCCTTTTAAGTCTTCTCAAAAAAGCCTCGCGACCACTTTTGTTACTTTGCCTCGCAATTGCCAGCGCAATGCTAATTACCCTGTCTATAGGCAAGCTTTACCAAAACTGGGATACCGACCCCAACCGCGGGGCTATCGCGATGCCTAGCGGGGCCCTTGGCGAAAGCTACCCCACACCGCGCTATTTAGAGCAAGGCTGGGATAACGCCGACAGCCTGTGGTTTTACAACACAACGCAAGGCTCTAACCTACTACCGTACGACCTTTTTATGGCTTTGGAGCAACCGGATTCCACTGAGCTATTTCGCGACAACGCCTTAATCGATAAGTATCGCTACTTGCCGCAAAAACCGACTTTCTTCAACCCCGATGGCCTTCCAGTTGGCTTTGTAAAAGACACCTACCAAGGCAAGTCCTACATTGGCCTCACCTGCGCGGCTTGTCACACAGGGCAAATAAATTACCGAGGTCAGGCGATTCGTATTGACGGTGGGCCAACTATGGCCGATATGCCAGGCTTCCTTGCTGAACTAGAAAGCAGCATGCGAAAAACACTGGTAACAGCCACAAAGTTAGAGCACTTTACCCAGCGCGTGTTAGCTCGCAATGGAGACTTCACGCAAAAAGACGAGGTTATTGCCAGCCTAAAAGAATGGGCAAATAACCTTATGCTTTATAACGGCGTTAACCATTCAACGGTGGAATACGGCTATGCACGGCTAGACGCCTTTGGCCGCATTTATAACCGCGTGCTTAAACATGTCATCAATAAAAAACAGGTTCACAGCTTACTGTTACTCGCCACCAACAAAGACCACAGCCGCATGCTTACCCCCGAGCAAGCCGCGCGCGTACTAGAGGGCGTAGATAAAACCATTATCGGCAACAAGAACTTTGCGGTTATTTTTGACCGCCTGCGCTCAACCAACCCCGGCTACCCAGGCCTTTCGCGCGAGCAGCTTTTTCGCTTACGCGATCTCATATTCAACGAGCCTAACGCCCCCGTAAGCTACCCGTTTTTATGGGATATTACCCATTCCGATTATGTGCAATGGAACGGCATTGCCAGCAATGCCGGCGTTGGGCCATTAGGGCGAAATGCCGGCGAAGTGATTGGCGTTTTTGGCACCCTAGATTGGACAGCACAAGAAGCAGGCTTTAGCTTGTCGGCTAAAATTTCTGGCCAGAGCAAAAAACAAAAGCGCGTAGACTTTAAATCCTCTATCGACCTCGTCAACCTTCGCCGGCTGGAACACCACTTACAGCGTTTAAAATCCCCCAAATGGCCAGAAGACATACTCGGCAAAATAGATAGAACAAAAGCAGCACGCGGCGAGCTCATCTACGAACGCTATTGCTTAAGCTGCCATGAAGTTATCGACCACAACAACTGGGATCGCGTGATCATTGCAAAGATGTCTGGCTTAGATGAAGTAGGCACAGACCCGCTGATGGCATTAAATAGCGTTAACTACACAGGAAAATCGGGCAACTTCAAGCACACAATTCAGCAGCAGCCAGCTGGTGGGTTATATATTCCTGAAGAAGCCCCCGTGGCCATGATACTTACCTCGGTTACACGCGGCACAGTAACAACACCAGACCCAGATAAATGGATTATTCGGCGCTGGCTCGACTGGCTTTATATGATGGCCTCCTCAGTTTTTGAAAACGAAATTGAGCGCACCATAAAAAACGGGAACTACCAGCCAGACACCACCGCCCAACCATTCAATTCTCTACTCGCATACAAAGCGCGATCACTGAATGGCATTTGGGCAACTGCACCCTATTTGCACAATGGCTCGGTACCTTCGCTTTACGAGCTATTACTCCCCAAAAAGCGCGCTGGCGACCCCGAAAACGGCCGCTACCGCCCAAACCGATTTGAAGTCGGCGCGCGCGAATTCGACCCGATAAAAGTCGGTTTTGTATCCTCAGGGTTTAACGGCTTTACCTTTGATACAACACTACCGGCCAATTTTAATACCGGCCATGAATATGCCGCAGGCCGAACAGCACAACTTAATGGTGAAGCGCTACCACCGCTAAGCGATGCCCAACGATGGGATTTAGTCGAATACCTAAAAACTCTTTAAGCCTTTATAAACGTGCCAGAGCTGATAAAGCAGTGCCACCTGTTAAGCCCCGCTTCAGCCGCCAGCACTTAAAATCAAGCGAAATAGACAATAGATAACCCTTGGAGCACTTATGCGTATGCAACGCCCTTTTACACTGGTACTGCTAGCACTGCTATTGACGCATTTAGCACCAACCGGAGCACTGGCAACCCCGTTATTTGAAGCGACCTATGAAGGGGAGTACTCCAATCTGAATATCACTATGACGCGCACACTCATAAAAAAGGGTAATCGCTACACGCTAAGCTCGAAGGCGAAAAGCTTTATGGCGAAAATCGAAGAAAATAGTGACTTTAGTATATTTAACAACACGTTACGCCCACACAAGTACAGTTATGAGCGCAAAATTTTTGGCGTAAAAAAGCAAGAGCAACTCGCATTCGATTGGGAAAGCCTCAGCGCCAGCTATACCAAAGGTAAAAAACACGAAGGCGCTCAAAGCCTAGTTCAAAAGGCACTAGATCCCACGCTTTATCAACTTCAGTTACAGCGTGACCTCGCGCAAAACCCACATCAAAAATCGTTTGATTACACCTTTGTACGTAGAAATCAAACAAAGCATTACCAGTTCAAGCGCGAAGCAGATACCAGCATGACCTTTAAAGGCAAACCTTACCCAGCGACCGTTTTAACCCGCACCGGTGACGGGGAAAAAGAAACAAAACTATGGCTTATTCCCGAACTGGCTTATGCGCTAGCCAAAATACGCCATACCGACGAAGACGGCGACACCTACGAGGTTTTACTCACACACTATTCCAACACCGATGCTTTTAAACAGTTCTTACAGGCACCACCGCTTAGACAATAATTCCATAACTTAACCACATTCAGTGCGCTAAGGTTATGACCACCTAAGACACCACAAAAAAGTAAGCAGTCACTCACCTTAAAGCCCCCGAATATATTACCTAAAATAAGCTGAAACAGTGCCTAAGACCATAAGTTATAAGCAATATAATCACTAAATATAACGTTATAACCTCGAGCGGCCACTTTCATTTAAGCTGTGTTTAACGAAGGCTCTTTACGCGCCAAACCACCATCTATTTTGGTGGCCAACGCAACGTGTAGCGCCTACCAAACACAAAATCACCGCATATTGTGCTGCTTCACCAGCACAGAGGTAACGCGAATGCCCACAGCGATTAAAATAACCGCTAGCATCCTGCAACAACAGCGAGGCTTTGCATTCGTACTACTTTTTATTGCAGGCATCTGTGCACTGCTTAAATCCCCCATTTGTGTAGCCAGCGATGGACACCTACCCAAGTTCACCTTCAGCGGCACAGCCAATAACCAAACACCCGAATTTCCTAGCCACTTCTGGAACAAAAACCGCCGCAGTACCGATCTTCATCTGCTGTCGCCAAAGCTAATGAATACCGACCAGCTGTTGGCCTCCGCACGCAGTATTCGCGATAAAGCAACCAGCGAAAGCCAACGCATACTGAATAATGTTTGGCTAACCATGGAGCAAAGCAAACGATACGAAGGCGCAAAAGCGCTAGGCAAAGTTCTTTCGCTAGGCTACTTTTCGTACCGCCGAGCACTAACGCCAGCCGAAATAAACAACCCTCTATTTTCTGTGCTTGATATATTCAGCGAAGACACCCTAATTACCCACTTCAAAAATTATGATGTGGAGTTTTCCAGTAAGACCATTTTATTTAGTATTAGAAAAGAAATGTAAAGACGAAGCACTCAGCTGCGAATACAGAAACAACAAAATACTTTTTTCGCAATAAAACGCTTGACCAATCAGAAGCTTATCCGTAATATGCGCGACCTCGACAGGGCAAGTACAGCCTTTAGAGGAAAGACGCGCTCGTAGCTCAGCTGGATAGAGTACCTGGCTACGAACCAGGCGGTCGGAGGTTCGAATCCTCCCGAGCGCGCCATTATTCATAAAAAAGCCGATACTTTCGAGTATCGGCTTTTTTATTGCCGAAAATTCTTACTCATAATATTTTGAGCAACAAAAAAGCCCAAGGATATTTATACCCTTGGGCCAAAGTGCCTACAAATAAAAAAGTACCCGCAAGTAAAAAAGCACCTACAAATAAAACAGCTTCTAGATATCGATCCCGGCGTAATCCTGTGCAGCAAACAACATGGCGCGCGGCTCTTCATCACCCGTTTTACCGAGCATGGCCGGCAGCAATGCGCCAGGCAATACAGAAGCCACATCGTTCCATGCCTCGGGGCCACCCAAATCTGTGCGACACCAACCAGGGTCCAACAAATTAGCCAGCACGCCAGTATTGGCCATTTCTACCGCGAGATCCCGCGTATACTTATCGAGAGCAGCCTTGGTAATGCTGTAAGCATCCAAATTGGGCGTATCCTTAATGCCGGAGGTGGTATTAATAATCCGGCCAAACTCGCGCGCCTTCATGCGCGGCGCAAAGTAGTTACACAATTGAATAACGGCATAAACATTCACTTGAAAGCTGCGGTAATAATCTTCGACAGGCACCTCGAAGATATTTAAAAATTGCGTCATTATGGCAGCGTTATTGTAAAGAATATCAATACCACCACTAAGCGACTCAGCCTGTTCAGCCATAGCAGCAATGCTTTCTGGACGCTCTAAATCGGCAGCCACCTGATGAACACTAACGCCTTTACCTTCGAGTAATGCCATAGTTGCCGCTTGATTCGCAATATCGCGCGACTGAATCACCAAATTCACACCCTTATTAGCTAACCCCAGCGCAATTTGCTGCCCTACCCCGCGGCTTGCTCCCGTAACCAAAGCCCACTTGCCACTAATTTTTACGGTCATACGCTTCTCCTCTATTATTTTTATTGCTAGATAACTTTAAATGCTACCACGCACAAGAGGGCGTACATCATTAAAATAAAAGTCTCGTAACTGTTGGTGCAGCTCTTTGGATAGTGGCGGCAATACAGCAGCGGCGGCGTTTTGCTGTACTTGCTCAACACTGCTGGCACCAGCAATCACCGAACTCACCTGCGGGTGGTCCAAAACCCAACGCAACGCCAATTGGGACATGGGCACACCCGATGGCAAAATGGCTTTTAACTTTTCAACTAGCGCAACCCCATTTTCTAGACCCAAGCCCGAAAAGGTTTCCCCAACATTAAAGGCTTGGCCATCGGCATTAAAGTGGCGGTGATCGCTGCGATCAAAATGTGTTTGCTCAGTAAACTTACCAGTTAATAAGCCGCTTGCCAGTGGCAAACGCGCAATAATGCCCACACCAGCTTCCGCGGCGGCTGGCAATAATTCATCAACAGCATCCTGCCTAAAGATATTCAAAATGATTTGCAACGAAGCTAAATTGGGCCGCTTTAAACATTCGAGTCCCTCTTCAACAGTTTCAACACTAGCACCATAGTGCTTAATCAAACCCTCAGAGCGGAAGTCTTCCAACCAACGCCAAACCTGATCCCCCTTCAACACCTCAAACGGAATACAGTGAAGCTGAACTAAATCGAGCGAACTGACCTGCAAGCGCTCGAGCGTACCCTCAATACTTCTGCGCATGCGATCATACTGGTGACCACTGGGGTGCAGCTCGCTATTGCGCCCAACCTTGCTGACGATAACTCGCGTCCCAGGGTTCTGCCGCTGCCAGGCGCCCATGCGGCTTTCACTCAAACCAGAACCATAAACATCAGCGGTGTCCCAGAAATGTACACCGCACTTATCTGCCGCAGCCAACACCGAGAAGGCCCGAACATTATCCACTGGGCCAAAGTCACCGCCCAACTGCCAGCAACCCAAGCCAATAGCCGATGTCACTAAGCCACTTTTTCCAAGCAACCGCTTTTCCATCACGCTAGGGGTACAATCAATCGTATCCATAAGCTTTATTCACCTCATAAATTGTTCACAAATAAACGATGGCGCTAGCGTAACGATACGACAACTGTTTATCATCACCCTCAAAGTTAAAAGATTGTTTACATATGAAAACAGAAAATCTAAAGCGCATTGCAGCACTGATTGCCGTTGCCGACAACCAAAGCTTAACGCTTGCGGCGGATAGATTAGGCTGCTCTAAAGCTTATCTTAGTCAGCAGATAAAAAAACTTGAAGCCCACTACCAAGTTCAGTTATTCCATCGCACAACCCGCCAACTGAAATTAACGGTGGCAGGCAGTGCATTTGTGAATGAGTGCAGACAAGCGATTCAGCTGGTAGAGCAAGCCGAGACCAACCTTCAAGCCGTTCAAGCAAGCATCAGCGGGGTGATTCAAATCACATCCGTCGGCGGTATTTTTGGCGAGCAATATATTGCCCCCGCAATAATGAGCTTTATGCAACAACACCCCAATATTCAGGTGCTGCTGGACTTCAGCTCTACCCACCAAAACTTAATTGCTAGCCAATTCGATATGGCTATTCGCATGGGCCCTTTGGACGACTCTTCCTTGGTTGCCAGGCAACTCTGCCTTTACCGTCCCACAATGGTTGCAAGCCCGAAATACCTAGAATCTTATGGCGAGCCGCAACACCCTAGAGAGCTAGCCAAACACCGTATTATTGCGGGCAGCCTGACGAACTGGAGCTTTACCAAAGGGCAAGAACATTGCGAATATAAAGTGCAGCCGCAACTTAGCTGCGCCAATGGCCATATCATGATGGCAGCTTGCGAGGAAGGGCTTGGCATTGGCAGACTGCCATCATTGTATGTAGAGGAGGCCATTAAACATGGGCGACTCGTCGCCATTATGCAAGATTGGCATCAACAAGAAAGCCCCTGTAACATTGTTTACCCGCCAGGCAGGTACCGGTTAGAGCGCGTTAAACTGCTTGTAGAATGGATACTTCAACACCATAAAAGCACAACGAAAAAGCCCCCGTATTAACGAGGGCTTTTATATAACATACCGGCAAATCTAATCGAAACTTAGGTAGCGGCTATTCTCACCAACCCAGCGGCGCTTGCGATCACCTTTAAACTGATAGGCCAATGTTAAGCCGGCATGTCCGCCACCCTGAAAATAAGACAGTTTGAAGTTGTGAGTGCCTTCGTCCAGCTCGACTCGGCAACGCTGGGTAGCATAGGGGCGATCTTTTTCGAAAGCGCACAACCGCTTGCCGTCAACATCCAAAGAAAAGCCATCATCACTACCTGGGATAAAGTAATAAACGCCAGCTTTTTTCACGGTGAAGTCAGATTCAACATCAATAAAAAATGTATCGCCAAAACCAATAACCCCAAGCTTAGGATGCACTATTCGTGCACCATCTTTTAGCATTAGCTTATCTACCCATACTGTTTGGCTTCTTGCTATATCGCGCTCTTGCGATACCGTCTTAATGGGCACTTTATTTTTATGGATCTGCAATGCAAACACTTTATCCACCATTGGCGGCGTGGAATGATAAATCGCAACGCCCAAAAACAATGCCATTAAAGCTGAAAACCCAACTTCTTTTGGCTTTTCCAATGTTAGCGCCAGCGCACAGTGCGCCCACTGAATTAATTTACTCATAGCGTTACCTCACCACCTCGATATCCCAAAGAGAAAACCAATTACGCAGCTCAAATTGAGATTCTGTAATGGGTATTCCAAATGTAAACGGTGAGAAATACGCAAACATAGCCACCACAAGAACCCCTAAAACACCCAGGTTAACCCAAGTTAAGCGCGAGCCTTGCTGCAATGGCTCCTTAAAGATATAAGCAAAAAGTAACGCCGCATTAATAATGCCAAACAACAAAGGCACAAAGTAATGGTAAAGGTACATCACCCGGTCAATTTGGGCGATGGCAATCATGTAACTGAGATACATACCAGTAAAATACAGTATGTACATAAACAGCCGCTCATCCTTTATCGGCAAGTCAAAAATAAACCGCCCCAAAATTAAACTAATAGAGACCAGTATTCCCAACACAACCGTCAACCAAATGAGCGGGTTGCCCACTAAATAGGAGTAGCTAACTTTGGTTACGCCATCTACATTATTTTTACTCCAGCGGTAATTAATACCCTTACCGCCAAAAGGCCATTTAGCGTAGTAACTTCCGTTTTCGGTTTCTTTACAGATATCCAAGCGCGGCACACCATCAGCATACTCAGACATATAGCGCAAATTATCTTTAAAGCCTAAACGAAAAGTCGTAAAGCTAAAGCCACCATTATTTTTAAGGGAAGTTAAATATTCAGGTGACGCCTTGTACTTCTTTGTAGGCTCTACATGCGTGCCCATCCCGATATGCACATAAAACACCAACAAAAACACTGCGGCTAAACCACCAAAAAACGCCAAACTGCCCAGAACCGTTCGCTCGACAACCGGCAAAAACTGCTTATCGAGTAGCTGCTTACCTTTATCTTCAAGTAACAACATGCCCAATAATAAAATTGACACCAACCCATTGACCTTTGTTGCCACCTCAAGCCCAACGCTTAAACCTAGAATTAAATAGTGCTTTACAGTAATAGGCTTGTCACTGGTGACCGTGCGAACGAAATACCAAATCGATAACAGAATGAAAAAGAACTGAATCCCCTCAAGCATGACAGCACGCGAGTGCAAAACCATTGCATTATCAAAAATGACAAACAGCGAAAAGACAAAGGCAACTGGGCGATAACGGATAATCCGAAATAAGATCTGATAGAGAAACCAAACTGAAAGCGCCATCATCAAGGCTGATGGCAGTCGATAAGCCCAAAATTCCATGCCCTTAGGCATATCACTACCCTTGAGGTAATCCGTCTTTAATAGCGAAGATAAATCAACATCTTCGTTCGGATTAAAAAACGCCTCACTCAAGCCCTGTAACATTTTACCTAGCGGCGGGTGCGGCTCCATGTACATCATGCCATCGACATGCTTTTGCGCCGAGACAACATGATAATTCTCATCCCAAAACATCGATTTGGGATATTGAAGGCCAGTAAGATAGACCAGTAGCGACATTGCCAGCAAAAGGCCAGGAACCAGCCATGACTTATGCCGCCCACAAAAGGCGAGAAGGGGGTTTTGAACAGTCATTGTTATTTTCGAGAACCGTAAA
Organism: Marinagarivorans cellulosilyticus; assembly: GCF_021655555.1. Taxonomy (NCBI): domain Bacteria; kingdom Pseudomonadati; phylum Pseudomonadota; class Gammaproteobacteria; order Cellvibrionales; family Cellvibrionaceae; genus Marinagarivorans; species Marinagarivorans cellulosilyticus. The sequence goes on along the minus strand of NZ_AP023086.1, from coordinate 715,243 downwards.
AAAAGAAGGCGCCACCTTAGCAATCCAAGGGGACGCCCTCAACTATTTAGCTGTGACAAAATGTAAAGGTGAGACTTGCAGCCCCATATCAAACTCGTTTTTCACATTCCTAGTCTGGCAGCGTGACATTAAGCTCGAGCACAGCACAATCGCCATTATTCTCAAGCTGCACCTCTATGCTATTAGTATCTATATCCACGTACTTTCGGACCACTTCCATAATATCTTTCTGTAAATCAGCCAAGTACTCTGGCTGCGCCCGCTTCGAGCGCTCATGGGCGACAATAATCTGCAAGCGCTCTTTTGCAATTGATGCTGTATCTTGCTTATTGCGCGTAAAGTAATCAAAAAAACTCATGCACTCCTCCTGCTAAATAACCGTTTGAACAGTCCCTTATGCTCAGGCATCAAAAAACGGTGCTCCACTTCTTCACCCAAAAGGCGAGAAACTGCATCGCCATAGGCCAAGCCCGCGCGACTTTGATCATCATGAATCACTGGCACACCTTGGTTAGAAGCCTTAAGTACCGAGGTACACTCAGGAATCACACCCAATAGCTTCGTTGCCAAAATCTCTTCAACATCACTAACCGCAAGCATCTCACCCTTTTCGACACGCTCGGGGTTATAGCGTGTTAACAATAGGTGCTCTTTGACTGTTTCACCCTGCTCAGCCTTGCGCGACTTACTTTGCAAAATGCCAAGTATGCGGTCAGAGTCGCGCACCGAAGACACTTCTGGGTTGGCAACAACAATAGCTTCATCGGCAAAATACATCGCCATGAAAGCCCCGTGCTCAATGCCTGCCGGCGAATCACATATAATAAACTCAAAACCATCGTCGGCCAGCTCTTTGAGCACCTGCTCGACCCCCTCTTGCGTTAACGCATCCTTATCTCGCGTTTGTGATGCCGGCAATATATAGAGGTTTTCGCAGCGCTTATCTTTAATTAATGCTTGCCGCAAAGTCGCCTCACCATTAATCACATTCACAAAGTCGTACACTACGCGGCGTTCGCAGTTCATTACAAGGTCCAGGTTACGCAAGCCGATATCAAAATCGATAACGGCCGTCTTGTGACCCGCCATTGCTAAACCACTACTTATTGCAGCACTCGACGTTGTTTTACCTACGCCACCTTTGCCCGAAGTCATCACAATTACTTTGGCCACAAAAAAACCCTTTATAAATGTTTAAGAAAATAGTCCAGTAATCGACTCAACCTGAAGTTGGTCGCCATCAAAATGAATTTGCGCAGCCACTTTCCAGCAGGATTCGCGCAAATTTTCGTCAATCATAAAGTGCCCAGCAATAGAAACCAACTCAGCCTCTTGGCTCATACAAAAAATACGCGCCGATTCATCGCCTTGCACGCCAGCCAATGCTCGCCCGCGCATAGGGCCATACACATGTATATTACCCACAGCCAGTAGCTCTGCACCCGCAGATACTGGCGCTAGCACAATTAAATCGCCTTCAGAGAATATCTGCTGACCAGAACGTATCGGAGTATTGACGGTTTTTGTTAATCCTGCCACTTTTCTTTCAGCAGTAGCTGCGGCCTCAGGCGCATCCCCAGCCGTTACAGCCGGCTCCGGGGTCTGATGATCTCCTTTTTTACCTCTCACCTTACCCGCAGGAAAGTGAGCGAGCGCGTGCTGAGCACAAAATGTTACGGCTATATCATCTCCGCCCTTTAACCCAACCAACCTAAAATCAAGTTCGCGACATAGGGTTAACAAACCTGATAACAAAGCCGCCTCTAGCCCCTCTAGCGCCTCGACGCTTAATACTATTGGGCTACCCATAAAAAAGTCTGGGGAAGCCTCCACCTTGCGCCGTAACTCACTATCAATATCAGCAAAATCACTACTGCGAAGCTCTAGCAGCGTCATAGGAAGTAACGCGCCCTTAATTGCAAAACTTTCCGGCCGCGCACTCACCGCCGAAGCGCCATCAAAAGCCATACTTTCTTCCTGTATTACTACTTAATAAAAATTGATCACGGTTATAAACCTTTCCGAACAGATACACAAGTAAGACCAAGGGTTCCAATTAAAAAAAGACAAAACCAAGAAAAAACGTCTATGGTTAAGTGCGCAGGGGTTTTTAGGGCTTTTTTCTTACTTTTTTTTACCGTATCCTAGCCCCGTCCATACACTGAGTGCTGCGCACATGCAATGCATGCGCTAACTTCACTTATTAATAATAATGAACTACTTTTGTATCTAAAGCATACGCTAACAAATACGAAACCATGTTTTACGGACCTATTCCAATAAGGCTTAAGCATTAAACTTTGAAGGGGGAGCTACAGCCATGACAATAAAAACTCACACAGGACGCAGACTATTTAAGCGTTCAACCATCGCCGCTTGCGTAATGGCTGCATCTGCAGCACATGTACAAGCGCAAGAAGCCAATAGCGACGACCCAGCATTGCTGGAAGAAGTTGTTGTTTATGGTATTAAGCAAAGCTTGCAAAATGCACAAGATATTAAGCGTGATGCTACGACCGTGAAAGATGTAATCACAGCATCCGATATTACATCGCTGCCTGATAAGTCTGTAGTCGAAGCTCTTGCACGGGTTCCAGGGGTTGTTGTCGAAAAGTTCGCCGCGACAAGCGATTCAGACCACTTCTCGGGTGAGGGCTCTGCAGCGCTGGTTAGGGGTTTAAACCGAGTTCGCACTGAGTTTAACGGCCGAGGCGCATTTAACGCGGGCCTTGGCGGCAGCTTGAATCTTGGTGATATTCCGCCCGAGTTAGTTAAAAGCATTGAGGTCATTAAAAACCAGACAGCCTCTACAACCGAGGGCGGCATCGCCGGCACGATCAACATCGTGACAAGAAAGCCTCTTGATTCAGATGGCTTAGTGCTTGGCGGTTCAGTAAAAGCAGTTTACGCCGACCTTATTGGTGAAACGTCTCCCGAGCTATCGGGCATCTTTTCTAACTCGATAGATACAGACACTGGCCGATATGGCTTTATGCTAAATTTATCAAGCTCAGAGTTCCAGTCTCGCGTTGAGCAAGTTGCTTACCACAACTTTTATGAGAGAAGTGCTCGTGGCGTTGACGCTAGCACTGTGACAGGCACAGACCGTAACGGCGACCCTATATACGACAACATAGAACCAACTGTTGATAATGGTTTTGCCGGCCAGCCAATAGCCAACGATCTTAATGGCACTTATTACATGCCGCCTTCAGTTAGAATTGGGCGCCAGGACTCTTTACGTGATCGCCTTGGCATTGCTGCTGCCGTGCAATGGGAAAGCCCCAGCGAAGAAGTCTTAGCAACATTTGAATATATTAGCTCCGATTCAAAAATGACATGGAGCGAGCGCGCAATTGAAAACGCTGACAGCCTAGGCGATCAGGTTGATAACCGCAACAACGGCCTCCCGCTGGGAGTAAATTCTGGAAGCCCGCTTGACAGCTTTGGAAGTGATGGTCTGTTCAGCGGTGGCGTTATTGGTAGCGGGAACGGTTACCTCGCTCTGACGCGAGCCCACGAAGAAGAAAACCGCATTGAAGACTACAGCGCAAATATTGTTTTTAACCCAGATAACGGGCCGCTAACTATCGAAACGGATTTGCAATACATCGGTACGGAAGCGTCTCTTCATGATTTCAGCATCATGAATCGATTCACATCGGATGTAGCCGTGAGCGGCGGAGATACACCAACGATGGCCTTCCTTGGTCCTGATGTCGGCACTAATCCGCTTACGCCGAATTACGCCGCTCTTAATGACTTATCAACATATGTGGTGCGATCAGCAATGGACGCACAACAAGATGCCAAAGGTAAACAGCTAGCATTCGCGCTTGATGGCGAGTACGAGTTTGACGAAGGGTTTATCACCAGTGTTCAAGGCGGTGTACAGTTCACCGAGCGAGAACAATCGATCAAAGACGCGGACTATGACTGGGGCCTCGTTTCCCCCGAGTGGAGCGCTACTGCGGCGACGCTTGAAGAGTTCCCAGAGCTTGCCGAACGTGTAGATTTTGGTAGTGACCATGCGGATGGGGCTTTAGGAGGCCAAACAGCGTTTTATTTCCCAACGCTAGGTTTTGCTGAAAACAAGGAGGCCTTCGAAGACTACATCAATCAACCAGTACAACGAACGGTAGACGTCAATGGCGATGGCGTAGTAGACGAAAATGACGTTGCTCCGCTAAACTTTGAAGCTGGTGCAGCTGGTGACCCGTTTGTTAGTAACGCACGCCAAAACGAACGTGTAAACCCAGGCCTAAGACCCTATGCACCAAATCAAATTTTCGAGACAAGCGAAAAACGTCAAGCCGCTTATGTTCAGGTGAATTTTGAAAATAATGACTTACCTATCGAGATCGGTGGTAATGTTGGTTTGCGCTTCGTAAACATTCAGCTCGAAACCACAGGTTTCGTAGAATTTCAAGAGATTACTGGCGGGTTTCTGAATCCCGACCAGCAAGCACCTGGATTCGAGAATAACATAACCGACTCACAAAACGCGTTCCTAGATGGCTCCAGTGGCCCACTCGCAGCATCACCCGACGACTACTCAACAGTACTACCAAGCCTTAATGTTAAATTCGGTATTACTGATGATTTCTTGATTCGATTTGGTGCATCGAAAGCTATTTTTGTCCCTGAACTGCAGGACATCAGAAACGGCACAAGAATCAGCGCAACCACGCTCACCGAGAGAGTAGACCCAAATGACCCTGACTCAGACTATACCAGCGTTGAGGTATCCTCAATAAACGCTAGCACCGTTGGCGACTCTAACCCATTCCTACAACCGGAAGAGTCGGTGAATATTGATTTGTCAGCAGAATGGTATTTCTCTGATGTTGGCTCTTTGACGGGTGTCATTTTCACGAAGGACATCGATAACTTGATACGAATGGCGTCTTCTAGAGGCGTGTACACCAATCCGAACACTGGCGTATCGGAAGAAGTTATTTTCACATCGAAGGCCAACGTCGGTGAAGCCACAATTAACGGTTTTGAAATTGCCTATCAACAAGGTTTCGATATGCTGCCTGAACCCTTCGATGGCCTTGGCATGCAATTCAACTATACCTACCTAGACGCAGAGGAAGACGTCGGTGATGACCTCGATACCAGCACTTTTGGGGCATTCACAGACCTTCCACTAGAAGGGTTGTCTGAGAGCAACTACAACTTGGTTCTTTTCTATGAAAATGAACTATTCTCTACTCGCTTTGCCTACAACTGGCGCTCGGAATACCTGCTGAACTCTCGAGACGTGATTGCGAAAGCTCCGAAGTACAATGACGATCTTGGCTTCCTTGACTTTTCTGCAAACTACAACTTGACCGATCAGATAAAACTTGGCTTCAACATTAACAACGTGCTAAACACGCAAACTAAAACACTGCAACAAGTTACCCAAGCAGGTTTATTAGCGCCTCGTCAGTACATTGTTAATGATCGCAGGTTCACTTTTTCTGTAACTGGCAACTTTTAACGCCTGATTCAGATCAAGCACCACCTAAAAGCGCATGGCTAACACCATGCGCTTTTCTTTTATTTGGGCTTCACAAGTATTACCATTTACCCCTAAAGTTAAGAACTAGAGAAAGTTTATGCAACCTCCCATCGAGCACATTGTAATCGTCGGCGGAGGTACTGCCGGCTGGATGACGGCAGCCGCTTTATGCCACATCTTTGAGCATACTTCCCTTAAAGTTACCCTTATTGAATCTGACCAAATAGGCACAGTAGGTGTTGGCGAAGCCACTATTCCTCACTTGCGCTATTTCAACCAGCGCCTAGGTATCAATGAAGCCGAATTCATGCAGGCAACAAACGCCACCTACAAACTCGGTATTGATTTTATTAACTGGGGGCAAAAAGGCGAGAGCTACCTACACCCCTTTGGCGAATTCGGCAAAAGCATCGACGGAGTTCAATTCCACCATTACTGGCTAAAATATAGAGAATCTTACCCAGCCAGTGTTTTATTTGATTATTCGCTACCTTCCGTAGCAGCTCTTAAAGGTAGGTTCGACTACCCTTCTCGCGACCCTCGCTCATTACTTTCGTCCTACTCTTACGCCTTTCATATAGATGCCACACGCTATGCAAGCTTTTTAAGAGCCTATTGCGAGCCTAAAGGCGTAAACCGCATTGAAGGCAAAATTGTCGACATTCAACGCGACGGCAGTAGCGGTGATATTCAAGTCTTAACGCTGGAATCTGGGCAAAGAATTTGTGCAGACTTTTTTATTGATTGCTCAGGTTTTAGAAGCCTGCTGCTCGGCAACACGTTGCAGTCTCGCTTTGATAGCTGGGCACATTGGCTACCCTGCAACCACGCAATTGCAATACCGACAGAAAAGTTTGGCACCCCCAAACCTTACACCAAAGCTATTGCTCACTCAGCAGGCTGGCAGTGGCAAATTCCATTACAAAACCGTGTTGGTAATGGTCATGTTTTTTGCGATGATTTTATGGACACCTCAGAGGCGGAGTCCATTCTTGAGCAGAGCCTACCGTCTGCACCACTAGCTAATTTCAACAATATTCGCTTTACCGCAGGTAGAAGGGAGCAAACATGGAAAAACAACTGTGTAGGCATCGGCCTTTCCAGTGGCTTTTTAGAACCCTTAGAGAGCACTAGCATTTATCTGATTCAAGTCGCCATTATGAAGCTGATCGAACTATTCCCGCGTAAAGCAGGCTCGGCAAGCCTAAGAGAAGAGTTCAACCAGCAAATGAGGCTTGAGTACGAAAGAATCCGAGATTTCCTGATATTACACTACAGCGCAACTCGCCGTGATGACTCCGATTTCTGGAACCATATGCGAACATTAGACAGGCCTGACAGCCTTAAATTGCGCATGGAGACCTTTCAAGAGACTGGATACGTTGATCATTACGAGCAAGGTCTTTTTTTAGTGCCTAGCTGGATTGCAGTTTATATCGGACAAGGAATAATCCCCAAGAATTACGCCCCTGAAGTCGATGAGAAAGAAAACACACAAATTTCTCAGATGATGTCGCACTTCCATACTAATATCAAAAACGCAGCTGAATCGCTCAACACACATAAGCAAAGCCTTGAAAGACTCAACACATCCAACGAAGCTAATTGGCCTGAAGCCTCAATGAGTTTGTACGGAGTATTTTCGTAATGATTGAAAAAACGAAGTTACCTGTCTATAGCGTACAAATTGTTGGGCAGGGGTATGCCCCCTTGCTGGCCGCAATAACTCTAAAAAAGCGCCATCCCCTCAAATTTCATATCGAGGTACTATCTTCGCCTTTAGAAGACACCCAAAAACTAACCTCAACGGGCAATTATTTTAGGGAGTTTCATAATTGGCTAGACATCAACGAACATAAGTTCTTGAGGGCAACAAAAGCAGATTTACAACACGCGATCAACATTAAAAGTGATGGCGATATCGGCTACTTTTCCGAGAGCCCAACCGGCCTGATGATTGAGAACACTCGCTTCCAACACCTCTTTAATTATGCTGCCGCCCAAGAGGATCAGTACCACGATTATAATCTTGGCATTAAGGTTCATAAAAACGGCCGCTTTACACCACCTTCAAATAACAAAAAATCCCTATTCAATCAATTAACCTACGGCTACATTTTTCAAGACCAAGCTTACTACCATTTTCTGCTCTCAGAGGCGCAAGCGCTCGACATTAAAATTACTCCCTCCCCTACAGCACCCAGCCTTTCTGCGGACTTAACGATTTTTACTGACGTCCCCAGAGCAGACAAAAAAAAATATTATCAGCCACTACTGAAAGGCTTGTCTTCAGAAACGCACTACGAGAAAGGACCGCATCATGGTAGCACTATCCATTTAAAGCCTGAACTCAGACATGATTTGAAACACAACGGCATTAATGAAAATACAGTTTATTCGGCTCAAGCCAACCAATCGAGTTTTGGGTATCATGAGAAGTCATTTCACGGAAAAACCTTACTTTTAGGAAGTGCATATGCAGACCTTCCAGGGCTAATCATTGATCCAGTATTTTCACTGCAGAGCCAACTTATGAGCTTTTGCAAACTGTCGAGATTAACAACTTCTGCTGCCCAAGCCCAGATATTCAACCGAAATACACAAAGAGAAATACAATCCCTTGCAGAAATTGATGAAGCTGTTATGTACGCGGCTAACTTAGGTAACATCAATTACACCCCAGAAACTTTGCATCGCATTAAACTTTTTTCTGCGAGTGGGTCTATCACTCAAATAGACGGAGGCTACATGACTGAATGCACCTGGCTATCCCTGCTCTATGCGATATTAGGTCGCCCCAAGTCTTTTCCTGCTCCGGCAGAAGCACTTTCACGAAACGATATGCGACAAAGACTTGCCAAAGTAAAAAAAACCATCAGCGAAGCGGCCAACAAACCACCTTTGTACACAAATTTCTTACACTCAACCCAAAAAGATAATTAAGCCATGACTTCTCCAGCAATCGAAAATGTTGTGATCGCCGGCGGTGGCACCGCCGGCTGGATGACAGCTGTCGCTCTTAGCAAAACGTTTCAACCTCGTAAGTTTTCAATCACTCTCGTAGAATCAGATCAAATTGGCACCATTGGCGTTGGCGAGGCCACCATCCCCGAGGTTCTCAAATTCAACAAGGCTATTGGTTTAAATGAAGATGAGTTTATTAAGCGAACTAACGGGTCGTTTAAATTAGGTATTGAGTTTTGCAACTGGGGCAAGCAAGGAGACAGCTACATCCACCCGTTTGGAAAATATGGCACTACTGTAGGACCCGTACCGTTTTACCATTACTGGAACCGTGCTAGAAAAGATGGCTACCCCCACTCACTGAGCGAGTTTGCATTGTCAGTCAAAGCTAGCCAGCAAAACAAATTTACGAGGCCAGTAGACATCAAGAATTCTCCACTGTCGGAAATTGCGTACGCATTTCATTTTGATGCGGGACTGTACGCTAAGTATCTGAGAGAATTAGCAGAAGGGTACGGGGTAACCAGGACTGAGGGGACTATTAATAACGTCACTCAAAACGATAATGGATTTATCAAAGAGGTTCATTTAGAGAATGGCAAAGTAATTTCTGGAGATTTGTTTATTGACTGCACTGGTTTTAGAGGGCGGCTCATCGAGCAAACTCTAAATACTGGCTATGACAACTGGTCGCACTACTTACCATGTAACGCAGCCGTGACCACACCAAGTGAAAAACTCACCCCATTACCCCCTTACACAAGAGCAACCGCCTTGGATGCAGGCTGGCAATGGCGCATTCCGCTTCAACACCGCACCGGTAACGGCTACGTTTTTTGCGATAAATACATCACCCCGGAAGCCGCGCAAGACACCATGGTGAAGAACCTGAACAGCCAGCCGTTAGCGGAACCAAAACTTATTCGATTTAACACTGGGCGGCGTAGAAAGTGCTGGAATAAAAATTGTATTGCGATTGGCCTATCAAGCGGCTTTTTAGAACCCTTAGAATCAACATCAATTCACTTGATTCATGAAGCTATCGCAAACTTGATATTACTCTTCCCCGACAAAGACTGCAATAAACCTACCGTAGATAAGTTTAATGCTCGCCTTGAGGCGAGCTACGTCAACATTCGTGATTTTTTGGTACTTCACTACAAAGTCACCCAACGTGAAGACTCTGAGTTTTGGCGCTACTGCAAAAATATGGACGTGCCCGATACCCTCATCAATAAAATGGAATTATACAAAGAGAGTGGGCGCATTTTCAGAGATAACAACGAGTTGTTTGGGGAGGTAAGCTGGTTAGCAGTCATGGAAGGTCAAGGCCTTAATACGAATGCTTACAATACTATGGTTGACTGCATGGCAAAACAGCAGCTATTCGATCAACTGGAAAATATAAGAGGCGTGATCAGTCGTTCAGCAGAAAACATGCCCGAACATCAAGCCTTTATCAATAGGTACTGTCAATCTCCGGCGAAGTAACGCCTAGGGGCTACTCCTGAGCAATAGCCCCTCCCTCATCAATCAAAGACTTTTTAAATGTCACAAAGCGGGGTTTGTCGCTATCGGTCATATCGTAGAGAAAAACAAACTCCTCACCCAAACCCTCTTCAGAAATCTTAACCTGATACGTTCGCCCCGCTACGCGAAAGCGCGATACGCTATCATGAATCACTGCATCAGCACGATACTGTTGCGCCCCAAGGTATTGAAACATTCCATACTCAGTACCATCATCCCCTCTTAAGTTCAAGCTGACACTCTCACCAAAGTCCCCTGCCGCAGCTAACTTTTCACGCACACGATCCATCTCAGCCTGCGCTCGCTCGCGAGCACCTTGGCTCCCTTCTTCTGCAACAACATCCTCAGTATCTAACGAATTGACTTGATGGTATTGCGTTAGCGCTAGCTCGGCAGATCGAGCACGCTCTTCGGCTAAGGTTGCTAGCTCTTCGGCTTGTTCACGCTTTTCGGTTTCTAGCTGTACCACTTGGCGCAGGCGCTCGTTTTCTCGCTGCAACGTGGTTAAGCGCTTTTGGAGCAATGTTGTTTGGGATTCTAGTTCGGTTTTCAAGCTGCGCGTTTTTTGCGCAACTTTTTGGGCTAACTGCTGTTTATGCAGCTCGCCAGATAAAGACTTAAGCTCTTCACGGTAATCACCAAGCTTTTCTGTTAGCTCACGCTCTTTAGTCTCTAGCCTAACCACGGAGGCAACGCGCGATTTGATGCTAAGCTCAGCAAGCTCTATGCGTTGCTCTATATTGCGTAAAAACTGCTCATTCTCTGATGAAGGGTCGCCAGAATAACGTAACTGAGCCTTTTTAAACTCATCCTGTTTGTCCTCTAGGTCCTTCTCGTAAGCTTTGAGTTTTTCCTGTGATGCTTTGCGGCGAAGTTGAGCAAAACCAATCTCTTGCTCCAAGTACTTCACTTCCTGCTGCTTATCTTCAAGCTGCTGGCCAAGCTCCACCACTACGCCTTCTTGCGCATGAAGCTCTATTGCCGCCCCACCCCAAATGGCTATAGTACAAATCAACGCTTTCGTTATCTTATTCATAGCGAATTCAGTGTAATTGATGTATTCACCAACATTGTACATGAGGTTAAATCACCTGCGGACCTCAAACGTGAACAGGGCCAAATAAGTATCGGTAATCGTTCACATTTGCATACTTTTTCGACGCTATTATCCATACGGGATACTTTCACACCCCTACCGTGCAACATCAATAAGTCAGCCGCCGCTATTTCACCTATCCTTAAACGGCAAGCCGGAGGACAACATGAAACTGCACCCCAAACTAGAACAACACCTACATAAGCACCCAGAAAGCTTCGCGGCCTTACCTGCTGAAAGCCTAGCCAGCATCAACCACACATACTTTGACCATCAACGGCTTCAATCCTCTGCCGGTTTAAGTCACCACGCTACACTGCTGATCGATAGCCAAGGCCATCCTTTGCTAATCAACCAAGGGGATGCGCCACCGCCATTATTAAATGGCAACACCAAAAACCTCCCGCAAGATGTCACCGCGCTTTTTTCGCAATTGGCGCGACGAGCGCAACACAACAAAAAGATCATCGAACGGTATTACTCTGGCTCCGCCAAAATACCTGCACTTACTCACCACAGCCTTTTGATTATTCCAGTTAGAAATAACGAAACCCTCTTCCTTATTGCCGAACACAACAAAAACATCCAACAGGCGCCATCCCTTACGCAAAGGACTCAACAACAAAATAACGCCATTATTGCATTAACCAAACACCTAGAATCAGAAGTTACCTTCGAAGAAATACTTAAAAAAATAAGCCAATGCTGCGCAGAAACTTTAAATATAGAGCACGCCGGGATTTGGTTATTTAATGATGATTTCGACCATATAAAATGTGAACACGAATATCACAGCAGCAAAAAACAGTTTATAACACCAGAAGAAATACCCACGAGCATTCACAAAAGGTATTTTGAAGAGCTTGCCAACGTACGCTTTATAGCCACCGACGACGCAATCAATACTCCAGGCAATACCCCCGCAAGCAAAGCCTACCTAGAACAAAACAATATCACCGCCATGCTGGATGCGCCCATAAAATCCGATGGAAAATACCTCGGACTAATGCGCCTTTACCAAAGTGGAGGCATTCGCAAATGGAAAACCGATGAGCAACAATTTGCCGCCAGCCTTTGCGACATTATTACGCTGGCATACCAAAAACAGCGCAAAAGAAGTGCTGTTAGCAAACTTAATGAAAGTGAAAACCGCTTCAAAGCTTTAGCAGAATCAACTGGCGCGGCGATATTTTCGTTTAACGACACCATCGCTTACGCGAACTCAGCCACAGAAAACCTCACAGGGTTAGACCAAACATCATTAAAAATATTACCGATAAACGTCATTTTCGGAGCAGCTTTTTCTAAAGCATTTAATAGAGAAACACTTAAACAGGAACCTCTAGCGACAGGCATAGAAATAGAGTTTTCGCGCAGCAGTGGAGAAATTCGATGGGCTTTTTTTAATGTCACGCAAACAGTTTTGTCGGGCGAAAAAATATGGCTAGCCAGCGCATTTGACATAACCGAGCGAAAACGTGCCGAAATACAAATGCGCTACCAAGCATTTCACGACAACCTCACCAGCCTACCAAACCGCGCACAACTTACACAAAAGATTGACCAATGCCTAACAAAACTCAGCAAAGACCGCTACTACCGGTTTGCCCTGTGCCAATTCAACATTGCTAATTTTAAGCACTTAAACGAACAGCTAGGTTACATCACCGCCGACCATCTACTTATTGACTATGCCCTAAAGCTAAAACGCGCCAGCCCCACAACAGACAACTTAGCCAAAATAGGAACAAGCACATTCATCATATTACGGGAAAACATCACATCTATAGAGCACTTCATCAAAGATTGCGAAGCCTTATACCAAACACTCAAGCAGCCAACGGCTATAGAAAGCGTCGAAATAGAATGCGACATTTACACTGGTATTTTACACGGCGATATCCTCTATTCTTCTAGCGAAGAAACCTTGCGAAACATTGCTTTAGCAACAGATTTTTCTGAAGCACATGGCATAAATACCATCAGCGTATTTAATGAGGAAATGAAAAAAAACGGGCTTAAACTAAAGGAGGTTGCTGCACAACTAAGAAGAGCACTCAAATCTAACGAATTCCGTTTTCTATACTCACCTCATTACAACTTCTCAAAAAATCAGCACTCGCCAAGTAGCCCGGCTACCACATACTTAGAACCTCTAATTTACTGGCAAGGCGGCGATGCCCTAAAAATTAGTGAAGGGCACTTTAAAGCTGTAGACAAAGATAAAAACTTTATCAAAAATTTGATACTTCAAGAGTTATCGGCATATCAACAAGATGCATGCAATATCCCAAAGGCAAGCATTTGGCTCGATATTTCACACCCCACGATCGAGACACCTGAGCATGCTGAAGATTTTTTAATTGCATTACAGCAATCGAACGTAGAACCCCGACAAAAGCATATACTTCAATGCTCCGCGCTACTGCTTAATAAGATGCTAAAACCAGAATACTCACAACAACTAGACAAAGTAATCAACAACCACTATTGCGAACTAGCCGTAGACATAACACACTTTAATTTCAAAGATATAGCCACACTGCAACATCTACCCTGCAGACATGCAAAAATCTTATTAACAGACATTCACCATGAAATTAAAAACAACAATACATTAGCTCAACGCCACTTTACAGCCTTGATAAAATCCTGTGCAGAGCTAAATTTGAATCTGCATATCGGCGGCATAGATTCCGCTGAGCTATCACTTTTTGCCGATAATTTGGTAAGCGATATTATTTCGCCTATTTTTAGGCAAGGTAAGCATCTGTGCCAACCGCAAAAAATCAACCACCTATATCCTGACTACGCCGATATAAAAGCAAGTTCTAGCGCATAAATTAATGCATCTTCACGTCCCCAGGGTGTTGCGTAGTAATTGGCGCGCTCACCCACTTGATTAAAACCTTCTCGCTCATAAAGCGTAATAGCCGGCACATTCCCTGCCCGCACTTCAAGAAATAGCGAGCAAGCCACTGCATCAATTTTTTGTATGAGTGAGGACAGGAATAATTGCCCTACCTTTTTCCCCTGATAAGGCGCATCAATCACAAACAACAACAGCTCTGCCTCGTCCAGCACAAGGCTTATCACGGCATACCCCATCAACGCTTGTGAGGAAGAAAACAGGCCTAAACAAATATGCCTTCCGGAAATAGAACCACGAAAATGCTCCTCTTTCCACGGTGTTAAATGTGAGCGCTGCTCTACGGCCAACAGCGAAGGTAAGTCACCCTCATTTAATAAGCGAGTTGTTAGCACGCCCAATTCTGGGTGATGACATTGAAACGATGTCCACATAAGCGGATTGCTCTAAAGGTAGATACGAAACGAAAAGCAGGGCTTAACGAATGTTATGCGCCGCTTTTACTGCAGGCCAAATGGAATGCTTTAATGCTGGGTCACGTAATAATTCAGCCAAGCTCGGCAAATAGACTGCAACGCAAGGCAGGTGTACAGGCGACGCATTTTCACCAACAGACATAGCCGCAACAGCATCCCTGGCAGAAGCAATCACAACATCTTTAGCCATTTGCCCTAAAACAACTAATAGCGAAGGAGCTTTTACATCAAAGCGGCTCGCCAAAAACGCATGAACCATTTCCCTTGCCTCTTCCAATGCATTATCCGGTGCAACGGCAGACTCTAACAACGGCCAATGGATAGAATCTGGCTTGGGTAAATTTTCGGTAGGGTAAAGCGCTTTTACAATATTCCCAAGCAATGCGGAAGTTGGCAGTGCTGCTTTCGGCTCTTTAGAATCAATAAATACAACACCACTTTCTAACTGCCATATTGTTAATGCAAAACGCAATTGCTTTTTAGGCTTAGCGGCGAGTAATGCCTGCAGTGTAATGCCCACTGGAACTGGCGCTTTACTTTCTGTTGCAGCAGGTTTTTGGGATTCCCCCTCAGGCGACAACAGCTGCTGAACAATAGCGGCGGATTCTGGGGATGGTACAGCAGGCGACGAACTCTCCTCACCCGCAAACGAGTCAGTAAACTGCGCAGCAGGTTCGACATCAGCAAAAGAAACAGGCAGCTCACATGCCACACTAGGTTGCGCGGCAGGCAAAACCATTCGGGGCACAAAAGTGTCAATCCCCATTGCATCCAAATACTGCATGCGCACTAGTTCATTCATTAAAGCCTGCCCCAAAACGACTATTTATTAAAAAGCCCAACAAGCAAAAAACTTATTGGGCTTACCAAACCTAAACTCCATGCTGCGGATGTGAACGCAAGCCGCCATACTCTAATAAATTAAGAGCATTCAAATACGCCTTAACCGAGGCCGCCACTATATCGGTATCGCTACCCACGCCATTTACAATTTGCCCTCTGCGCTCTAGGCGCACAGTCACCTCGCCTTGTGATTCGGTACCTTTAGTAATGGCATTTACCGAGTACAATAATAAATCGGTATCGCTTGAGGCGATTTTTTCGATAGCTTTGTATGCGGCATCGACTGGGCCGCTACCTTCCGCTGTTGCCACTTTTTCTTCGGCACTCACTTTTAACTTTATTTGCGCTTGTGGAGTTTGCCCTGTTTTACTGCAAACCTCCAAGCTTACTAAAGAATAAGTATCCTCGATTTTATCGGCCACCTCAGAAACTAAACGCTGCAAATCCTCGTCAAAAATCTCATGCTTTTTATCCGCTAAAGCTTTAAAGCGAATAAAGACTTCATTCAATTGATCGGGCCCAGCAAAAGTTATCCCCAAATCTTCAAACCGTGCTTTAACAGCTGCTCGACCAGAGTGCTTACCCAAAACAATTTTGTTGGTATTCCAACCAACATCTTCAGCACGCATAATCTCGTAGGTTTCACGATGCTTTAATACACCATCTTGGTGAATGCCAGACTCATGCGCAAAAGCATTCGCCCCCACTATGGCTTTATTTGGCTGCACTGGGAAACCTGTAATACCCGATACCAAACGAGAAGTGCTAACAATGTGCTCTGTGGCAATGCGCGTTTCTACGGGGAAAATATCTTTGCGGGTGCGCACAGCCATAACAACTTCTTCTAATGCCGCATTTCCCGCACGCTCACCCAAGCCGTTAATCGTACACTCCACTTGGCGAACCCCATTCATCACCGCCGCTAAAGAGTTAGCCACAGCCAAACCTAAATCGTTATGGCAATGGGTCGAAAATATGGCTTTATCGCTATTGGGCACAGCTTCAATTAAGCGCTTAAACATAGCACCGTACTCTTCTGGCTCACCATAACCTACCGTGTCGGGCACGTTAATCGTGGTGGCTCCAGCCGCAATTGCGGCCTCGGTAATACGGCACATAAAATCAAATTCGCTACGGCTGCCATCTTCCAAGCTAAATTCAACATCATCGGTATAATTTCGCGCACGCTTAACCGCCTTCACAGCCTGCTCTAAAACCTTGTCCGGCGCCATTTGCAATTTGTACTGCATGTGAATCGGCGAAGTCGCTATAAAGGTGTGTATACGCGAAGAGTTGGCCCCTTTTAAGGCTTCAGCCGCACGATCGATATCGGCATAAACAGCGCGCGCCAAACTACAAACGGTTGAATCTTTAACTGCCTGCGCAACTGCCCTTACCGACTCAAAATCACCATTGCTCGCAATGGCAAAGCCCGCCTCAATAACATCAACACGCATTTTTTCTAACATTTTAGCAATGCGTACTTTTTCATCTTTGGTCATCGATGCGCCGGGGCTTTGCTCACCGTCACGCAACGTTGTATCGAAAATCACTAACTTTTGCTTGCTCATACTTGGAATTCCCTGCTGATTAGGGCCGTTAAACTTGTTTTTTATTTAAGAAAGGAAGGGCGGTACGCTGCGACCCGAGCCCATTACTGGGACGCAGGGGAGATAAGTCGTAGGAGGTAAAGTGGGCTGTAGATTTTCACGTTTAAACTCAAAATAGTCGTCGCTGATGTACTCATTCTAGCTAGCGCGCAGGCACTCATCAACAGCCATCCTAATAAAAGAAATTATTTAGGACAAAATAACCACGGCATTACAAGAAACAAGCGGTAGACGAAACATAAAACCTCAAAAATCCCCTCTACCGGTTAATTTATCCTAGCGCCCCAAGCAACACCTAACGTTTAAAGTAACACCTAACGCTTAAAATCTAACATGCGCTGCAAGGGCTTCATTGAGCGCTTGGCGAGTGCCGGATCTACAAATATTTCGTTATCCGCGCGATCAAAAACTTCGATCATGGCATCCAGCGTATTCATCGCCATCCAAGGGCAGTTAGCGCAACTGCGGCAAGTAGCGCCGGAGCCCGCCGTGGGCGCGATAATCAAGGTTTTATCTGGGCATGCCTGCTGCATTTTGTAAAAAATGCCTTGATCAGTCGCCACAATAAACTCAGGGTTCGGCAAAGTTGCCGCCGCCTGAATCAGTTGCGAAGTAGACCCTGCAACATCAGCTAATTCGACAACAGATTGCGGCGACTCTGGGTGCACCAGTATTGCCGCGTCGGGGTATAGCGCTTTCAAATCGAGCAAACCTTGCGCCTTAAATTCTTCGTGCACAATACAAGCCCCATCCCAGCACAGCACATCGGCTCCGGTTTCACGCTGCACGTAGGCCCCCAAATGCTTATCGGGCGCCCACAAAATCTTTTGCCCCAAGCTATCTAGGTGAGCCACCACCTCCTTTGCAATGCTTGACGTCACCACCCAATCGGCACGCGCCTTTACAGCAGCCGAGGTATTGGCGTAGACCACAACGGTGCGATCGGGATGCTGATCGCAAAAGTCGCTAAACTCTTGTGCCGGACAACCCAAATCTAAGGAGCAGGTTGCTTCAAGTGTCGGCATTAACACGCGCTTTTCTGGCGTAAGAATTTTGGCTGTTTCACCCATAAACTTCACGCCCGCAACAATCAATGTTTGAGCATTGTGTGTTTTGCCAAAACGCGCCATTTCCAAGGAATCAGAAACGCAACCGCCGGTCTGCTCGGCCAACGCCTGTATTACCGGGTCGGTATAGTAATGCGCAACAATAGCGGCATTATGCTTTTTAAGAAGCGCTTTAATGTGTACTATTTGCTCAGCCTCTTTGGCAGGATCCACCTTTGCTGGCTCTGGTAAGCGCTCTAAATGCGCCTTTACCAATGCCTGCGGAGAAAGAGCTTCAACATCTGACACAGTCATAGATAACCTCTAAAGTTGTAAAACCCAAAGCCCCAAGGCGAATCTAGCGCATTGCAGTTTGGTCTATACAGTAATAAAAGCAGCTATAAAATACAGCTATAAAAAAAGGGGAGCTAAGCTCCCCTTTTAGTAGAATGGTGGGTCGTACTGGATTCGAACCAGTGACCAATTGGTTAAAAGCCAACTGCTCTACCAACTGAGCTAACGACCCAAACTTGGTAATGGCGTTATAACAATTTACTAAACTAATACGTGGATTAGCGCACTAAATTATCGTCACCTAAAAAGAACTTATTTCCACCAAAAAAATTCTTTCTTTGTAATGGTGGGTCGTACTGGATTCGAACCAGTGACCAATTGGTTAAAAGCCAACTGCTCTACCAACTGAGCTAACGACCCCGAAAGAGGCGCATATCTTAATGATTTGAAAACAAAACGCAAGCAGTTTTTTAGCTATTTGTCGCCAAAATCTACTGACGCAAAAGCGGCCAAATTAAGGCCACAAAAAAGCGAGCCTCAAGCTCGCTTTAACCCTAGCGCACAACAGGCAACAGGCTAGCCTTCCGACATATATTTAATTGCGCTTTTAATTTCGTCTTCGGTGCAGTCGCTACAAGTTCCTTTTGGCGGCATAGCATTAATGCCATTCCATGCACTGTCGAATAACCCGCCTAAACCTTTTGCGCTAACCCTATCACCCCAAGCAACCGAGTCACCAAATTTAGGGGCGCCCGCAACGCCACTAGCGTGGCACGCCATACACTTAGTGTCGTACACATCTTTACCCGAACGAGGACCCGCAGCCACCTCAACAACGGCAGCAGCGCAAGCTTCGCCCGCCATACAAACTTCGCCAACTGGCTTAATTCGCTGCACAAGCTCCGAATCGGCCAATACAGCAACAGAACTTATAATCGCAACTGCAGCAACAAGGCCACGAGATACTACGGCTAATTTCACAGGTTTACTCCCAAGGTTTAATAAATTGCCGCAATTATAGCCGAAAGCAAGCTGCGAAGTGGCAGCTTACATTTGATCTAAATAAAACTTGCCGCTATCTCAATGCCTCAGACAGAAGGAAACGCATGATGCGCTGCGTATTTGCGCTACAGATGCGGCAGCAAACTGCTATAATGCCGCCCCTTTATTTTTCCACTTACTGCGCACAGCGCTCTACGGTTGAGATGTCTTATGGAACCGATGTTAACTATTGCCCTCAATGCTGCGCGCAAAGCCGCCGCAATTATTGAGCACTCTCTCGAACGCGTTGACCTTGTCCGCATTGAAACCAAAGGCCGCAACGATTTTGTGAGCGAAGTAGACCGCAAAGCCGAAGCCGAAATCCTATATCACCTAAAAAAGGCTTACCCCGATCACAGCTTTATAGGCGAAGAAGGCGGTGTTAGTGGCAACAGCAAAAGTGATTACGCCTGGATTATCGACCCCCTAGACGGCACCACCAACTTTTTACACGGCATTCCCCACTTTGCCGTTTCGATTGCTTGCACCTACAAAGGCCAGCTTCAACACGCCGTGGTGCTAGACCCCATTAAAAGAGAAGAATTTACCGCCAGCCGCGGCAAAGGCGCCACCTTAAACGAGCGCCGCATTCGCGTTACCGACCGCCGCAACCTTGATGGCGCCCTTATAGGCACAGGGATTCCCTTTAATGGTTTTGCGCTTGAGCACGTTGATGAATACCTCAACTGCCTTAAAGATGTTGCCAGCCAAACAGCCGGCGTTCGTCGCGCAGGCTCTGCCGCGCTCGACCTGGCCTACGTTGCTGCTGGCCGCTTTGACGGATTCTGGGAAATGAATTTAAAAGCGTGGGATATGGCCGCTGGCGTACTACTTGTGCAAGAAGCCGGCGGGCTTGTAAGCGACTTCAAAGGCGGCAACAGCCACATGGATTTCGGCCATGTAGTTTGTGGCGGCCCCAAAGTGTTCAAGCCGCTTTTACAGATTGTCGGCAAACACATGGGCGACATCTAGATTCTTGCCAGCCAGGCACAAAAAAGGCGCCGAGGGCGCCTTTTTTGTGCCTGAAAACAAATCAACATCAGCCCTGGGCCAGCAGTTCCCGCAAATTAATAATCGCCGCATTAGCGCGCGATATATAACTAGCCATTACTAACGAATGATTCGCCAATACCCCAAAGCCACTACCATTTAAAATGACGGGGCTAAACACGGCCTCCTGCGTAGCCTCTAGCTCGCGCACAATTTGCTGCATACTCACACCGGCATTTTTCTTTTCAAGCACTTCAGCAAAGTCGATTTCAACGGCCCGCAAAATGTGAATTAACGCCCATGCACTGCCTCGTGCCTCATAAAAAACATCATCAACCTCCAACCAAGGCGTCTTAATCTCTATTTCTTCAGGGGTATCGGTGGACTTTACCGCAGCCGAATCGCCGGCCAAATCTGTATTCAGGCGACGCTGGCCAACACTCGCGCTCAAACGCTGCGACAAACTCCCCAAGCGAGATTCAACCGTTGCCAACCAATAATTTAAATTGTCTGCACGGGCATAAAATTGTGCCGAATGACGATCCTCATCAACCAAACGATTGAGGTAATCCAGCACTTGATTCATACCGGCACGGTACTCCTTTTCCGTATTTGGCATAATCCAGCTAGAGTTATCAAAGTTAAAGTGCGGGTCGGCGATCATCAAGGCCTTATCTTCAACCGACTGCGACTGCGAGCGACTATAAGCTTCGCGCAGAGCCTTACTTAAATCTCGCACCTGTATCAACACGCCATATTCCCAATTCGCGCGGTTATCCAACCACACCCCTGGCGGGAAAATATCGTTTGAGACATACCCGTCAAGCATTACCTCCATAACCTCCAACAGCGTGACCGTCGTGGCAACGCCTTTAACCGCAACCTGTTCTGGCGGCACGTAAGTGAGTATGCGTGGGGCAACCTCAAAGGTGTCTGGCTCTTGGCTTTTAAACCAACCCCAAACAATCAAAATCAACAAAACAACAAGCAGCCCAATTAAAGCCAAGCGCAACCAGGGGCGGCCATCACTAACATCCTCAGAAACCCCCTTGAAAGCATCTACACACTTCGTGCGAGTCGCTTGCAGTCGCTGTGAAATTTTTTGCAACATCATGAGCCTAATCCCTACCAATAACGTGTAATGTAAGCATAGCCAACACTATAGAGGTTCCAGCAAATGAATGGCAGGGCTATTTCTAAGTTGAATATCACCCCTAACACGGTACGCCGGCGTTGCCTCATTCATAACCTGATAAATCCAACGCCCCTCTGCATCGTTACGCGCTAATATAAGCACCGCCTCTCGACTCTTTTCCACTCGAAGTGCAATCTGCACAACAGCGCCCCGAGCCTTAGCATTGCGGGCCGTTAAGTCGCGACCATTCAAATCGTACTTTTTCGTCAATAAATCGCTAAAATCTGGCGCTGGTAATTGGCGCGTCACAGCGGCATCTACTTTTTGCCGCAGCGCAGCCAAATTGGCTGAGCGAGGATAGTATTCTTTTAAAATCGACAAAAAGTAGCGCGCATGCTGCACACTCCCCTCACTAAGCTCACCTTCAAGCATTGCAATATAAGCGGCCTCTATTTGCCTTAACCCTGCCTGCGCCCGAATATTGTCAGGGTCAATTAACAGTACCGCCTGATAACGATCGTAAGCATTATTATGCTGCGGCTGAGTATAATGCTTAGCCAAAAAGGCAGTATCAGCCTTATGCAATACGCGATCAATCAGCGCCTTCGGCGCTGACGATTCTTGTGCAGCAGCAAGCGAGGCCACAAAAAATAATGCCAATAAAACCACAAACCTGATAAAAAGTTGTTTATTGCGCCATGCATAACAGACATATTGCATGTTGTTCACCAAGATATTCGTTTCCAAAAAGAGCGCACCCTTGCAACCAGCATTCAAAAATTAGCGCCCACGATACCGCTAGTAATGCTTATAGAAAAGGGGTATAAGAGCGCCCACCAAATGATTGACACAATAAAATTAGCTTTGTCCCTGCGAGACAAGTCACAAGGATCGATCATTTATTGAACAAATGGATTCCAAAGCCGCTGGTTTTGAATAGAATGGAATTCCCTAAAAGAAGTGCTGTCGAACAGCAACGCCAATAATAAACCACTCAACCCACTCAGAAGTAATAAAACGCCATGAAACTGATAACAAAATTATCACTATTGCTGGTACTGGCAGCCTCCGCATTCAGCGCCTTTGCCGACACCGCCTTAGTCGAAACGAAAGATGAGTTCCTTCCCGTTGAAGAAGCTTACAAGGTTTCAATATCTGCTGAAGGCGACAAAGTCTATCTAGATTGGAACATTGCCCCTGGCTACTTCATGTATAAAGAGAAGTTTAAGCTCACAGCCAGCACGCCAGAAACCAAAACAACACTAGCGCCAGCGTTTGAAAAAGGGAAAATCAAGTTTGACCCTTACTTCAACAAAGACTTAGAAATTTACTATAACGCTACGCGCATTACCTTAAACACCGCAGAACTTGGCGATAAGTTTGAATTAAAACTTCGCTCGCAAGGCTGCGCCGATGCTGGCCTTTGCTACGCGCCACGCTCACAGTATTTCCAAATAGACCAATCAACAGGTGCTATTAGCGAAAGCAAAAAGGCCACCGTTGTTGCCGCTGAAGATCAAAAAACAGTCGTTCAAGAAGGCAGCGCAACGCCAGTAGCCGCAATTATCCCAGAAGAAGAAACCCACTCGTTTTTCTTCTATATTTTGCTCGCCATTGGCGGCGGCATTATCCTCAACCTAATGCCTTGCGTATTCCCTGTTTTATCACTTAAAGCTCTTAGCTTTGCCTCTCACTCCGAAGGCGCTCATAGTCATCAAGCGCATGGCTGGGCTTACACTGGGGGCGTTATCGGCTCGTTCGTTATTGTTGCCATTGTTATTATCGCTTTACGCTCTGCTGGCACCGCTGCAGGCTGGGGCTTTCAGCTACAGTCGCCTGTTTTTGTCGCAGCGGTTATGTACCTGTTTTTGGTGATGGGCTTAAGTTTGTCCGGCGTTATTTACTTCGGCACCGGTTTAATGGGCGTAGGCCAAGGCCTTACTAGCAGCGACGACCTTAAAGGCTCATTCTTTACTGGTGTATTAGCTGCTGTGGTTGCTAGCCCATGTACAGGCCCAATGATGGCACCAGCACTTGGCTTTGCGTTAACTCAGCCTTGGTACACCTCTATATTCATCTTTATTGCACTAGGTTTTGGCTTGGCATTACCCTTCTTGGCGCTGAGCTACAGCCCAGCACTCGCACGCGCCTTACCAGCACCTGGCACATGGATGGAAGTTCTAAAGCAATTCTTAGCTTTCCCAATGTATATCACCAGCGCATGGTTGCTCTACGTGTTTGGCAATCAAGTCGGCATGACTGGCGTATTCTTCTTAGCATTAGGCGGCATTGCTATCGTTTATGCTATTTGGGTATTCCAACATATCCCCGAAAAAGGGGTTGGCAAATGGATTGCGCGCGTATCAGGCTATGCGGCCTTAGTTGCCGCAGCCTACATTGGTTATAACGGCGAGACCTTCAAAAAAGACGAAACTTGGCAGAACTTCACCCCCACAATCGTGCAGGAGCTACGCGCAAACGGGCAGCCAGTATTTGTCGATTTCACCGCCGACTGGTGCATCACCTGTAAAGCAAATGAAGCCATCGCAATTGACCGCGATGAGTTCCGCGAGCTAGTGGCCGAACTCAATTACGCCAAGGTGAAGGGGGACTGGACAAACGAAGACCCGAACATTACAGCTGTACTAACCGAATACAAGCGCAGCGGTGTGCCGCTTTACTTAGTATTCCCAGCAGACACTAGCAAACCTGCAGAGGTTCTCCCCCAGATCCTAACTAAGGATATGGTGTTAGAAGCACTCAGGCGCAACGCTGGCGATAACAAGGTTGCCGCGAACTAAAAAAGCAACCATTACTAAAAGGGCCCCTAGGGCCCTTTTTTATTGCTCAAAACTATCACAACGCCTATCGCGCAATATAACTCCCTTAAATTTCGGCAATTTAGCAGGCATTTGCAGAGATTTACGCTAAACCATCTTATTGATATAGACAGTCAGATACAATTTAGGCACAATCACGCCCTACTTTTTTTGCGAAGCCCCGCGCAGTAATTGCGCTTCGCTTCGCTAACGACTGACTCAACTAAGCGACTCCCCACATTGGTGATCACTTAGAAACTTCAACGAGGAACGCCCATGGCAAGTATTCTGGTTCTCCACGGCCCCAACCTTAATCTATTAGGTACCCGTGAGCCCGAAACCTATGGCCGCGACACCCTCGATGACATAAACAAGCGCATACAGTCTCAGTGCCAAGATGCGGGCCATGCTGTCACTATTTTACAAAGCAATGCAGAACACGAACTGATAGACGCTATTCATAAAGCTCGCATTCAGCTCGTCGACTTTATTGTAATTAACCCGGCAGCATTTACCCATACAAGTGTCGCCCTTAGAGATGCACTTGCAGGTGTGGCTATACCCTTTGTGGAGTGCCACCTCTCAAATGTGCATGCTCGCGAACCGTTTAGGCAGCATTCGTATTTATCCGATATTGCTAAGGGCGTTATTTGCGGCTTCGGAGCCACCAGTTACACACTCGCACTGATCGCGGCATTTGATGCGCTCGGTGCAAACACTTAATTTATTGATCCCAAAAGAAGAGGTCATCATGGATATTCGTAAAATCAAAAAGCTAATAGAGCTACTTGAAGAATCCAATATTGAAGAGCTAGAAATTAGCGAAGGCGAAGAGTCAGTACGCATTAGCCGTGGCTCTCGCAACCAAATGGTGCCCATGCAAGCGTATGCGCAACCCGCACCCGCTGCGCCAGCTCCAGCGCCCGCCGCAGCCGCTCCTACTGCCGCGCCGGCCGCTGCACCTGCAGCGCCAACTGGCCACGCCGTTAAGTCGCCAATGGTTGGCACTTTTTATGGCGCATCCAGCCCAGGCGCCGACAATTTTGTTAGCGTAGGCCAAACCGTTAAAGTTGGTGATGTTATTTGTATTGTTGAAGCCATGAAAATGATGAACCAAATCGAAGCCGATAAAGCCGGCGTAATCGAAGAAATTTTGGTTAAAGATGGCGAGCCAGTTGAGTTCGACCAGCCCCTCGTTATCATCGCCTAAGCCACTGAGGAATACCCATGTTGTTTGACAAGGTTCTCATAGCCAATCGCGGTGAAATTGCACTGCGCGTATTACGCGCCTGCAAAGAGCTCGGCATTAAAACCGTCGCGGTTTATTCACAAGCCGACAAAGACTTGATGCACGTTAAACTTGCTGACGAGTCTGTTTGCATTGGCCCCAACGCCTCCACAAATAGTTACTTAAATATTCCAGCGATTATCAGCGCAATGGAAATTACCGACTCTGTAGCCGTTCACCCAGGCTACGGCTTCCTCGCGGAGAACGCTGACTTTGCAGAACAGGTCCATAAAAGTGGCTTCACGTTCATAGGCCCAGATGCCGACACCATTCGCTTAATGGGCGATAAGGTGTGCGCCATTGAAGCTATGAAGAAGGCAGGCGTCCCCACAGTACCGGGTTCCGACGGCGCACTTCCCGAAAACGACCCACAGCGCTGCCTAGATATCGCCGCGCGCATTGGCTACCCGATTATTATTAAAGCGGCAGCCGGCGGTGGTGGTCGTGGCATGCGCGTCGTTCATACCGAAGCGGCGCTTATCAATTCTATTAACTTAACGCGCTCTGAAGCACAATCTTGCTTTGGTGACGGCACAGTATATATGGAGAAATTCCTCCAAAACCCACGCCACGTCGAAGTTCAAGTTATGTCTGATGGGCAAGGCAACGCCGTTCACCTTTACGATCGCGACTGCTCACTGCAGCGCCGCCATCAAAAAGTATTGGAAGAAGCCCCCGCACCGCACCTTGACGAAGAAGCTCGCCAGGCCGTTTTTGCCTCTTGCGTAAAAGCCTGTATTGATATCGGTTACCGTGGCGCCGGTACCTTCGAGTTTTTATACGAAGACGGTAGCTACTACTTTATCGAGATGAATACCCGTATTCAGGTTGAGCACCCCGTTACCGAAATGATTACCGGTATCGATCTTATCAAAGAGCAAGTTCGCGTTTGCTCTGGGCTGCCACTTAGCATCACTCAAGATGACGTACAGGTTCGCGGGCACGCATTTGAGTGTCGCATTAACGCCGAAGACCCAGACACCTTCATGCCAAGCCCAGGAACCATTAGCGCATTTCATGCTCCTGGCGGGTTAGGTGTACGAGTAGACTCACACATTTACTCAGGCTACAAAGTGCCGCCTTACTACGATTCTATGATCGCTAAGGTGATCACCCATGCACGCGATCGCTCTGCAGCCTTAACGCGTATGCGCGTTGCGCTCGACGAATTGATTATCGACGGCATCAAAACCAATATCCCACTACAGAACGACCTTGTTCGCGATGGTGCATTTGGCGAAGGTGGTGTAAATATTCACTACCTCGAAAAGAAATTGCAGCTAAAGTAAGCCCAAAACCACGCTAGCACCCAAGCTTAAAAAACCCGCTGTTAATAATATGCGGGCCGGCAAGCTTGGGTGTTTTTGTTTTTACGCGCTGCTAGCAATGCCCTGCAAATACCAAAATCAGAGACACGACATGCCTTGGCTTGAGATCCACATCAATACTAACCGCGAAGATGCGCCGCTCATCGAGGATCAACTCATGGAGGTCGGTGCGCTGTCGGTAACATTGCAAGATAACGCCGACCAACCCATTTTTGAGCCGGCATTAGGGGAAACGCCTCTGTGGTCAGAAACCCGTGTCACTGGACTATTCGAAGCCGAAGTCGATACATCCACCATCGATTCACAACTACAACTGCCGACGAAAGCAAACTTCAAGTGGCATATCGTTGAAGACAAAGACTGGGAGCGCGAATGGATGCAGCATTACAACCCCATTCAATGCGGCGATAACTTTTGGATTTGCCCCAGCTGGATAGCGCCCCCCAACCCCGAGGCCGTTAACCTACTGCTGGACCCTGGCCTAGCGTTTGGCACCGGCACGCACCCCACAACTTTCTTATGCCTACAGTGGCTAGCGACTCAAGCTCTAACCGATAAAGACATTATCGACTACGGCTGCGGCTCTGGCATTTTAGGCATTGGGGCAATATTACTGGGCGCCAAACAGGTACTAGGTGTCGATATCGACCCGCAAGCCCTACTCGCCACGCAAGATAACGCCCAACGCAATGCTATTGCCGCAGAACGCTTCCCCGTTGTGTTCCCGGATAAATGCTCAAATAGCCCCGTTGATGTTATGGTCGCTAACATACTGGCCGGCCCCCTTGTCGAGCTAGCGCCAACACTAACACCCTTGGTAAAACCCGGCGGTAAGCTATGCTTATCTGGCATTCTTGCGACACAAGCCGAAGCTGTACAGGCCGCCTACGCACCGTTTTTTGACTTTGACCCGGTAGCGAAAAAAGAGGAATGGGTTCGCTTGACCGCAACCAAGCACGCATAGACAATAACCGTTTTGCCCTTTTCGCAACCGAGCTATAACAAAAACATATGACAAGCTTGATAACCCGCTGCCCCAAGTGCTCTACTGCGTTTAACGTAACAGACGCGCACCTCAACACCGCTAACGGTGCAGTACGCTGTGGTTCCTGCCTTAATGTGTTTAACGGGCGCGAAAACCTAACAAATAGCCTACAAAAATCCTCTAGAGCACTACTGGACGACGATGATGACTTACTCATCAGCGATGATCTCGAGCTAGATGAGTTGCGAGACGCCCCCCCCGAAGTCGACCCGTCAACTGAGCGCGTTAAAAGTATTCTTGAAAAAGTCGAAGAGCAATCTGCGACTGAAGTCGATGATGACGAAAGTTGGGCGCTACAATTATTAGAAGACGAAGGACATAACCCGTCGCAGCTAGGCTTAAACAAAAAGCCTGCCAGCGAAACTACACCAGAAGAGCCACCAACCGAAAGCATCACGCCTAGCGAGCCAGAACCAGAACCAGAACCAGAGCAAGCACCCCAGGCAGAGCCTAACAAAGCAAACCAGAAGTCAGAACACTTACAACCAACACATAACGAACAAAAAGACGCTTCCGTGGCTAGGTCTGCATTGCTGGACGAAACAGCTCCTAGCAATACCGCCGTTAGCGATAAAGAAAGTGAAGGCTCTCCAACCAATAAAGAGCAAGCCGCCAGCGAAGAACCTACAGCTGCCGCTAAAAAAGCTGAAGAATATGCGGCCTCAAAAGCGGAAGAGCCTGAACCCGAAGTCGAAATTGCCGAAAAAGATTTCGCCGAGCTGCAACAAGAACTCGATGCCGCCAAGCAAGCAAGTGACGCAGGCCCTCAAGCACCAAGAACTTTAGTCGACGCCATCGAGGTTGAGGCCGTAGAACTTCAATATACCGCCAAGCGCCCAGTCTGGTTGAGCCGCATAATTTGGCTTGTACTGGCAATGTGCGCTGGTGCTGCGCTGGCAGCTCAAATTGCCTGGCTCAAATTTGATGAGCTCAGCATCAAAGACCCCTATCGCCAGTATTACGCGATCGCCTGCGAACACCTTGGCTGCGAGCTACCTATTCGTAAAAACTTGCGAAAAATACGCACAACCAACCTTTTGGTTCGCACCCACCCCAGCACAGAAGGCGCACTACTGGTTGATGTGGTGATACAAAACCACGCCCTTTACGAGCAACCCTTTCCAAAGCTCGTTTTAATATTCAGCAATATTAAAAACAAGGTGGTGGCAAGCCGAGCATTCGAGCCCAACGAATACTTAGGCGGTGATTTAACCGGCGCCTCTATGATGCCCTCGCTAAAAGCAATCCACCTTTCGCTTGAGCTGGTCGACCCAGGTAAAGGTGCCGTGAGTTATAAAATAGTTATCGACGAGTAGCACTAGACAAAAAGCGAACACAGCAAGACAAAGTTTCACCAAGCAGAGCAGAAAATGACAAGCGTGTGAAACGGCTTCCACTCTGGCGACAAAAAGTCAGTAAAGATTAGCTATTTTTTAGTCAATTTGGTCAAATTATACTTTTGAAAATAAGGCTGTAGAGGTATGATGGCCGCCCTTTTTTGAGGCGGACTTCCAGCCCGCACTAAGCATTAATGGCTTCCCCAAATCCAGCTGCATAACGCGCTGTTTTAGCGAAAGAACCACTGCATTAGCAAGCCTCATTAGGCCTCCGCACCGGAGGAAAAGCTCAAACACAAAGAGCACGAACATATAACGCTTACATTGTTAGGCTTAAGATATACCGGCACCCATAACCGTGCCCAACAAGCGCTAAAGCTTGCCAGATGTATCCTAGGGGGATCAATTTGTTTCACATTGGGCCATACGCCATCGAGGGTCGCGCGGTACTTGCGCCCATGGCAGGCATTTCTGACCAGCCCTTTCGCAACTTGTGCAGAACACAAGGCGCAGCGCTGGCAGTGAGTGAAATGGTGACCTCTCAAACCCACCTATGGCAAAGCCGTAAATCACAAAACCGCCTGAAAAGTGATGGCGAAAACGGCCTGCGCAGCGTACAAATTGCCGGCAGCGAGCCAACCCAAATGGCTGAAGCAGCCAAAGCTTGCGTTGATGCTGGCGCTCATATTGTCGATATCAACATGGGCTGCCCCGCTAAAAAAGTCTGTAACAAAGCCGCAGGTTCTGCGTTACTGCAAGACGAAGGCTTGGTAAATGACATACTGCAAGCGGTGGTAGAAGCTAGCCTTGTTCCCGTTACGCTAAAAATTCGCACAGGCTGGGATACCAACAACAAAAATGCCTGCCGCATTGCCCGCATCGCCCAAGATGCAGGTATTCAGCTGCTAACAGTACACGGCCGAACCCGAGCTTGCCGCTTTAACGGCGAAGCCGAGTACAGCACCATTGCGGCAGTCGTTACCGAAACCGACCTTCCTGTTATCGCCAACGGCGACATCAATAGCCCAGAAAAAGCCCAGCAAGTACTCGAACAAACCGGCGCAGCAGCGGTAATGATTGGCCGCGCAACCCAAGGTAACCCGTGGCTTTTCCAACAAATTAATGCCTTTTTGGCCACTGGCGAAAAAGCGCAACAACCCCACTTGGCCGAGGTCGCTCAAACGCTACTTAAGCACCTTAACGCCATGTATAACTTCTATGGCCAGGAGCATGGTGTGCGCATTGCGCGTAAACACTTTGCCTGGTACATGGACAAGCACCTGCCGACACAAGAAGCCGTAAAGGCCGCGCGTCGTCAATTTAACCCGTTGCTCTTACCCCAAGAACAATTAAAGCTCGTACGCACACTTTTTACCGAGCACTTACCATTAGAGGAAGAAGCCGCATGAATTCAGCCGAACCTTTTATCACTGAACGTCATCAAGAACCCACCACCGCAGCTGTCGCAGCTCCCAGCGCGCCAGTGCCTCAGTTTTCGCAACCTGAGCAACGCCAGCAAGTGGGCCAAGCGCAATCTTTGCGCGATTACGTAGAACAAGCGGTTACTAATTACTTCCAGAATCTGGAAGGCCAAGAAGTTACCGAAGTCTACGATATGGTGTTATCAGAAGTAGAAGCCCCCTTACTTGAAGTTGTAATGAAGTACTGCCGCCACAACCAAACCAAAGCGGCGCACGTACTTGGCTTAAACCGCGGTACCCTGCGCAAAAAACTGAAGCAATACGGTTTACTGTAAAACAGCCCTTCCAAACGCCTTGCTAATCTACCGGTTAGCAAGGCGTTGTCGTTTTTTTAATTTGTTAAAAAGTCTGAGGACATCACCACCATGCCACATTCACAAAATGTTGCAGTGAGCCGTGCACTTATCAGCGTTTCTGATAAAACCGGCATCGTCGAATTTGCCCAAGCCCTTGCCGCAAAAGGCGTAGAACTACTGTCTACCGGCGGCACCTACAAGCTGTTAAAAGACAGCAACATCGCCGTTACCGAAGTGTCTGATTACACCGGCTTCCCCGAAATGATGGCCGGCCGCGTAAAAACCCTGCACCCTAAAGTCCACGGTGGCATTTTAGCCCGCCGCGGTGTAGACGAAGCCGTTATGGCAGACCATGGCATTAAGCCCATCGACCTTGTAGTGGTTAACCTTTATCCGTTTGAAAATACCGTCGCCAACCCCGATTGCAGCCTAGAAGATGCCATCGAAAACATCGATATCGGCGGCCCAACTATGGTTCGTGCAGCAGCCAAAAACCATAACGATGTCACCATCGTGGTTAACGCCAGCCGCTACCAAACCATCTTGGCCGAAATTGAAGCCGAAGGCGGCATTAGCTACAAAACCCGCTTTAACTTAGCCATTGAAGCTTACGAGCATACCGCCAGCTACGACGGCGCCATTGCCAACTACTTTGGCCGTTTAGTGGAAGGTGGCAGCGAAGACTTTAGCCGCACCTTCAACAGCCAGTTCATCAAAACGCAAGAAATGCGCTACGGCGAGAACCCGCACCAAAAAGCCGCTTTTTACGTCGAGAAAAACCCAGCACAAGGTTCTATTGCCACCGCAACACAATTGCAGGGTAAAGAGCTAAGCTACAACAACATCGCCGATACCGATGCCGCACTGGAAACCGTTAAGCAATTTGACCAGCCGGCTTGCGTCATTGTTAAGCACGCCAACCCCTGTGGCGTAGCCGTTGATGAAGATATTTTAAGTGCCTACGACAAGGCCTTTGAAACCGACACAGAATCCGCCTTTGGCGGCATTATTGCCTTCAACCGCGAATTAGATGCCGCCACCGCCGAAGCCATCGTTGCCCGCCAATTCGTCGAAGTGATTATCGCGCCCAGCGCCAGTACCGCCGCAATAGAAGCCGTTACCGCGAAGAAAAATGTTCGCTTATTAGTGACCGGCGAATGGCAAGGCACGCCTGCAACTGGGCTAGATTACAAACGCGTTAACGGTGGCCTGTTAGTACAAGACCGCGACAACGGCATGATTGGCCTAGACGATTTGAAAGTCGTCACTAAGCGCCAGCCTACCGAAGACGAGCTTAGCGATTTACTCTTCGCTTGGAAAACAGCCAAAATGGTAAAATCCAACGCGATTGTTTACGCCAAAGGCGGCCGCACCATTGGTGTAGGCGCAGGCCAAATGAGCCGCGTTAATTCAGCGCGCATTGCCGGCATTAAAGCTGAACATGCAGGCCTTGAAGTACCGGGCTCGGTTATGGCAAGTGATGCCTTCTTCCCCTTCCGCGATGGTTTAGATAACGCAGCGGCAGCAGGCATTAAAGCTGTGATTCAACCAGGTGGTTCTATGCGCGACGAAGAAGTCATTGCCGCCGCCGACGAAGCCGGTATTGCCATGGTGTTTACTGGCATGCGCCACTTCCGCCACTAAGCAATACGCCGTAGGGTAATCATTGGAGTATTCCAACGATTACCCTACGCATTCGCTGCACCTCAACTCCCACAGTTTTCAATTACCCAATAAGGTAATTTATCAATGAATATACTTATTATCGGCGGCGGTGGCCGCGAGCATGCTTTAGCATGGAAAGCCGCACAAAACCCAGCCGTAGAAACTGTTTTTCTAGCGCCAGGTAACGCCGGCACCGAAGGCGACGGTAAATTAAAAAACGTTGAGATCGACGTTTTAGAATTTGAAAAACTCGCCACCTTCGCACAAGAAAATAACGTTGCGCTCAGTATTGTTGGCCCAGAAGTCCCGCTTGTTGATGGTGTTGTAGACTTCTTTCAAGCACGCGATTTAGCCTGCTTTGGCCCCAGCAAGGGTGCAGCCCAGCTAGAGGGTTCCAAAGCCTTCACCAAAGACTTTTTAGCCCGCCACAACATCCCAACCGCCGAATACGAGAAATTCACCGAAGTCGAACCGGCCCTTGCTTACTTGCAAGAAAAAGGCGCGCCTATCGTGATTAAAGCCGACGGCCTTGCCGCGGGTAAAGGCGTGATCGTTGCGATGGATTTAGCCGCTGCCGAAGACGCCGTTAAAGACATGCTCAGTGGCAATGCTTTTGGCGATGCCGGCTGTCGTGTGGTGATTGAGGAGTTTCTAGAGGGTGAAGAAGCAAGCTTTATCGTAATTGCCGACGGCAAAAACGTATTGCCTATGGCCACCAGCCAAGACCACAAGCGCGCAGGCGACGGCGATACCGGCTTGAACACCGGCGGCATGGGCGCCTACTCGCCCGCCCCCGTGGTTACCGCTGAAGTGTACGACCGCGTTATGGAACAGGTCATTATGCCCACCATCAATGGCATGGCCGCAGAGGGCAACACCTATGTAGGCTTTTTGTACGCCGGCTTAATGATTGATAGCACCGGCAACCCCAAAGTGATCGAGTACAACTGCCGCTTTGGCGACCCAGAAACACAGCCCATTATGATGCGCTTGCAATCTGATCTTGTTGATATTTGCCAAGCTGCATTGGCTGGCGACTTAGCCAGCAAAACCACCGAGTGGGACGACCGCCCAGCAGTTGGCGTAGTGTTAGCCGCCGGCGGCTACCCTGGCAGCTACAATAAAGGCGATGTGATCTCTGGCCTGGACGGTTTAGAAACCGCCACCACTAAAGTCTTCCATGCCGGCACCAGCCTAAAAGACGGCAATATTGTAACCAATGGCGGCCGCGTATTATGCGCCACGGCACTTGGCGTCAATGTGACGCAAGCTCAGCAAAATGCTTACGCTGTTGCCAATAAAATCGACTGGAAAGACGTGTATAAACGCAACGATATCGCCTACCGCGCAATTGAGCGCGAACAGCAAAAGTAATCAACCCCTAGCGTTACTTAGCCTACAAAAGCCCGCGTAATCAATGATTCGCGGGCTTTTTTCTTACCCTAACAACGGCCTGTGGTAAGCTCCGCGCTTCTCGCTAAATAACCGTTTCCTATGCCAATCTTTATTCATCTTTTCCACATCCCAAGCTTACTTATTGAAACCCCGCTCCATATTGCCCGAGCAGCCTTAAGCCCAGAAGAAAGCCTAAGCGCCAACAACATTAAGGCCGAGCGCCGTTTACACGAATTCATTTACGGCCGCTATTACCTTAAGCACGCACTGGCAAAACACCTGAATACGCCAGTTGAATCTATCATTTTCAAAAAGCATTCACATGGCAAACTCTATTTAGAAGGCAACCCCACAGCATTTAATTTAACGCACTCGGGGGAGTATCTGGCTTACGCGATCAGTGACGAAGGCGATATTGGTGTGGATATCGAGCACCCCCAACGCAAAATGAGCGACCTAACCAGCATTGCCGAGCGCTACTTCACCCCAGAAGAAAGCCAAGCACTCAATCGCCTGAGCGGCGCGGCCCAAACACAACTGTTTTATAAAATATGGACACTCAAAGAAGCCGCGCTGAAAACCGTAGGCACAGGGATTAGCGCGGGGCTAGATCGCATAAACGCAGAAGCGATGGACCTTAGCCAGCCGCAAACACTCGCTTTGGAACACAGCCGCCATGCACTTTGGTTTGAATACTGGTATCAACCGATGGGTTTTGACAATGTTTTTTTAAGCATTGCACTCGAACCTAAGCTTATAGGCACCCCAAAACCCGACTTCCGCTTAGTTCACGCCAAGCAATAATCAACTTAAATATCACAAGTTAAGCCACGCTATAACCCCCATAGCAAAGATCTATTTGTTTTAAATCTGTAATTTGGTTTTACTATAATTAAATCGTGCCATTCACTTAACGAAGAGGGTTAACATGACAGCAATTAATATTGGAATCAGCGAAGAAAACCGCCTAGCCATTGCCGAGGGCCTAAAACATCTGCTCGCCGATTCGTACACGCTTTATCTACAAACGCATAACTTCCACTGGAATGTTACTGGGCCGCAATTTCGCGAGCTGCACTTAATGTTTGAAGAGCACTACACCGAATTAGCAATAGCGGTAGATGATATTGCAGAACGCATTCGCACCTTAGGTGTGATTGCACCAGGCACCTACAAGGCATTTGCTCAGCTTAGCTCTATTGAGGAAGTCGACGATATACCCGCAGCTGGCGCCATGGTCGACATCCTGACACAAGGGCACGAAGTTGTTGTGCGCACGGCCAGGCAAGTACTAAAAGCAGCGCAAGACGCTGACGATGAATCCACCGCAGCACTGGTATCAGACCGCATGCGCATCCACGAAAAAACAGCCTGGATGCTCCGCGCTACACGTGCTTAAGTGCGTGCAAGTTCGCTAAAAAACGAGTGCCTGCCGCAGCTAACCGTTTCCTCCTATTGAGCGCCGTCGAATATCAATTTCTCCGGCACGCTCAAGCCATCTACGACTTTGCGCTCCTCGACTTTGTGCTTCTCTAAAGCGGCCCTAACAGTCAAGACCAATTTCACTAAGTGGAAGAATATCATCAAGCTTCAGGCTTCTCTTCGTGGTCACTCAAGGTGCCGACAAGATGGAGTCGGAGCACGTAGCCAATCATCTCCTGCACGGGATCGAATCCCAAGCACATGTCGTGGTCTACGTGACCGAGCTTGATGATACTTCATCCTGATTAACCCATTTTCCAAACTTAACGGTTGGGCACCGCCGTTAAAAAGAGTCAATAATTATGGGAATGCGATAAATGTTTTTTCGTTTTTCCAAAGCTTCCACATTAATATTGCCAATTTACGAGCGACTGCCACTTTTGCTTTCGCGGGCCCCTTTCTTTCTTCTAGGGATTGCCCCCAACGCTTAAGCGCGCAATCTCGCCCGAGTGTTAAAAGTACGTGAGCGCCCTCAACAAGGTGCCACCGCAATAAAACATCACCTTCTTTCGTGATCCGCCCTCGGCGCTCCACTTCTCCTGATTGGTATATTCGTGGTGCTAAGCCCAAATAGTCCGCAACCTCTTCCGCGCGATTAAACCTGTGAGGGTCGTCAATCGTTGCCTGATAAGCCGTGCTAATCAGAGGTCCGATACCAGGAATACTCTGTAAACGCTGACTAACAGCATCATCTCGTCCCATTCCATCAACCGCTTTTTTGAGCGCTTTAGCTTTTTTAACAGCAATTTCCCAAGTCTCTAGCATTGCTGCGAGTGACGCTTTTAGACCCGGCGCATATTCTTCACATAGCGCCAAAACCCGCTCAGCGAAAAGTCCTTCACTGACTTGGCCGACCTTAATTCCATGTGAGCGCAGCAACCCTTGGATGGACGACCGAATCATCTTGCTGGTTTTTAGTATCGTTTGCCTTGCTCCCAATATACTTCGCAGCTCCCGCGCCTTTGCACTTTTTCTATGGACCTCGGTATACCAACCGCTTCGCCCAATTTCGGCTAAAGCTTTGGCATCTCGTCGATCCGTCTTTTTCATGCTACTCATTAAATTCTTTGCCGCACGAGCATCAATAATGACTGGCTTTTTGCCGATATCTTCCACGACCCTTGCCGCTGTTTCCGCTAAAGGACTCGCCTCGATAATAACCGTTAGATCATCAAAACCGGCCAGCGCCTCATTCAGCTCAGCCGCTTCTGTTGCAATAACCCGCTCGCGTAATACCTTGCCTTGCTGATCAATAACGCAGATGTTGCTTGATTTGCTTGCTAGATCAATTCCACAGTAATGCATATCAACCTCGCTTAAGTGTAGGGCGCCCTGGCGACCTTTTTTGTTGAGTTACCACTTAGATGAGGGATGGATCCTGCGATTTCAAACAGTGCGATGCCGCTTTATTACATCTCCTGCAAAGTCTAATCTTGCATATCCTTATGCAGGTGCAAAGTCTACCCCCACGCATCCTTGCTGGGGCTGGTCGCTCCACACGTGCTACTGACACGTAAGGGCCTGAGAAATTGATATCCGACGGCTTTATAGCGAGTACGTGGCCTTGTAGTTGGGAAATGGAGTGAGTTTTGGGTGTCCCGAAATATGTTGCTTTCGTAGTTTAAAATCTGACTGCATGCCAAAGAAAGGATGGCCCGACTTCTTGTGGACGAAGCATGCCGTTAACAATTATATCTTTACGTTATTACAATAGCGTCAGACCTCACCAGCACAATGACGGACTGACACCGGTCAAAAAAGAAAATATTTACAAAAAAACTCTAAACTCGTGACCAGATAGGTTGACCACTACACACTGCGGTGTTTACGATATAGTCAAATCTACCAATATAGGTATAGCTATATGAGGCTGGCTTTAGAAATACTCAAAACTATCTTTATCGTCTTTTCAGTGCCTTTTCTCCACGGGTGTGCAGCTAATTGGAAATCGATAAATCATGAATTTGACTATGGTTCTTCTGAAAGACCTGAAGCTATGGGAACTAAGGTTATTAGTATTGATGCTAAACAGCGATTAGCTATTTCAGATGCTGTAGGGCGCTTTTGCTCAGAGCCAAGCCCAGATGCCATGTCTGCCTTGGCCAGTACCTTCGGGCTAAACATTTCCAACCCCACAGATATATCCGGCAACACATCTGGCTCCTCAGCCGAAAGTGCTGCGAGCATTGGTCTTCGAACTCAGTCCATCCAGTTAATGCGCGATGCTATGTATCGCATATGCGAGCTGGAGCGTAATGATGCCCTCGATAAATCAACAGCATTTCTTCTACATTCCGGTTATCAGGATGTGATGATTGCACTGCTATCGATAGAGCAGCTAACGGGTGTTGTGCGAGCACCAGCCGTTACTTTAAACACAGCAACAACAGGCAGCGTTAGTCAAAATATTAAGGATTTAACAGAACTCGAGGAAAGCATCCAAGCTTCCTTAGAAACAAAAATTAAAGACCAAACAAAAGTGGAAGTAGCAATTGCGCAATTAGAGAAGGAAAAGGCATCTGCCGAGAAAACGAAGAGCGATATGGCTCAAGAGAGCGATCCCCAAGATGAGCAAAGCTTTGAAGCTATAAATCAGATTATTGCAGATAAGACGACAGCATTGGAAAAAGAGCAGGTGAAACTAGGCTTAGTTAATGACGAAATCACGTCGATAAAGGCTCAACTCGAACTGGTTAAAGATACTAAGTCAGTGCACCAAACTATTGCGACATCTGCTTCAGGCGGAGGAACCATTCAACAAGAGTCGGATGCTAGTAAACTGTCCAAAGAAGCTACAGAAAGAGTGGCAGAAAGCGTCGAAAAAATTGCTATAGCTGCATTAGAGCGAGAAAGGGTTTTACCCGCGTGCATACTTTTCATTACAGGAGAAACAGAAAGACTTGCTCGACAAAGAGCGGAAATAAACGCGCAACGATTAGCTCAAACTTCAAAAGACAAAAGCGCTGATCAGGAAAATGTTTTGGCAAAAATAGAACAAACCCTACAAAAGACAGAAAGCTCTGTAAAAGAAGCTTCTGACTTATGCAGGGAATATATGAGGTCAAGGCCACAAAGCACAAAAGAGTAGTAGTGAGTTACCATATCGCTGGAACCAAAGAGGACACTCACTCTAAAAAACAATTAAAACTACCCGCCTTTTGTATCAGAGAAAACAGCATTTTTCAGATAAGGCTTTAGGATCACAATCTTATGATCGCTGGTTATCAATAATTCACCAATAGAACAACAAGCTATATATCCAAGCAGCTTTGAGCATAGCCGCGTGAGAAAAGTGAGAGGGAAGTGAGGCGGCTGATCAGCCAAATAACGACTGGCGGCGCCGCCGATTAGGGGCCCGCTGGTAACCCATGGCGAGAGCGGCACTCTCGATATGATCGCCGGTCCCCACAAAGGTCTTAGTGTTCTTTTCGACGGCGCGGGCCAGCTCTAACCAGCTATCCGGCTCGATACTTAGGCGATCGATAATCGAGGGTAAAGTTGAGACGATATGGCCTCGTTGACGCGCAGGATTGACTAATCCAGCGGTTGCATAGATGCAATGGAGCTGGGCATCATCACGCATTAGCCTGCGACGTGAAGGGAATCACTAATGCAGCGGGAGCAGGATGCTCTGGAACTGCCCGTCCAATCCACCAATTCTATATGTAAACGGCCAGAATTTAGAGAGTGTGTCCTGTTAGTTCCGCATCTGTTAAATCAGATGCCGAAGGAAAATTGCAGCCTGGATGAGCTTGTGCCTTGGCGTTTTAACAAAGCTTAAAAGGTGGGGTTGGCGAGACGTTTACCTTTTGGGGTAGCTCGTATTTGGCTTTCTTTAGCGCGAAGCGGGGGATGAGCCGTATGATAGCCCCAACCTAAGCCGAATCTCCGAGAGCGAGACATTTTTATATGACTATTCCTATTTCACTCCGTGCTATCACGCTCAGTGCTGTAAACTCATGCCGAGCATTAGATTTTAAAATGAAAAAGCTAGACTCTTAGCAAGGCTGCATCGAATTTTCACACAGGCTAATTACAAGCTGCACAGGGGAAAGGATGTTTGAGAAATACGACATAAACAAAGATAGATTGGTCTTAGCAATTTTTGTCACTATTGCAGTAATGATTCTCTTAATACTCGCCTATCAATTAACTACTGCCAAGGTACCTCAGATAGCTACTTACATCCAAAACTGGATTACAACGCCTGTTTTGACTTTGATAACTTTAGTGTCATTCTTAATCGCTTTAGGTTTGAAAAGCGTATTGGGAGAATTGTATGGTATAAAGCCAAAAACAATCGATTCCAATGTGCAGCCTACAACAGAACAAAATGAGTTTATTTACGTTGTTTTTGGAACAGGGGGAGCAGGAAAAACCTGCTTTATTGACTACTTATCTGACCGAGAATACCGAGACACAGAAATCACCGAAAAGCCAGATGAAAAATATACGTTTCATGTATCAATTAAAGGAAAGGAGTTTAAATGCAGCTCCCTAGACTACGAGGGGCAAAAACCGAATACACTTATAAAAAAACTAAAGGAACTAGAAAATCATAAAAAAGTGACAGATCTATTTCTAGTGCTATCTTTTTATGAGCCTAAAGCGGAGATAAAGGAGAAAGCATATAAAGTTAACAAGCCGGCCAGCGAAAAGCTCAAAAAGAAAAACCTAGACAACCAATACATCGAGCAACTTGACACATTCAATTCCACACTCCTTGAACTGCTGTTTAATGAGTGCAGATCCATAAAAAAAATATATATCATTATTAATCAGATCGATCTTTTTTTGGATCTAGGAAAACCTTTAGCTATAAAAAACTTTGCAATAAACCATCATAGAAACACAATAAATCGCATCGGAAAAATTGTAGATCAAACGAGCCTAGTAAAGAAAGATTGCTTTGAATACAGGTACATATCTCTAAAAGAAAGGAAGGAAATAAAAAAAGAAAAAAACCGTTGGGAATATACCAAGCTGACTTTAAGGCAGGATCTAAGAGCTGGGCGAGGCGCTTAATATTATGAAAAGCCGAAATTCGATAAGAGCTGAAAAATCAATAGAGGATCAATATTTTGAGAGCGACCATAGAGCAATACCAAGAAATTACTTTTACATTTCACTGGCCGTCAGCGCACTATTGATTGCCGCCTCTTTTATCTATGCCTTTTCATTCAGCCAATCTCAAAAAGAACTAGAGAGTAGCAAAGCAAGGACCATCTCAGACAAAGATCTAATAGGGGAGCAGCAAGAACGCCTATCAAGCCTTGAGTTAGTGAATGACAAACTATCTAATCAACTGGAAAAGCTTCAGCTTCAATTAGAGGGAAACAAAGCCAGCAACCAACAAATCATTCAAAATCTAAGAAAAGAAAATGAAGGTCTCAAAAAACTATCGAACTCTATGAAATATGAAAAGATCGCCGTAGGGAAATGGGTTTATATTGGCTTATATAGAGACGGAGAATGGGTTGTCGGTAAGGAAATATCATTAAACCTGACGGGAGACTCAATGAGCTCTCAGCTCGATGAATTAATTGGAAGGAGCTGGAAAATTAAGGAACGATATCAGATTCGAGAAAACAACAATAGCAATAAAGACTCTCACCGGTACTTTAGCACACAACCCAATGATGTTGTCATATTTTCTGAGTATTCTTATAATCCAGAAACATTCGAGGTCTGGGGGAGAATTGAGACCTATGCGCAATAAGAGAAGAATCTGGCGGAATTTGTAGGCAACCCCGCGTGAGTCCATGCCGCAAGGTTTGTCGTTTCAATTAACAGATTATATTGAGTTGGTAGATTGGTTGGGTAAGGTGCTGCGGGTGGACAAGCGCGGTGCGATTAATGCTGGTTTACCACCAATCCTCGAGAGTTTAGGCATTGAGCCGGATAA
This sequence comes from Marinagarivorans cellulosilyticus, assembly GCF_021655555.1. NCBI lineage: Bacteria > Pseudomonadati > Pseudomonadota > Gammaproteobacteria > Cellvibrionales > Cellvibrionaceae > Marinagarivorans > Marinagarivorans cellulosilyticus. The sequence goes on along the minus strand of NZ_AP023086.1, from coordinate 673,799 downwards.
TTGGATCTCGTTAACCAAAGCCTTTGAGGAGAATACAAAAACCTTTGTCGGCTCCGACGGTTCCATCGAAAGGGCCGCGCTCCAAATGGGTTATAAACGCACACCTCACCAGCAGCGATGTAAATCGCTATTTGGTTAACCCACCTTTGTATTCACATTCCTCGGCAGCGCTCAACCATCCCCATCTATATAACGGATTGTTTTTATGGGGCTGTGCTAATAGCCTAAGTAAATAAAGCGACGTTGTTGTGCTTAATTTCACTACTTTTTGGACAAAAGATTTGAGTGAGTGTCCTGCTTTATTAAAACGGAAAACACTATAAAGCCGTTATTTGACGGCTCAATACACTCCAAAGTCTGAAACTCAATGACACTCAGCTTTTGATCTTTTTAACGGCGACTGTCCTGTATTAGCTCTCTGCAACCCCTTCCTACCGTGAGCTCTAGAGCAGTATTAACTTTCCATTAGCCCATGTTATACCTCATTCGATAGTGATTGGCGCAACGCGGTGGCACATGCCAATACCCGCGCAGGGTAAGTATTGGCAGTGGGTGATTGATAAGATACGCTATGAACAACATGCTTGGTTAGACGATGATGCGTGTTAAACACCGTCATTTCTTAAGAACCTCCATAATACTACGTCCAATCAGTCACTTGTATGCAAGGACCCTTTATGAATTCTACTGACAGTAAAAAAAATCCTATGAGATTAACAATAACCAATAATCGGGGACACCCAAAACAAAAAACTGTTGAATCAATAGGTTAGTATTCCTTGGGTCTAACCCTCAACACAAAAAGCCGCTAAAGCTTAACTGCCTTAGCGGCTTTTTTGTTTCTTATTGTCAATTTAGAGCGCCACCTAATCCGCCCACCATCATATTGCGACATCGTCTGTTGGAAATCTCGGCTTATGCTGTTTGCAGTAAATTGGGACACCCCAAACACTCCGCCAACTGCTGGGCGAATATATCACAGGCGTTTTTTTTGTTACGCCGATAATTCAAGATGGTTATTTGATTAACGTAGGTTTGGATGGTGTTATTTACGGACAGCCGCTATCGAAATAATACTCTTGTTGTTTAGTGGGGCATATAGGGTGCACTGCCGCCGGTGAAAGTGGGGCACGTTGGCCTTCTAACACCGAAAATAATTCCCTCTAACGCTAACAGTGAATACACATCGTGAGCGACGATACGCCCCTCAATTCAGCTAGCTTGGCCCACTGCACAGCACCGCAAAAGCTGGCCACGTGGCCACCTAACACAACCACCAATATTAGCGCCAAACAATAAAAAAGGGGCTTCAAAAAGCCCCCTCCTACACATGTGATCAACAACTACGCCCTACTCACCCGCCACCTTAGTAAGGTAAAACTGATAGGCGCGGTTGGCGATTTGGTGGCCGATGTTCTGCCCGGCTGGTACTGAGTCTGCAAAATGCACACCGGCCCATACCCGGCTATTACCACAGTCGTCTTCAAAATCCGTCCAGGTCGGGAAGTGCAGCATCAAATCAGCTTGCGGAGTGATACCCGGCTCAATTTGAGAGCTACCCGCAAAGGCTGGCACGCTGTAATCTAAGCTATCGCCTTGCGGCAAGAACAAACGGCTGGTTTCTGCGTGAGCGGCGCAGAAGCTCGCAGAGGCCGATGGGTACTCTGGATGATCGGCCACAGGTAAATAACTAGTCCACTGGCTTGCCGGCAAATCATGCACTGTACCTTTGCCAACGCCACCCCATGCTGTCACCGGGCGATCTCTATAGATGTAGCGTACCGCCGAGAACGGACGCACAGAGTTATGGCGACGCTTTTCTTTCCAGACGGCAATGGCCGTATCAAATGCCGCCATATTGGTCAGAAAATCATAATGAATAAAATCCATTAACGACAAACCTTGAGACTGTGATGCAAAGATAGCTGCAAAACCTAGGCTGAATATTTTCATATCAAATAATTCAGCTTTCATTTTTTGCTCATCCGTCAAATTCGCTGAAGTATCCAGCACATCATCCACTTGACCAACATAATCACGGCGATTCCAAATCTTAGATTTGCGTGGGACTGGCGCACGAAACTCATGCGTAGATTCATAGCTATAAGGCGTAGTCAATGCAATTTGCGGAGTCACGAATTGTTGCACCCGATAAACCCCAGGGCGCTCCATCACCACAGCAGGCTGCCACTTGGATGGAAAGCGCAATTTATAGGCGCTATTCGCAGGTTTGAAATTCGTGTAATCGGCGTAAGGCATGCGGTGATAGTCTTGATCCCCCTCATTACCCAACTGATTCATACCATCATTAAGGCGCCCCTCTAGTACCTTGCGGCCAGAATAATTACCAATGCCAATGGGTGAGCTCAGATCTTCTGACAAGTCACTTGAGTCTAGGCCGAGCTCTGCAAGCATAGCGTCCCACTCGGCTGCACGGTGAGGAAACAATCCACTCAATACTTTGTGAGATGCGTAGGACAACGCAATATTCAGCTCAGTGTTGTCAGCCGGTGCTGGGCGCTGCGGGATATCTGAATACACGCCCTTAGCGGTTGGATGATAAGGCGCTGTAGCATCGAACCACGAGTTAGTAATCATGGTGGTAAAGCGGAGCACTAAAGTAGCATCGTTTGCTGCTGGCGATACTTCAAAAATCGCACACGCTGCGCTTGGAATAATATTCTGTACTGCCGCATTACAGACACCTAAATCTGCCGCCGTACATTTAGGTGGTAAAGGCACGTTGGCCAACTGGGGGCAGGATGCTGCACTCACCTGCCAGCTAGCCGCAATCACCATCCCCAGAGCACTCTTTATTACGCGTTTATAGACTCGTTTGTTTAGCATGTTCAATCCTATCGCTATTTATTAATCTGCCTTTTAGCAACGCCAGGTCACCTCAAGGCAATACCTGATTACACACAAACATCGGTACCACTCCATATACCCCACTCCATGAATCATTAGATAAACCCAATATAGGCTCTATTTTGGTGCCGAGATTAGGTCATAAGCCGCTAGAACAAGCAATATTGGCGTGCGTTAAAAAAAGGAATTTTACGACAGACGATTAAGCCATAGTCGCCTATGCCACCGACTCTTGAACAACTAAAAGCTATCAAAACGAAAAAAATGCGTAGCTTCTGTTCATATCCTCGCTCGATCGAATACCTGACATCCGAATGTCTGGGCACTCACTCAAATCTTTTCCCCAAAAAGCAGAATAGCCCTGCAACCCTTAGCCATCACCAAGTTACCAAGCACAACAACGCCACTTTATTCGCTTAGGCTATCATTACAGCCCCATCAGAAAAATCCGTTACATTGATGGGGATGGTTGAGTGCTGCCAGCGAGAGTGAATACAAAGGAGGTTGACCAAATAGCGATTTACATCGCTGCCGGTTAGGGGTGCGCTTATAACCCAACTAAAGCGCGGCGATACGCGTTTTTAGCATGCCTGTCACGCTTTATTCTAGCCACTCACCAACGCCACTTAGAGATCAAGGTTCACACAATTACAAAATTTAACAGACTCCTTAATGGGAGCCGTGTAGGTTACGCAAAAGCCATTTTGACTTGCAAAAAGGACAAACGATGAACGCACGCATTACAGCACTACTTGCAACAGCCTGCCTGCTATCCGCCTGTGACGGCAGCGATATTAAAGTGACAATCGAAACCCGCTCTTCCAGTAGCGAAGTCCAATCGTCAGCACAGAGCAGCTCTAGCGTGATGAGTTCCGTGGTCGCCTCAAGCTCATCAAGCCCGTCGCATCAAGATGCACTTGAAGAACTTGCCTACCACCGCGCAGCCTGGCAACGCTATAGCGCAGGGCATTATCAATATGAGTTTTACATTGACTGCTTTTGCTTTGGGCGCGATGACTTTTTGGTGGAGTGGCGTGATGGCGACATGGTTGGTCGCAGCCCCATCGGTGATGAAGCAATCCCAGTCATTGACAATATCAACCCTCGCATCCCAGCCCTGTTTGACACTATCGAGTCGGCCATTAGAGCGGGGAATTTAACGGAGGTCAGTTACAACCCTCAATACGGCTACCCCGAACGCGTAGTGATCGACCCATTACCCGGCGCCGCAGATGACGAGTCGAGCTATCGCATTACCCATTTTGTCGTCGTGCAAAGCAGCTCTTCGAGCAGCTCGGAGCCACCCACTCTGAGCGACACTGAAAAAGCCGAACGCCTTGCAGAGCGCGATAAAGCATCGGTAACCTGGAGCAATCACCAATATCGAAGCTACCAATACCAGCTTGGCGATTATGGCAACTGCATTGTCGGGTTTAATAATTGCAACGGCGTTTACGACTACACCTTTACTACATTTGGCGTTGTTGACTCTGGAGAGGCCACACTTGGCTTTGGCAAAAGCATCAGTGATGATTTTGGATACATTTTTAAAGGCGGGCGTACGCTCGATAGCCGCGCCAACCTGAGCGATAGCTTTGTCACTATCCCTACCTATTCCATCAGCTATTCAAAAGAAGGAATAGGTAGCTGGAGCTACTCCTACCCTGACCGCTCCGATGATGACTACGGAAGGGATGAGCTGCTTTCGATCGAATTCTTTGATGAGCTAGAAGCCACCCGCCAAACCCAGGCGGCCAACTGGCTAGCCAGTAAACCCGACGGTGAATACTCCTACACACTGACCGTAGATTGCGATTGTTATTACGATGGCAGTCACCGCATTGTGGTCACTGATAATGGTGTTAGCGCAGCACCGTTAAGCGCAACACACCGCATGCCCGATAATCTAATGACTATCGATGCGCTCTTTGAGCTTTTGGAAAACGCTTATAGCGAACCCTCTGATTACATTGACGTAACTTACAACCAAGACCGTCACTTCCCCGAGACCATCACCTTCAACCCGACGCTTCCACGCAGTACAAGCAACGCCACCTATACCATAAACGCGTTGACTGATCGCTATACCCTTAACTATGCTTCAAAGGCACTCGCCCAATGGCGCATGGCGAGCGATAGTTACTTTGAATACCGCTTTGAAAGCAAAGAATTCAGCATCAACCTTTATCACTATTTAATTAGCGCGCTGGGTCGCACACACCAAATACAAAGCATCTTAAACGATAGTGAAACACCACCCATCGCGGCGAATATTGAACAGGTGTACCAGACCATTTTCGAGTATAGCGACGCTCGCGATATTGAGTTTCAAGCCAATACCCATGGCGTACCCACCGAAGTGAGAATTCACCCAGCCGACAGAGTGCCTGGCGATTACCTGCAATACCTTATCTCAAACTTTCAATGGCTAACTTCTACCGACAGCAGCACAGTAGATGATATGCAGCGCATGTGGGAAAGCGGCGCGATCAATAACTATATAATGACTGTTAATGTTAGTTGCTTTTGCATAGTGGAGGGCCCAGTTGAGGTCGAAGTGCGAGACGGCACCATTGTCAGAGCCTATGCAGAAAGGCTCGAGAGAGAGCTCACCGAACAAGAGCGCAGCTGGCGCATTTACACGATTAAGGGACTCTTTGATGAGATCAAGGCAACCCTCACTCAAGAGCGAACCGCTGAAGTCCTATTTAATCGCGAGCACTATTACCCGCAACTGGTCGTAATAGACCGCGAGGGCCAAGCGGTTGATGCCGGCTTCAATCTTGAGATCACAAATTTCAAGGCACTTGATTAAGCCGCATTCGCGCAGCTTAACTATTCACGAAACCTGCTGAGGGTGAAAAACTCACCCTCAGTAGCACCAAAAAACCCCTTGCGCCTACATTACGGGCGATGATCTTGGGAGAGATTCGAGCTTGATTCCACAGGATGGGCACCAGCCATTCGCTATGCGCCTGATTACCTAATTTTGTATCATCCAGTGCCTAAAACTTTTTGGGCCCATTATTTCTACGCCGATAGGTATTACGGGAGCGGCAGTCGCTTCAGGCATATATCGTATCCTTACCCAAGCCCCTGCCCTTACTGGAATGAGTTTTGGGTGTCCCGAAACATGTGCGAAATATGTGACCAGCTTTTGTGTGTAAGTGACTGGTTAACGGCGGCTTTGTTCGTTCGGAGAATATGGCATAGTTGAAAAATTGATTTTGCCAAATAGGCGGCAAATAAAGTAACCTGAATAGCGACCCCCTCAGCATCCCCGTAGTTTCTTGATGATCAATTTGCAACTAAGGAGTTTTACATTGTTGAATACGCTAAGAATTGCCGGCTCGTTGATGGCTCTGCTTTTTTACGGATGTGCGAATGCGCCTACCCCCACCGATTTGCAAGTACAAGCCAACACTCCAATGCAAAGAGTCGTTATAGACTCTACACAAATTTTTACCGTTTACTCTCCCTCGTTAGATCAAGATTTTCGCATCCAGGCGAAGCTTCCTGCCAGCTTTGGCCAAACGCCTATTAAAAATTATCCGGTGATTATTAAAGTTGATGGCCAGTGGGATTTTCCCTTAGCGGCCAATGCGTTTAATTGTCTATATTTTGATGGCCAAATTCCAGAAACAGTCATCATTGGCATTGACTGGGGTACCATCGAAGGTGATGTGCATGCAATTCGTGCCCGCGACCTTTTACCGGGGCCAGTGCCGCAATATGCCAATAGTGGGCACGCCAAAAAATTTGTTGATGTAATTGCTAGTGACATAATTCCTGAGCTTGAGAAGCGCTTTCCGTTAAATGGCCAACGCTTTTTATTGGGTGGGTCTTGGGGGGCAACATTTGCGACCTATGGGCTACTCCAGCGGCCAGATATCTTTGACGGTGCAATCGCCATAGCGGGGGATTACAGCCCAGGGCGTGATGCGGTGCAAAAACGCATCGAGTATTTGGCAAACACAAGCGATTTGGTAGGTAAGCGCCTCTATATTGGTGTTGGGAGCTGGGACCCCGTCGTTCCTGGTGTACTTGAACTGACCGACTCGCTTAAAAAAGCAAACTTAAACGGCTTTGATTTACAACTAGAAAAGTTAGATGGCTTTGGCCATTCAGGTATGAACTTACCGGGTTACGCCGGAGGCTACCAGCATATGTTTAAGCGGGCGAAGCTGGATCTACCTAAGGATGTACTGCAAGGGTTTGAGGGCAAGTACGTCAACGAAAATGACGAAAGCGACAGTTTTACGATAACAATTGGCAACGAGGGTTTAATCGCAACTACGGCGCAAGGTCAAGTCACTCACCTGTTGGCTAAAACCGAAAACCGTTTTTATCACCCAGGTGTTTTTGTTGATTTTTACTTGGGTCACGGTAAAGCCGAAGTAGAAACATTTTTTGGAAAAAATAATTATCTAAAGCAGTAAGCCGACTAATTACTATAATAATTTAGAATTCTAACAATTATTAATCTAGGCAAGTTTAATTTCGACAAGGTACGGGGCTGACGGCTGGACGCCCTAGGCCCGCAAGACCACTTATGGAAACGAAGTCACCAGGTGAGTTTAGGGTGTCCCGAAATATGCCGATCGTTTTTTGCCCAGATTTTAGAGTGTATGCCCCCCTAAGTTGACCATATCCTGTTTGCGAGATGCCTGTCCTAGTGCGTCGTCGCCAGCCCCTTCAATCCCAATTTACGTACTTTTACGCATGTACCACACAGCACGAGCACAATATAGTGACTGTGAAATCGTTACTAGAGTGATGCTCCCTAGTTCCAATGAAAAATTGCAACTTCTAGACCCCAACGTTGCATTAGATTTTGAGTTCAAGAGCTTATAGAGTGGCATTTATAGCGTTGAACGGAGATTTTTTTTGGATTGACACTAGTCACTCTAGGTGAGATCCAGAAAAATTGAGTACGACGTTAGAAATACTGCCATAGAAGCAGCGAAGCGATCCTGGGCCAAAAGTTAATGCAACGTTAGGGTAGATATATCAATAGAACAGGCATCGTTAAAACAATAAACTTGGATAGAGCTTATATCAATGAAAATTACTTATTTGGCAGCTTCTCTATTGTTACTAATAACCGGATGTACAGGGAGTTCAACGCCCATCTCTATAAGTGACGAGCCGGCAGACCCTACTTATACCATCGACAATCCGCGTACAATCCAAGCATTTGAAGAAATGTCTGTAATATTAAATAAAGGAACAGCATTAGCATGGGGAAAAGCTAAAGATCTTAAAAGTATTGATAATTTACACGCACTCATAAAAAGCATTGCAATAGACACAGACGGTAAAATTATCTTTCTCCAAAACGACCCCAATCTCGAAGAACTATTGCACAACGTCGTATCAACCTCGATAAAATATATTGACTGGAAATTAGAGCGTTATTCTAGCGAGGGGCGCTTTGTTGCAGTGACTGAAACAGGAGAACTTATTGGAGGGCCAATATCACCGCCACTAATGCAAGGGAAATACGTATCTACAGCACTATCCGCAAACTCCTCTATTGCGTTAAGAGAGGATGGCTCTGTATTTCAGTGGGATCAAGATGGAAACGAAGCCTGGCAAGTTGCACCAGATTCTGGCCGAATTGTTAAAATAGCTGCAGGCGATAAACATTTTATAGCACTCTTCGAGGATGGGCGCGTTGCAACTTGGCGCGACATTCGAAAAGGTATAAACCTAGGGTGCGGTCTTTTATCACCATGCCCTGACTACCGCCCCCCCAAGCCCAACTTTACCCCACCATACATCACACCCTCATACTTAACACTGTTGACAGGTGCTATTGACATTAGCGCCTCGGACAATGTCAATGCTGTAGTTCTAGCCGACGGCTCGGTTCAATTTTGGGGCGAATACTCGGAAGATTTTATTCCTCCTGTCGAATTATCGGATATTGTAGAAATATCTATTTCTGGCGTGGGAGGATATGGTAAATCTGGTGACTACGGAACAACAGACACGCAAGGTATCGCGAAGACAACTTCTGGAGAAATAGTAACATGGGGAGGAATTGGCATTGCCACAAAAAATGCTAGCGAACTTTCGAATATAGAAAAGATCGCTCCCAATTTTGGCTGGTTAACCCAAGACGGAAAACTATTTAATTATGCCACTGCCTACACCCGAAAAATTAAAATAGACGACAATCAAACATATGACCCAATCATTGCTGTAACTCAGCGCCAGTTAAAAATAGGAGTCCTAGAGGGTGAAAGCGGCAATGTTTATGTCGAAACTCCGACACATTGGACGGAGCGCGGTTATGACTACACCTTAACAACTTTTGAAGAGGTACTTAGCTATTCCACTAATGCAGAAATCATCGCATACACCAACAGGCCGGGAGAGCTCCATCACTACCCAGATTCGAACTCGCTATGGGAAGATGCTTTTAGCAGAATATCTTTCGAGCCAACCATAAATAAAATATCTCTAAGCGATCATCATGCACTCGCATTATTGAATGACCACAGTGTAATCTCTTGGGGGATAAATATTGAGTTTGGAGAAAATAAAGTACCAGAATTTAACGATGAGATTATAGATATCTTTGCAGGCAATGGCTTTAGCATAGCTTTAACAAAAAACGGTCGAATCATTTATTGGGGGAAAGACGAAAAGTTAATATCAGAAAGGTTTTACCTATTCCCTCCCATAAAAGCAATTGGCAGTAATGGTTACGCGTTAATCACGAAAAATAATGAGCCTATCCTGTGGAACAGCGACATAGCTACCCCTAAAGATTTAGGCCCAATAAAAGACGCTATCGTTGAGCAAGGTATTGTCTATGCACTGACAACAGACAATCGCATACGAGCATGGAGTGAAAACAATTCTTTTAATATCGGCAAAGAAATCTATGAATCAATACGGTTCAGTCAAGTCAATTGACATTAACACAAACATAAATAATCGGGGACCAAAACTCCGTGTGCAAATTATCGCGACGAGGCCCGCATAGGCTTCGCCATCGACCCCGCCTCTCATAATCTATTCCTCGAAAGAACCGGCCACCCGCTCACATCCGACGGTCCAGAATTTAGAGTATGTGCCCCTCTAATTCCTCATCCGCTTAGCTTCCCAATACATCAAGCAAGCCAATATTAGCAAAGGCAAAAATAGCTGGAACAGGCACTCGTTTTCGCACGGCCCGGCAAGTACTACAAGCACTAAAAGCAACGCAAGACGCTGACGATAAACCTACCGCAGCGCAGGAATCAAACCGCATGCGCATTCACGAAAAGACAGCATGGATGCTCCGCGCTACTCGCGTGCAAGTTCGCTGATACAACTAGCGAACTTGTCTTCAACCGTTGAGTCCTAGCCATAAGGCACAAGATTTAACGGTTGAAACATGGACGCAAACCCACTCACCACTCAAGGCATCAGCCTTCAAGCCAAATACCTTCTCGAGCGTGATAGCCACGTTACAGCCTCCAAAACGCTGCTAAACCTCAGCGCGCTAGCATCGGCACTGTGTTTGTTAATCGCTTTAACACAGTGGAAATTTGCCCCGCACATCAATTCAACACCGCCACCAGCCTTTAAAGTTCGCTTGGAGAACACGAACACGCAAAAAAACACCCTGCCCCCAAAAATAAATACACCACCATTACCCAAGCCTGCCGCCCAACAGGCCTTCAGTGGTCACTGCCTCACAGTTGCTATGGTCAAACGACAGAGTCAGACCGCATAGCCAACGGGCTCCAACAAGCTATGCAAGCCCGCTTCCCCAAAGAAAAGTCGCGCTAATCACACAGTAAATAAGCCACCAACGCCAAAACCCAAAATCGGTAGCCGCGCAACGATATGGCGAAATAAACCAAAATATAAAGGCAAAAAAAGAATACAAAAGCGTGCGCTAATGTATTCAGTTCTAGCAGGCAAGAACCTTGCTGTTACGCAATAAAATATAAATACCCCAAAAAACAACAGGAACAATTAAAAACTCTCATTAGGGGTTAAAACAACCATATAGGATAATTACGATAAACCCCTAAAAAATCTGGGCTAACCACCAATTAATGACAGCGTAAGCCAACAGCGCGGCTTAGTATCGTTTCGTTATTTAGCTTCAAGAACTTAATCATGCGCGCGAATTACAAGGGGTTCAGCCTAGTTCACAGTTTTCAAACTGCGCAAGGTACCGCATCACGCAATACCAATTTTTGTTTTGTATTATGACGCTCAGCCACTCAAACTAGCGATTATTAAAAAATAACATTCGCTAGCTATATATTCTAAGAATGATCAAAGTAACTCCGTATTGATAGGAGTTAGCAGCAACTGGGAGCGCACTATGACAATTAAGATAACGCGGAGGCTAGGCGTAGGAGTAAATCCAACGTCAAAGCCATTGAGTACATCAACCAAACTACTTGGCCTAGCTTTAAGCGCGGCCGTATTGGCCGCTTGTGATGGTGGGGGCGTTGGCAGCTCATCGAGCGAAGTTACCGAGTCCTCGGCGCCCGTTAGCTCTTCTTCAGTAGCTTCAAGCTCGTCAAGTACAGGCTCCAGTTTTGACGGTGACGCAGCGCTAGGGCAGACCAAGTTCGCCGCCCAATGTGCCGCTTGCCATACAGTCAATGACGACGGAACATTTGGCGCCAATGGCTTCTACTTTGAGGTAAATGCGTTTGCTTACCCTAGTACCACAAGCTATCAAAACTCGATTGAAGGCTTAACAGATTATATCTTCGACCGGATGCCCAAAATTATCGCAGAGCCAACTACCTGTACCGTTGACTGCGCCGACGATATCGCGGCATACCTTTGGGGGCTTCGTACCCCAACGGCTTCAAGCGAAGCCAGTAGTTCATCCGAACCAACGGCTGTAAGTACGCAATTTGGTGATTTCACGCCTAGCATTTCAGATGGCGCCGCTGCTTACGAGCAAATGTGCGTTAGCTGCCACGGTGATGAAGGTAAAGGCGATGGCCTTACGCAGCTACCGATTAAGCTCGACAACTACCCCACTAACGGCATTTTACATAGCTACATCGAAGCGAACATGCCGAAGAAAAGCAACACCACCGGCGGCCCAACCACTTGTGTTGGCCAATGTGCAGCCGACCTCACTGCACTTATGGATACATGGCGCGCCCCCGTTGTTGCAGCCTGTAACGCCGATAGCCCCGTTATTTATACCGAGCGCTCGCTCAAGCTATTAACCAGTAGCGAATACCGCAACTCTATTCAAGATTTATTCCCTAACGCGCAAGTGCCTAGTGAATACCTAGAGACACTACCCGATATTAAAATTGGCAAATTCCCCAACCACTTCGATGCCGTGGTAATTGGCGGTCGCGCACGCCAGTTTATGACAAACGCCGAAAACATTACCGATTGGGCACTTGAAAATGATCTTTTACCAGCGTGCGATGATGCCACGGCTTGCGCCAATACTTTCATCAACGATTTCGCTTACCGCGCTTTCCGTCGCCCACTGACAAATGGCCCAAGTACAGAAGAAAACGAAGTGGCGCAAATGCAAGAGTTGTTTGCACAGGCTCCCAACGCGCGTACTGGCTTGCGCTGGGCTGTCATCGCAACACTAACATCGCCTAACTTTTTGTACCGCTCTGAAATGGGTGTGAAAGTTTCTGAAGCACTCGCCAATGGCTGGAATACCGCAGGTGGCGCTGGCGCGGGTGATGCAGCCGACTACATTGCAGATGGCGCAGGCGTTACCGTAAACGGTGCCGACTTCGCCACCAAAGGTAGCGGTGAAGCCCTTCCAGGCTTTGGTTACAACATGTACACCAACGGCACCTCTAGCCAACAGTTTAGTTTCCCAGACCCTGCCCTACTAAGCGTTACTGTAAAAGCTAACGACATGGATATGGTATGGCCCGAAATGCAACTTAGCGTAGGCCAAACAGCCGTAGCCACCGAAATGGTCGCAAGCTATGACGAAGTCACTTATACCTACCTAATCACAGGACAAAGTGGCAATCAAAATGTATCGATTCAATTCGCCAATGACGGCGGCCGCGAACCTTACGGCACCCCCGGCAACGATATCGACCTGCATATTGGCGACGTGAATGTTGCGCCAGCTAAGCTTAAAGACACCGGTAATCAAGCAGATACCCGTACCGCGCTTGAGAAAGCCGACCCAGACGCTTATGTGCTAGATCCTTTTGAGTACGCCGCTGCTCTAAGCTATACCTTTACCGGTAGCACGCCTGACGCACAATTGATGGCCGCCGCTAAATCTGGCGCAATTAACGACCCTGCCGTTGTAGAGCAACACATCGAACGCTTACTGGCGAGCGATGGTGTAGAACGCCACATGAAAGAGTTTTCGGAAACGTGGATGCGTGTTGACCACATGTACGAGCCGGCCTTCTTACGCAATGGCAATAACTTCGACGAATCCATTCGTGACGCCATGATCGAAGAGCTTCGCACCACCTTCTGGAATGTATTCGATAACGAAGACGTGCCATTTAGCGAAATGTATAGCGCCGACTACGTATTTGCCAACAAAGCCTTAGCCGATTTTTATGGCTTAAACTTTAGCGGTGGCAATACCAACGAGTTCATCAAAATCAATACCACCGAGCGCGGCGGCTTACCCACAATGGGCGCCTTCTTAGTGAACTGGGCTCACCCAGACGAAACAGCGCCAATTTTGCGAGCGGTTAATGTGCGCGAACAAATGCTGTGTCACCACATAGATCCGCCACCACAAACCAATGTGGAACAACGCGAAGCATTAAAAGAAGCTGTAGATGCTCAACTTGCTGACGGCACCATGACAACACGTCGTTACTACGGCCTGATCACCGATGACAAAGACTGTAACTCATGCCACCAGCACGACATCAACCCACTGGGCTTTGGTTTAGAAGATTTTGACCAAACAGGTTTGCCACGCACAACCCAGATGGACTTAGGCAACCAAGGCCGAGTACTCGACATTGATAGCAGCGGCGTTTTGTTTGGCCCAGAAATCTTTAAAGACAACGGTACAGCCGTGGACTTCAACGGCGCTAAAGCGTTATCTAAAGCACTGGCCGAAACCGATGCAGTACAAGCGTGCTTGTCAGAAAAAGCCTTCCGCATGGCTGTTGGCCGTCCAAACAAGCCTACCTCGCGCGACCAGTTAACGGGCGAACGAGCGCTAACAGACGCCGAAATTCAAGACTATGCTTGCGCATCACAAACGCTTAACGATGCACTTAAACAATCTAACCAAAGCCCCAAAGCCATGCTAAAAACCTTGGGTACTTTGGATTTAATCCGCTTCCGTCGGTAACTCTTTAGAGTTCATCGAAGCGCAACCGACTAAGAGGAATAATTATGAAATTTGTAAAAAACAGCAAAGAGCGCGCACAAAATAGTGAGCGCCGCCGCTTTTTAGATATGATTACGCGCGCAGGGGTTTCTACTGCGCTATTAAAGGCATCTCCTTTTGCGGCCGGCATTTTTGCCAGCCGCCATGCAATGGCACAAGACAGCAACAAACGCGCTGTTTTTATGTACCTACCTAACGGCGCCCCCAACGGGCACTGGATGCCAAGCTCAGCCAGCAACATGAATACCGCCACGCGCCCTTACGGCGAGGCAAGCATTACTAAAGGCTCGCACCAAGGTAAAACCGCTGCCGACTTTTGTGAATTTCGCGAAGTGAATATGGGCAAGGGCGGCCACGGCAATACGCACAACTCAATGGCCGCTTACGCCGACCACACAAGCAATACGCTTGATACTACGCTCGCGAACGAGAACTTCCCCACCTCAATCTACAAAATTATTCGGGCCGGTGTTCAAGTGGGCGGTGGCCCTTCGTTTTGTAAGGAAGCAGGCCAGCAAGCTACGCACCCTAAAAGCAAGCCTCAAGACTTTTATAAAACCATCTTCAGCGGCACGCCGCCTACCGCCAATACCGATGATTCCTACAAGCGCGTAATGGAAATGAACCGCCTTGCTCTTAACAACCTGCAACGCAAGCTCGGGGTTGATGAGTACCAACGTTTTGAAACACATTTGGACTCGCTCAACGAAATTGAGCGCAGCCTAGATGCCGCCAATCAACCTATGGAGCTTGGCGAAGAATGTAAAACCCCGAGCATTTTTGACCCTTCCTCAGCGCACATCATCGATGAAGGCAAAGCTATCGGCGACATCCTTGTTGCTGCCCTAAAATGCGGGCTAACAAACGTAGCGACTGTGATGATCAGCGATGACCAAGCGGGTTGGTTGGCGGGCGAGCGCGGCTTGCCTTACGGTTTAACCAACATGGGGCTTAATCATCACAACTACTCACATAGTGGCAACGATACTAACACCGCCAATATGGTCGCACTACTCAGTGAAATCCCCGCTTACTTCATCAAACGCCTAGCCGAAGAAACCGGCCCAGATGGTTCGTCATTAATAGATACCACGGTATTTGTTCAGGTAACCGATATGGGCGACCCTAACCACGGCCTAGCAAGTGCACCATTTATTGCCGCATCCAATATGAGTGGCTTTGGTTACCGCACCGGTGGTGGCAGCCATGTCGACTTTATGGGCGGCCTACCTGCTCGCATGGGTTTGGCTGGCGATTTGTAAGCCCTAAAAACTGCTCAACCAAAGCCAAGGCCTTGCGCCTTGGCTTTTTTTTGCCCGTACAAAACGATCATGAAATATAAAACACCGTGCCATTTGGCCTACCACCATTCATTCGCTAAACTAGCGCCCTCTTGATAGCAGCCCAATAAGTGATCCCCATGAGTAGTACTCAGCGCCTCGATCTCCACTTACTAAAACCGCAAAAGCCACAGCGGCCTGGCGACAAAATCCAATGGGGCAATGCCAACGGCACTGCAGGCGTATTGGCCATAGCAGAATTAGCTTGCCAGCTAACCAGTAGCAGCGTTGTTATCGCGCAGAATATGGCAGAGGCCGATCGTCTAGAGCAAGATTTAGAGGAGCTATTAAAGGGTGTCCCCAATGCGCCGCAGCTAGTGCACTTTTCCGATTGGGAAACACTGCCCTACGACACCTTTTCACCGCACCAAGATATTATTTCAGCGCGCATGCGTACGCTCTACCAATTAGCGTTGGACGAGCGTTGCCTTATTGTTGTTACCGCCGCCACCCTTATGCAACGCATTGCACCGGCGAGCTATATTTTAGGCAATAGCTTGGTTGTCGCCAAAGGCGATACCTTACAACTGGAAAAGCTGCAAGCCAACTTGGTCGATGCAGGCTACAACAAGGTGGATTCTGTTTTTCAACACGGTGAATTTGCACTGCGCGGTGCGCTGATCGATATATTCCCAATGGGTAGTGATGACGCCTACAGAATCGAGCTTTTCGATGATGAAGTCGACACACTCCGCACCTTCGATCCAGAAAGCCAGCGCACTATCGAGCACGTCGAACGCATCGAATTATTGCCCGCCAAAGAATGCCCACTGGACACACACGCCATTAGCCGCTTTAAAAGCCAATGGCACGATGCCTTTGATGTGGACCATAGAGCCTGTCCAGTTTATCGCTCGGTCAATGATGGCCAATCGCCTGCAGGCGTCGAATATTATTTACCGTTATTTTTTGAAGAAACCGCCAGCCTGCTCGATTATCTGCCCAAAGATTCCACACTTTTTATTACCGGCGAGCTGGATGTCGCCATCGAGAATTTCTGGCGCGACGTGAATAATCGCTACAACAGCCGCAGTGGCGACCGCCTAAACCCAGTATTACCACCAGCGAAAGTCTGCTTACCCGTTAACGAGTTATACCTACAACTTAAACCCTTTAGCCGCGTTACATTAACTGATGCACGTCTTGAAGCGAAAGTTGGTCAAAGTAACCTGCGCGTATTGCCACTACCGCAGCTCTCCATTGACGATCGCGCGCAAGAACCCCTCAATGCATTACACAGTTTTTTATTAGATTTTAAAGGCCGCGTATTGTTTGGCGCCGAAACCAATGGCCGCCGCGAAATTTTGCTCGAGCAATTTAAAACAATTAGTCAAAACCCGATTGAAGTTGCCAATATCGCAACCTTTTTTAACAACGCCAGTAAAAGCGCTATTACCATTGGCAACTGGGAACGCGGTTTTATTTTAGAAGACCGCTCGCTAGCGGTTATTCCTGAGGCAGCCCTTTTTGGCCAACGCATAAAACAAGCGCGGCGCCGAAAGAAAAACGCCACCGATCAAGACGCCGTTATTAAAAATTTAACGGAATTAAAAATGGGCGCACCGGTTGTACATATTGACCACGGCGTTGGTCGGTACCGCGGTTTAGAAGCCATCGAAATTGACGGCAGTTGCGATGAATTTTTATTACTAGAATATGCTAACGAAGCCAAACTGTATGTGCCCGTAGGCAACCTACACGTTATTAGCCGTTACAGCGGCGGTGAAGAACACGCCCCGCTTCACCGTTTAGGCACTGATCAATGGCGCAATGCAAAACGCAAAGCCGCAGAGCAAATCCGCGACGTTGCAGCTGAACTGCTTGTGATTTACGCCAAGCGCCAAGCCCGTGCCGGCCATAAATTTGATAATCCTAAAGACGCATTGCGGCAATTTGCAGCCAGCTTCCCGTTTGAGGAAACACCTGACCAAGAGCAAGCCATTAACGCCGTGCGCTCTGACATGTTAAGCCCACAGCCAATGGACAGGCTTGTATGTGGTGATGTTGGCTTTGGTAAAACCGAAGTTGCTATGCGCGCGGCTTTTATTGCTGTGCAAAACAGCAAACAAGTCGCTATCTTGGTGCCGACGACATTGTTGGCGCAGCAACACTACGAAAACTTCAAAGACCGCTTCGCCGACTGGCCTGTTAATGTAGAGGTTTTGTCGCGCTTTAGAACAGGCAAACAAACCACAGAAACACAAAAGCGCATTACCGATGGCAAAGTGGATATTGTTATTGGGACACACAAATTACTCAGTAAGGATATGTCCTTTCCCAAATTGGGCTTATTAATTATTGATGAAGAGCACCGCTTTGGCGTGCGTCAAAAAGAAGCCATTAAAGCGCTGCGCGCTGAAGTCGACATACTAACGATGACAGCAACGCCAATCCCGCGAACCTTAAATATGGCCATGAATGGCATTCGCGACTTATCTATTATTGCTACGCCACCGGCAAAACGTTTATCGGTAAAAACCTTTGTACGCCAAAGCGACCCCAATATTATTAAAGAGGCGATTCTGCGTGAAATTTTACGCGGTGGCCAAGTGTATGTACTTCATAACGAGGTTAGCACCATCGAGAAGGTCGCACGGGATATTGCCGAGCTAGTACCAGAAGCCAAAGTCGACATCGGCCACGGCCAAATGCGCGAACGCGAACTAGAAGCCGTAATGAGCGACTTCTATCACAAGCGCTTTAACGTTCTAGTGTGCACCACCATTATCGAAACAGGTATTGATGTGCCTAACGCGAACACCATGATTATTGAGCGCGCCGATAAATTTGGTTTGGCGCAGCTACACCAACTTCGCGGGCGTGTTGGCCGATCCCACCACCAAGCTTATGCTTACCTGTTAACGCCGCCACCCAAAACACTCACCGCCGATGCTCAAAAACGCTTAGCCGCTATTGAAGAGGCGCAAGATTTAGGCGCGGGCTTCACATTGGCGTCTCACGATTTGGAAATTCGCGGCGCCGGCGAGCTACTTGGCGATGAGCAAAGTGGTCAGATCCAAGCTATTGGTTTTTCTTTGTATATGGATATGCTTGATCGCGCAGTAAAAGCCATACAAAACGGCGAAGAAATAGACATAGAAAAACCCGAGCAAAGTGGCTGCGAAATTAACTTGCGAATACCGGCGCTCATTCCCGACGATTATTTGCCGGATGTTAATAATCGCTTGATTCTCTATAAACGCATTGCCAGCATACAAAATTCTAGTGATAGCGATGACCTTCAAGTTGAAATGATCGACCGCTTCGGTTTATTGCCCGAGGCCGTGAAAAATTTATTTAGAATTACCACATTTAAATTACAAGCGCAAAAATTAGGCATCGTCAAAATAGAGGCCTCTAGCATTAGCGGAAAAATTGAGTTTGACGAAAAACCCAATGTGGACCCTATGACTATTATTCAAATGGTTCAAAGGCAACCGCAAAACTACCAACTCGATGGTGCCAACAAATTAAAGTTTATTGACGACATGCCCTCAGCAGCCGAACGCTTAGAGCGCGTACAAAAAATGCTTGATGCCCTAACCTAAGTAAAATAGCCAATGAAAATTGGCCCTACAATCGCACTTAGGCTACAGCTAGCAAACCGTGCGATGGCGAGAATAAAACATGAATACCATTTTGTATAAAATAATCACAGCAGCATTATTATTTAGCTTTATTGCACTTTCCGCCCGACACATAAGCGCCGAAGAGCCGCCGCAACCCTACCACATAGAAGTGGTTGTTTTTGAGCGTTTGGCAACAGCCTACGACGCCCCCGAATACTGGCGCAAAGATTTTGCTCTAGCTTATCCGCCCAATTACCGTCTAATTCAGCCGTACGAAAATACGCTGCCAAGCGATAACACGGATACTGCTGAAATTAACAATACCGAGCCTGCGCAACTATCAATGGATACAAAGCCAGCTGATGTCGAAGATGATTTAACGAGCATCAACATCAACGAACCGACACCGCCGCGCAGCGCACGAGCCCTTCCAGAACGCCCAGCAGAAACGTATAGCTTAAATGCACAGGCCAACAGCATTGACCGAAAAAGCCAAATGCGGGTGCTATTTCATAAGGCTTGGCAGCAAGCATTAATCGCGACAGAAAAAGCTCCCTTTGTTGTCTTAACCGGAGGAGAAGTGTTTGATGGCGTGCACGAGCTTGGCGGCACAATCCGATTAAGCGTACAAAAATTTATTCATGTCGACACGCAATTATGGTTAACGCAATTCGGCCCCAATTACGGCCAAGAATCTGAATGGCCAATCATTCCTCTTGCACCAACATCGTCAACGCCGCATCAAGAACAGCAAGATTTATTAATCCAATCAGATCAAGCGCCCGCTGAATATGGCATAAATCAAAGCGCAATGAACGCTATAACAAATACATCAACATTTAGCGGAACCGTATTTAGCCCTAGCAGTTTTAATAACCCCTTAAGACTTAATAATCGCTTAGACGTAGGGCAACAACGCCAATATTTAGCCAACGAAGTGATTGTGTTAGAGCAGTCTCGCCGTATGCGCAGCCAAGAATTACACTACATCGATCACCCTAGATTAGGCATTCTTATTAAGATAATTCCGCTGAGTTTCGAGGAAGCAGCCAAGCTTGCCCCTAATAGCGACGCTATTTAAATACGCTAAATTTCAGGCATAAAAAAACCGACATCTAAGTCGGTTTTTTTATGAAGCTTTATAAAGCATTACAAGCAGGCAACATCGTCCGCTTGCAGCCCCTTATCGCCTTCGAGCAATTCAAACTCCACCTCTTGGCCTTCTGCTAGAGAGCGGTAGCCTTCACCGCGGATGTTGCGGTAGTGCACAAAGATATCATCCGTTGCGTCGCCACGGGTGATAAAGCCATATCCACGGGCATTGTTAAACCATTTTACAGTGCCGGATTCGCGAGCTGACATGATAAGAACCTCTTACTTTATTATTTAAATCCCAAAAACTTCATTACAAAGAATGAACTCTGTCTCCTAAAGCTTTAGTACATTGCTCCAAAAGATGGGGCAAAAATAGGGGAATTTGATCTGAGTGTCTAGCCTATACACTGACTTTTTGTAGGCTTATATGCCAAAATGCAAATAAAAATCATAATTTGTGAACCCAGACCATTCATTATGAAACGGCTGACAAATAACTGTTCAAATTTACAGCAAACAATCGTTTGTTTTCTTTTTGCTCAGTCTTTACTCCAGCATTAGTTAACATGACCACAAAAACAAACGCATTTATGCGCCCATTTAACACCCTGCGACTATTTGACTATCCAATAAAAGCCCCTAAGATGCATGCTCTGTTTTGTAGACACAAACATATATAGAGAAACACTAAAACGCTTAAAGGATGTAGATTGTGTTAACCCGTGTAATAGCAGCCCTTGTTGCTAGCGTCGGCATTTGCGCCCCCGCTTTTGCAAGCCCATGGATCGAGCCTGGCGATACCCGCAGCAGGCACCATATCCAGTTTTTAGTAGACTCGGGCGCACTCAATATTCCATCCAATACTTGGCCTTTACCTTGGGCCAGCGTAAAGCAAGGAATGGAGCGCATAAAAGTAGCGCAGCTTTCACCGGCGCAAGCATGGTCACTCAGCTATTTAGAGCACGCTTTTGATAAAGCCAGTGCCAGCGCTTACACACAATCTCGTTCACACCTTGCAAGCAGCCAAGAAATTTTACAGGGCTTTGAAGCAAGCTCGCGCGAGGAAAAAGAATTACAAACAGGCCTTGTTTACACCGGCAATAATTTTGCGATGAAGCTCACAGCCACTTTTGTCGACGAACCCAGCGACGGTAAACGCGGGCGGGCCGATGGCAGCTATATGGCACTATTATTTGGCAATTGGGCTGCCGGCATTGGCGCGGTAGATCAGTGGTGGGGCCCTGGGTGGCACAGCAGTACTATTATTTCCACGAATGCACGCCCTGCTCCTGGGTTCTTTTTGCGCCGCAACCGCAGCGATGCCTTCGAAACACCATTATTGAACTGGCTAGGAGAATGGCAATTCACAACCTTTGCCAATGAAATACAAGGCGCCGCTTACGATGATGACAAGCCACTGCTGTGGGGCGCACGCGCCAGTGCTACACCGCTTCAAGGCCTAGAAGTTGGCATTGCCCGCACTATATTGTGGGCAGACAGCGTCGAATTAGAAGCCCTTGATAGCGCACAAACAGGCACGGGGCCCAACAACATAAACTACACAACAACCAGCCAGTCAGACCGCCACAAACAAACGCAATTAACCAGCTTGGACATTCGCTACGGCTTTAATATTGGCGCCAGCAATATTGCTGCATATGCACAAGCCACACAGGTGCAACAGCGCCAGCAAGAAAAAGGCACTGTCGCTATGGGCGGAATTGACGTCTCTGCTGGTTTATGGGGGGCTCACCACCGCTTAACATTAGAGGCAAGCAATAGTATTAGCGGTTTTTATGACGAGCCCAAATACAATACCAGCTACGAAACAAACGATTCTTACCTGCCAACGGATAATGCCAATTACCCATCGGGTTACCGCCACTACGACCGCAACATTGCCGTAAATAGTGATAATGACAGTGAAGTAATAAGCCTTGCCGGCCAGCACTATTTTAGTAACGGGCACGCAATAACGTGGCGCTATTCTCATGCCGACATTAATCGCGATGGCACAATAGCGCCCCCTTTAGGGGATAATGCATTTAGCATTACCCGCACCCAAGTGGATAATACCCAGTTACAATACCGCCTCCCTATAACGGCTAGACTGATGGCCGAAGTCGGTGCAAGCCATTTGAGTCAAGATATTACGATTAATAATGAAACCGTTAAATCCAGCCTGCACCTATCGTTGTTCCATCACTGGTAAACTTATGCCCCTATTGCCTACCAAGCTCGGGGCTAACGCAGCACTTAATTATGACACCAAAAAAGCCACGGCCGCCGCACAGCACGATGGTTCCCAAAAACAGTCAAAACCTAGCATGCCTTTTCTTATGAAGATAATTCCCAATAGTGTCTATCGCCTTATTCGCTCATCGGCATTCTTTGCCGCGGTTATTTCCGCTAGCAGCGCAACCCTCGCGCAAATGCCCTCGCCAGGACAAATTGCGCAACTTAAATCCATGTCGCCAGCCCAGCAGCAAGCGCTAGCGAAATCTGTAGGGGTAGATATTGGCAACATTGGCAAACAGGCTAGCAACAACCAGCCAAACCTTAGCGAAAACGCATCTAACACGACCGCCAATGACAGCGCGCAAACCGAAATAGTCGATGCCAGCGAACAAAAGAATGCCGACGCTAAAGTTAAGGAAAGCCGCTCTCGCATTTTTGGCTTAAGCCTGTTTCAAGGAGACCCCAACAGCTTTAACCCCGCAACAAATGTCCCAGTACCATCGGACTATGTTGTAGGCCCAGGCGACAATATCGTTATTCAACTGTATGGCAAAGAAAACGCCACTTACCCATTCACCATCAACCGCGAAGGCCAGGTGCAATTTCCCAATATTGGCCCGGTTACCTTGGCGGGAATGACATTTAGCAAAGTGCAAGAGCTTGTCGACACCACCGTTGCCGAGCGCATGGTCGGAGTGAAGGCTTCAACCACCATGGGTGCACTGCGCACCATTCGCGTATTTGTCTTAGGCGAGGTGAAACGCCCAGGCTCGTTTACTGTAGGCTCATTAGCAACCATGACCAATGCGATTTTTGCTAGCGGCGGCATTACCGATGTTGGCTCTTTACGCAATATTCAATTAAAGCGCGGCGGTAAAACCATTACCGAAATGGACCTGTATGAATTGCTGCTTTCAGGCAATACCAAAACAGATTCGCGCCTATTACCTGGCGATGTGATTTTTGTACCGCCAGTAGGCACTACCGCCGAAATTACCGGCAGCATCAATCGCCCCGCCCGCTACGAACTTAAAGACGCCAAGAACCTAGCTGCGCTTGTCAAAATGGCTGGCGGCCTTACGAATACATCCCACGCTGCCCAAGTATCTATTACCCGTGTAAATGCCATCGGCGAGCGTAGCTTATTTAATGTCGACCTCACTAAAGCCAGCGGCAAAGCCTTCAAGCTACAAGATGGCGATCAAGTATCCATCGGCGGCGCACTGGATTACATCAACAATCAAATTACCGTCAAGGGCAGCGCCAAGCGGCCAGGGCTCTACTCATGGCACCAAGGCATTCGCTTTAGCGATATTATCAGCACACCCTATGAAGTCATGCCAGGCACAGATATCGACGTTGCCTTACTACAAAGTATGTCTCCAGAAACTGGCCGCATCGAGACACGTCTATTTTCCCCGTCCACCGCGTGGAGCCACCCCAATAGCGAACACGACCCCGTCCTAAACGGCTATGACGAAGTGATTCTGTTTGATCTCTCATCCGACCGCCCTACCATGTTGGCGCAAACTACCGATCTGCTTCGCCAGCAATCGCGCTTTCAAGAGCGCGAACAAGTGGTCTTTATTACTGGCAGCATTAAATTCCCGGGTAACTACCCCCTTACCACCAACATGAACACCGAAAGCCTTATAGAGCTTGCCGGCGGCCTTACCGAAAGCGCCTACGGTTCAAACGGGGAGATCACTCGCTACGAGATTTCTGACGAGCTGCAGCGCATCGTGATGCATATCAACGTCAACCTACAAGACGAGCCCAGAGCATTACACCCTGGCGATACGCTTAATATCAAACAAGTACCTTTATGGAAAAAGCGCGAAACCGTCACTTTAAAAGGCGAGGTTATGTTTCCCGGGCCTTACACAATTCTACCAGGCGAAACTCTGATGGATGTACTCACCCGCGCAGGCGGCCTTACGCCTTACGCCTATCCACTGGGCGCGGTATTCTCACGCAAAGAGCTCCGCGAGCTTGAGCAGCAACGCTTAAATGAACTGCGCAGTAAGCTAGAAGCCGATATCGCCGTAGGCAATACTGAGACTTCCGTCGGCAAAAAGGAGCTAGAAGCCGAAGACACCAAAGCGCTGCTCGAAAAAATAGAGCGCACCAAGCCTTTGGGCCGTATGGTGATCGACCTGCCGCTTGTGCTAGAAACCCCAGAGGTTAGTGACTTTCCGCTCGAGGACGGCGACGAGCTGATTATTCCGCGCTATAAGCCATCTGTAACGGTGATTGGCGAGGTGCAATACCCCACATCCCATTTCTTTGACAATAAACTCAGCACAAAACAATACATTAAGCGCTCTGGCGGTACCAAAAAACACGCCGATACCGATCGCATTTACATTGTTAAAGCCAATGGTCGCGTGATTGAGCCAGCACGCTCAAACTGGTTTCGCGTTAAAAGCGAAGGCATCGAACCTGGCGATACCATCGTAGTGCCTTTAGATACCGAAAGCTTAGATGGCCTAGAGATATGGTCCAAGACCACTCAAATCCTTTATCAAGCCGCCTTGGGCGCCGCTGCTGTCGGCAGCTTGTAACCTCGCACAAATTAACAACAGCCAAACCTAAAAACCGAGGCACAGCTTCGGTTTTTTTGTGCCGGAAAACACCTTCTTGCTTGCGCGGATGGTTTGTAACTATTAGAATGCGCGTCCGCTGTATAGGACCGTAGCTCAGCTGGTTAGAGCACCACCTTGACATGGTGGGGGTCAGCGGTTCGAGTCCGCTCGGTCCTACCAACTCTTTCTCCATATATATCAGGGAGTTACTAGAGTTGAAACAGCAATAAAAGTCACAACGCACGATGCTTGTGGTGACTTTCGTGGTGACTTTTTCAAAAAAAGGCAGCTCAGGCTACACCACTATTTCAATGAAGCTTCAATTCCGCTTTAGCTCAGTTGGTAGAGCAAATGACTGTTAATCATTGGGTCGCTGGTTCGAGCCCAGCAAGCGGAGCCATATTCAAGAAAGCCTGATTTCGAAAGAGTCAGGCTTTTTTCGTATTGGGCCACTAGCAATGAGACTTACACCGCCTCTCCTCGCAGAGCATTGAATACCAAAGATGAACTCCGATTTTCAGTGCATGACTTGAAGTTGGTGCCAAAAACTTAACCAACGAAAGGTGAGACTGCTTCAAGGGCTGGCGTCTTACACCAGTCAGACGTAAAACGCACAGGGCACAGAGCACAAAAGGAATGTAGCGAGCAGCCCCCTCACTTAACTGACGCCTCTAGCGGCCATAAAACCGCAACAAGACCGAATACCGATGTCTGACAGCAACGCGTTTGATCGGCCTCAGAGGGAAATATACGAGCTCTGGAAATCAACTTGGGATGTGACAGTCGCGCGCCGAGTGCGCACGGATCGCTTCAGGATCTCGCGGACCAGCTCACCAACCGACACCCCTCGCGCATCCGCGATATCTTCTAGGCGCATCTTGAGCTGCAAATCGGTGCGCACGGCGATTTTTTGAGACAGTTTTTTCGGCATACCCCCCACCTCTTTTGAAAAAAGTTTAATCGGCATTGTCCGGAGTCATTCACACATTTTTTGCGTCAAAAGTTATATGCTACTGACACCTATTTTCTTGTGCCTTTAAGACCCAAGCGCTAGCATAACCCCCCTGCACCTCAGGATCTATTTTCGACAAGCACAGGAGTCACCGTCATGCTCAAGCAACCCGATAGCCCTTGCGCCCCACCAAAAGCTGCAACCCCACTTGAGCAAGCCATCTACGAATACGAAAAACGCTGCGATGTCTTCTTCACCAAAACCTCATCTGGCGCCCCTGAAGGCGAAACACCCACGCAAAGGAAAAAGCGTTTAGAGGAATGGAACAAGGAGCGAGGGCACCTAGAATCCGAGCGCAGAAAAGTACTTACTCTAGCTTCAATGGAAGAGCAGCTAGCCAAATACCGCAGCGAGTTTGGCATTAGCACCTCTTCCGAAGTGCTGACCAAAATGCTCAACGAAACCCACCACCCTACCAAGCAGCTCGCAAAATTTATGGCAACTGAAGGCGAACCCAAACCTAGTACCAAGCATGCAGCGCATCATATTGTTCCCGGTAAAGGGCGATGGAAGCAGTCAGACATGCTTGCCGTTCGCATCAACATGCACGCCAGTGGCATTCGTATCAACGACCCGAAAAATGGCGCTTGGCTACCAATACCTAAAAACTGTACTGGTCTAATAGAACCGGACACATCAATAAGAGATAATAATCTCAGCAGATTGAGGTGTTGATATGACCAAAAAACGTACAAATAGAGTCTATACCCAAGAATTCAAAAAAGAAGCCGTTGCCCTAGTGACCAATGAGGGTTATTCGGTAGCGAAAGCGGCAGAATCGCTGGGCATAAGGGCTAACTTGCTCTATCGCTGGAAAGACAATGAGGAGGCCCAAAAGACCGGAGTCGCTCCCAGTTGCGAGGAGCGCGCAGAGCTTGTTCGGCTGCGAAAAGAAGTTAAAGAATTGCGGATGGAGAAAGAAATTTTAAAAAAGGCGAGTGCCTTCTTCGCGAAAGAAATGAAGTGAAATTTGGCTTTATTGATGAGAGGTCGGCGGATTTCCCGGTACGACTACTGTGCCGTGTAATGAAAGTTGGTAAATCAGCATTTTACAGCTGGCGACAACGCCCCAAGCCTGTGATCAGTGCCGAAGATCTGCATGTAAATTCGCGAATGAAGGCGTTATTTGATCAAAGCCGGGGCAGCTTAGGCAGTCGCGAGCTAGCCAAAAAGCTTAACGAAGAAGGCATTACAATTGGCCGTGGAAAAACGCGGCGTCGCATGAAGTCTTTGGGGCTTATAGTGCAGCAGCGCACGGCTTACAAGGTTACGACCAAACGCGATGAGCGCGCGGGTGTTGCCGATAATTTACTGAATCAAAACTTCAATCCGGTGGGAATTAACCAAGTATGGGCTGGTGATATTACCTATTTGAAAACGACTCAAGGCTGGATGTACTTGGCGGTCGTTATGGATTTATATTCCCGGCGAATTGTTGGCTGGGCAATAGATAAGCGCATGACCACGTCGCTAATTTGCGAGGCAATTAATCGTGCGGTGGCAATAAGGCAGCCACCAAAAGGGCTGGTTTTTCACAGCGACCGCGGCTCTCAATATACAAGCAAGCGCTTTGGCAAACTCCTGAAGAGCCATGGCATTCGCGCTTCAATGGGGGATGTTGGCGCCTGCTGGGATAATGCCGTTGTTGAGCGTTTTTTTGGCAGTTTAAAGCACGACTGGCTTTTTAAAGTACCAATGCACTCTCGAAAATCTATGAAAAAAGATGTGGGTTTGTATATGAAATATTACAACAGTGATCGCCTTCACTCGGCGAATGACGACTTGTCGCCCGCTGCATATGAGCGAAGACATTTACAACAGGAGGCGCTTTATGGGTAAAAGGGTTCTGGCATTTATGCCAGGTTCATTTTATCCATAAAGTGGCAAAGAAATGTGTCCGGATCTATTGACCAGAACAGGTTGGCTAAATAAAATGAAAGGAACAAACTCAAAGTCTTTAGGGTCTACCCCAAAGACTTCCCCAACAACTTCAGGATTATCCCTTAGCCCCTTAACCTGACGCCTCACCTGCAACGAGAACGAATTTAGCGACTCATAAAATCTACCGCCCCTTACTGGGTTCCAACAAGGTATTGTTCTGTTTTTGCACTCTCCAACAAAAATTTTATTTTGCATGACGAATACCACATCACACTCAAACTCTTCTTCCCTTTTAAATGAAATAGGTTTTGCATTAACTCCACGGGAATTCAATTCATCAAGGACTCGTTTTTCAAAGCCTTTACCTTTCTTGCCGGAATCGAACCATTCATCCCCCAAGGAAGATAATAGAGATATAAGCGTTGAATATATTGACAAGGCGCCAACAACTGTAGCTGATAGATAATAGTAATCATTTGGCAACGCCAATAAAGGCGTATCGTAGAGATCCCGAGAGTTTTTCCCAAAGATCAAATTTTCAATGGCCGTTCCGACTTTCGCTTCAGGCAAACCGCCAGCTATAAAAGTGTCACCCAGATCTGCTTTATGAAATACATTCAATTTACCCAATGCACTTTTATTCTGGACATGATATTTCAAGCACGAATAAGCTCTAGCCCATTCGCGGATTGTTAGACCAAAACACTCAATTTTAGAGTCAAAGAAGTCCGTAGAGTACAGTTCTGACAATTGAAGCAATGCGTTCACTTCATCCACTGAAAGAAACTGCCCATCATCTAGACTCCGAATATCCTCAACATTTTCAACTAAAGCATGCTCGATCTGCTTATTTAGAGCCAATTCGAAAAAGCGATGCGACTGCCCATCGACTGCACGGTGAGAGGATATAAAATCCATTATTTCGAACTGTGAAAAAGTTGGTTCGAAGTGAGATGATACCTCAATACCGTTTTTCGCCGCCGAGAGAGGCACATCGCTGCCGATATAACGAGAAGCCTTACCACCAAGCACTACACATCGGTTTGCAACATCTAATAACCGCTTCCATGTCAGAGCTAAATACTGAAGTTCGCCGGCATCTTCACATAACCTCATATCAACCTCGACCACCGGCGGGACCTTCAGCTTTTGGCCAACGTATAGATTTTCCTTATACGCCAGAAGCTTCAGGGCAAGACTAGTGGCTGCCACCATTTGCTCAGCCGCGCTATCGGGGTCAAAATCGCCACCATACTCGCTTCTTAACCGGCCAATTAATCCCAAGTTTAAAGCGCCATCGCCTTTGATGTCCTCTGCTATCTTTGTGTTTGTATCTTCGTACAATTGGCGCAAGTCATGCTCCATCCGAAACACTAGGGACCACATCTTTTGCGAACAATCACATTGATTTAAATCAGCCCTTTCAATGGCATTGATAATTTCATCAAAAAACTCCTCCGCATAGCTCACGACACACTGCTTATCGAACATCAACTCAACAACTTTCGAGTATCGTTTAGCTTGAGCAAATACGAGAATTCTTTCAAAGAATTTGTTTCGCTTTTCCCTCCTGGCTTTATCATGGGTATAGATTTGTTCAGGCTTTGTGCGAAAGAATTTTTTTAGAACACTCTCATAGGTAGTCTCATCGAAAAACCTGACATCAAACAAAAACTTGTCGAAGTCGTAGTTTCCTGCAGATCGAAGCGCGCTTTTTTCGTCACGATAATCCATTGAAAATCACCATCTGTATTATTAATTACGCCGCACTCCAACCCTGACTCAAAGCCTCAGCCTGCTTCAAGCAAAGCTCAACGGCCTCATTGGCTTTGTCGGGTGGGTATTTCCACTTTCTTAGCGCACGGCGAACTAGGTTGCGAAGCTTTGCCCTTACGCTATCTCTCACCTGCCAGTCCACAGTGGTAGATTTTCGCAGCTGCTGGGTGACGTATTTGGCGAGTTCGCGTAAGTTGTTATCTCCCAGCTGGCGCACAGCTGACTCATTCTGAATAAGCGCGCGGTAAAAGGCGATTTCGTCTACGTTGAGGCCAGATTTTTCCGCTAACTCAGCATCTTCAGCCATATCCTTGGCCATCTTAATTAACTCTTCAATAACCTGAGCAGTCTCAATGGCGCGATTGTGGTATTTGCGCAAGGTTTCCATAATGCGGTCTGAGTATTTTTTTTCAGAAACCACATCAGTTTTCATGCGGGCTTTTACTTCGTCGCGCAGTAAGCGCTCCAATAGATCTACTGCCAGATTCTTTTCTGGCATATTCGCCACATCCTCTAAAAACGCAGGTGACAACAATCCAACGTTGGGCTTATCCAAACCTACCAATGTAAAGATGTCGTCTACGCCATCGGCAACAATGGCGTTATCAATAATTTGCTTAAGGGCAGAATTCTTTTCTTCGTCGGTGCGGCGTTTGTCGATGGTAGTAAATTTCTTTAATGCGTTTTTTACGGCATCAAAAAACGCAACTTCTGTTGAATAGGCCTTGGCTTCATCCAGCGTGCCGCACAGTGTAAACGCCGAGCGGATATTGGCCATAATATCTAAAAAGCGTTTTTTGCCATCCAACTCACCGTTACCTGGATTAGGCAAGCTTAAAATATGATTCATTACACGCGGTAGAAGTGTTAGCGCACTGTTCGCGTAATCGCCGTAGTCGCAGCCATGCATCATGGCGTGTAATTTATCCATATTTTCAAGCAATATGGCAAAGGCTTCTCTGTTATCAATGGTGGGCGCGCCCTTACCGTTTGAGTTGGTATAGGTTTTTAGCGCGGCCTTAAGCTCGCTAGCGATACCAATGTAATCCACCACCAAGCCGCCGGGCTTGTCTTTGAATACGCGGTTAACCCGAGCAATCGCCTGCATCAGGTTGTGGCCCTTCATGGGTTTATCGATATACATGGTGTGGCAATTGGGTGCGTCAAACCCGGTTAACCACATATCGCGTACAATCACTAATTGCAGCGGATCATTTACATCCTTAAAGCGATTTTCAAAAAGCCTTTTGGTTTCTTTATTGTGAATATGCGGCTGCAGTTTTGCCTTATCAGACGCTGAGCCCGTCATTACTATTTTGATAGCGCCCTTATCGGGGGCAAGGTTGTGCCAATCCGGTTTTATAGCAACAATGGCATCGTACATTTCAACGCAAATATCGCGGCTCATGCATACGATCATGCCCTTGCCTTGCATAGTGGCAATACGATCTTCGAAATGGTCGACTAAATCTTTACCCACCGCCGTCATGCGGGGTTCGCTGCCTACAAGTTTTTCTAACGCAGCCCATTTTGATTTGGTGCTTTCACGGGTGGCGACGTCTTCTTCATCTTCAATCACCTCATCAACGTCGTCATTTAAGGCTTCGATATCAGCAGCATTAATATCAAGTTTCGCCAAACGAGACTCATAGTAGATGGGCACGGTCGCACCATCATCTACGGCGTCTTGAATATCATAAATAGACACATAGTCGCCAAATACCGCGCGGGTGTCTTTATCGGCAGAATCTATCGGCGTGCCAGTAAAGCCAATAAACGAGGCCGCAGGTAATGCATCGCGAAGATGCTTAGAATAACCAAAAGTGTACTTACCCGTTTTGGTGTTTAATTTAGCTTTATCGCCGTATTGGCTGCGGTGGGCTTCATCGCTTACCACCACAATATTGTGGCGATTGCTTAACACTGGGTGCTCTGTTTCATCAGCCAAAAGCGCAAACTTTTGCACTGTGGTAAAAATAATACCGCCCGCTTGGCGCGACTCTAAAATATCGCGCAGCTCGTCCCTATCACCTGCTTGCACCGGCGTTTGCTTTAAGGTTTCGGCGGCCATTTTAAAGGTATTAAATAGCTGGCCGTCTAAGTCGTTGCGATCGGTTACTACCACGATAGTTGGGTTGTTCATTGCCGGCTGGGCCAATAGTTTACCGGCATAGCACACCATCGAAATGGACTTACCCGAACCTTGCGTATGCCACACCACCCCAGCTTTACCGGAGCCGGGCACTACCTTGTTAGCGTAGTTTGCGCGGGGCTCAGCAATCTTACCCTTGGCTGGCTGCTGCGCGGCAATCACTGTCGCCCTTACCGCCTCGCGCACGGCGTGAAATTGATGATACCCAGCGATTTTTTTAATAGGCGTATCACCATCTTGCTCAAACAGCACAAAATGGTGGATGTAATCTAAAAATAATTCGGGTTTAAAAAAGCCTTTAATCAACGTTTCTAAATGGTACTCAAACGAGGGCTTGTCGTGTTCGTTCTCAACTACACGCCACGGCAAAAATCGCTCTTTATTAGCGGTAAGCGACCCTACCCGGGCATGCAAACCATCGCTTACCACTAACGCTTCGTTAAAAATAAATAAATCGGGGATTTCTTGCTTATATGTTTGCAACTGCTGGTAAGCCGACCAAATATCGGCGTTATTATCGGCTGGGTTTTTCAGTTCAATAATCGCTAGCGGTAAACCGTTGATAAATACAATGACATCCGGGCGGCGTAGGCCTTTGGTGTCGCTTACGGTAAATTGATTAACCACCAAAAACCGATTGTTATGGCTGTTGGCAAAATCAACGAGTTGTACATGGGTGTTTTGCGCCTCACCATTGGCATCTTTGTATTCAATCTTTACACCTTCTAGCAAAAGTTTGTGGAAGGCCTTATTACTTTTGATCAACACCGGGCTTACGGGCTGGCTAATTTGAATGGCGACTTGCTCCAGAGCGACTGCTGGCACTTCCGGGTTAAGTGCTTGTAGCCTTTCGTGCAGCCGTTCAAACAAGATGATTTGGCGGTAATCTTTGCGCTCGGCAGAATCCCCATCGGGGGCTATGTCGTAACCGCATACATAGTCGTAACCAATATCCTTAAACCAATCCAGGCAAAGCTGTTCTAGCTGATCTTCGGTAATCATTTTTTCACTTCCCAGTAGCCGGTTTTATCAGCCCCATGGCGATGGATAACCCCCATCTCCTTTAGTGCTTTAAGCGTGCGCTCAACAGTGCGCAGCGATTTACCCACCTGGCTTGCAAGTTCGGCAGCGGTTGCTGTGGGTGTTTTGGCAAGGGCCGCGAGTAACGCCTGCTGTGGCTTGGTGAGTGTTACACCGTCATTTACACCGTCATTTACACCGTCATTTACACCGTCATTTACACCGTCATTGGCGGAGCCCCACGCCAGTGTCATCTCAGTTTGCTCAAAGGGTGTATGGCTTTCTATAAGCGCTACCTTGTGCCCTAGGCTGGTCCAGCCTTGGTGGATTTTGGGTAGGCCAGAGCCTGCGCGCTCCCCTAAACCCAACAATAAAAACATGGAATGCAGTGTGCGGTTACGGCAGTCGCTTTCGCCGCCCTCTAGGGCAACCTCAGCGGGTACGCGCATGTTGCCTGGGTTGCGAAAGTAAAAGCCCGCGGGTGACTTGACCACTTTTACCGAGGCCCGGCCACTGTAGTCGGCATGCACCAGGCAGTTGATGAGTGCTTCACGCAGCGCTTGGTGAATTAGGGTGTCATCTTGGCGAACATGGTCTTTTAGGGCGAAGGGTAGTTTTAAATCGGCCTCAAGTTTGCGAATGACCTTGCGGTAAAAATCAAATACATTGCCAGACCAAGTACCATCGGGTACAACACGATCCAACCAGCGTTGCTCACTGGTATTTTCGCCGTGCTCTTGGTAGTCCAGCATGTAGTTGGGTAGCGCCTCATGGATCGGCCGGTGTTGGCCAAACATCAATAAGGCCGCCAAGGTTAAGCCTTGCTCGCCTGTCTCGCGGTCTTTACGCCAACACCCCAAACGCTCTAGCAGGGTTTGATCACCCAAGGTTAACCAGGGGTGGTCTGCCTTATAAGCGCGGAATAGCTGCCTAAAGGCGTTGAGGGAATCAACGTCCAAGTCATCCAAATTAAAGCCGCGTACCAGTGCGGCATCGCGGCTGTCTTCCACCTGCTCGGCCAACATACGCTTAACTGCGGCCTCGGGCTGGCGCATATCGCCGGAGTGGCAGCGCAAATAGGTGCCGGTAAGCGGGTTGCCATTTAAATAAACCGGCCGGGTTTTGCGGCTAGCTTTGGGCACGTGAATATGGATAAGATTTAAACCATCGAGTGTTATCACCTTAACCCAGTGCTCACGTACGATATTGGCGCTAATTTTTTGCGGGTTAGCGGCACCATTCCAAAATTCATCCAGCACTTTGCGGGTATTTTCAATGCCCTTTAAAACAAAGCTGCCATCGGCTTTTTCTTTTAAACCCAGCAAAATATCACCACCCGCCGTATTGGCAAAAGCACTGACACTTTCCCAGACATCATTGGGCAAAGCGCCAGAGCCATCTCGGCCTTGTGCGAGTTTGCATTCGAGATCGACACTTTCGCGTAGGGTGGCGATATCTTCTAGGGTTCCTACCTGGAGTATTTGTTCAGAAGCCTTTTGAATCATTTAATACCGCCCAAGGCTAGTTTGGTTTGCAATGAAATAAGAAAACTCTTATTTATCAATAAGTTGAAGGGATGGTGCGGTTCGACATTGATTAGCGATGTAATGGGCATGACGTCAAGCCCCAGCCGGAATGCAACGCCTAGAGTCCGCTGCATTGAGGGCATTTTTGATCAAACTTTGTTCGGTAGTCGATGTGATGATTTGTGAAACCGTATTCGCACTACCATCGAAAACGCCAAGTTGTCGATGCAAACAACCTACAATCTGCAGCGTAGTAATTTCTTTAGCAGGATGTTCCACCACAAACCGTTTTCGACTGCGCTCAACAGAGCTATAGCTGATAGATTGAATCAATTCGAGGCAGAGTTGTTCTAGTTGGTCTTCAGTGATATTCATCCTTGGCACTCACTTGGAAAATACAACGCGGCTTTCTCAATCATCAAATCAATAGCATGATCAATAAATGCTTCTGAGTATGTAACTTTTATCAAACGCCGTTTAAGCTGAATCCTAAATTTGGCTATAAGAGGTTGTCTATTTTGCCAATCTAAACCTGCTTTGTTTATAGCGTAATCTCTGACGAACTCAGCAAGTTCAATACATTCCTCATCGGTTATTGAATGCCCTGCTTCCTCATTTATAACTAGTACACCAGCTATGTCTTGGATTGGATCAACTTGTACTTCTTGCTCTTGAGTTAACTCTGGTTCTAGCTCTGGTTCTAGCTCTGGTTCTAGCTCTGATTGAATAGCTTCTTCAGACTCTTCTAACTGAGCATCCTCTTGTTCTGATTGCATATATTGAAGCAACATAGCTCTATAAGTATCAACATCGTAAGTAAACAAAAAGATGCTAAATGGAATTTCCTTTGCTTCTTCTACTGGTATTTCAATTGGATCATTCTGACTGTCAAGCCAATCGTTAAACCCACTGTAATCGCTATAAAAAATTCTCTGAGCTAGCTCAGGATCATTTAAATCTTTATGCCGCCTAAATAAAAAGCTCCCCATCCCATCAACAATATGAGCTATCATTTCAGCTTCTGGCATCTGTATAGGGTTTTCATAACACCCATCATCACCATGTGAAGCTGCCCCATACTTATTTCTCAATTCACCTACATTATGGACAATCGCATTTGTTAATTTCTTCAAGATCTCATTTGCTTGAGCATCTTGATTAAGAGCAAGTACATCTCTGACGTTCTTATACAATGGCCCAAAGTCCTGACCAAGTTCCGGGTCAGCAACACGATCAGATATAATTGTTTTAAATATGCTCTCTAGCAATGACTTCGACGTATCTAAAGTTAATGCAGGGTCACTACTCGAAACTGCCTGCTCTAAACGGCTTTTTTGTTCAAGCAAGTGAACAGCCTCTTCAGCTCCACTTATAGCCCTTGTGCAACTTTGCAGTATAAAAGCTGTATCACTCATTCAACTAACCTGCCTATTCCATTTCACCAGATATAAGTTTAGGAAGTAACGAATCTCTCATCTGACTTAAGATTTTTTCTTCTCTTAATGATTCCGTTATTTTCTCATAAAGATTTGAAGCTATTCTTGAATATTCAGAAACCAGTTCCGATTCAGGAACTACCACAGGAATTATCTTGAAGTTCTTTTTACTAATCTCGGCAAATGTGGTTCCACTCGCACGCTGCTTAATGTCCTCCATCACTGAATCAGCCCATTGGACAACATATTCTGGCGACAATCGAAATTCACATTTCATTGCGATATACCCTTGATTTACTGCGACAGGTATTTTCGATATTGCTAGGTAGCCAACTGGAGCACGAGAAGACATCAAAACCGTATTTTCTGGAAGTAAGCCAGAGCTTATTTTAGCCAAGCCAGCCTCAGTAATTTTTCGGTCTGTTTCGAGAAGAATTTTATCTGTAAGGTTTGACATGTCTTTTGGCGATGTCCAATTGATATGTCCTCCCACCCAGAATTCCTCTTTCTTAGTACTGGGAGTGCCTCCTCCCAGTACGGAAACCTCTTTTCCAATCTCGCTCCAACTCCATCCCTCCGGAATCTCCCCCAACTCCGACTCAACCAACGCATTAGGAAACAACTTAGCCGTAGCCGCTAGCTGTTCTGGCTGCCATGGGTCTAGCCCGCCGGGTTTGTTTGCGAATTTATTAGTAATGTGGTTGTGCAGGGTTTGTTCTAGTGCTTTCTCAATAGGAGAAGGGCTAGGTTCAATTGCGGCCAACTGATCCAAGGTGAGTGCGCCGCAGATGATGGCTTGGGCGGCGAGTTCTTGGGCTTGTTCGTTTCCGCCTAAGTCTTTAGCGACTATTTTTGCGCGGGTGGGTTCGAAATCGACAAACCAGCTCTTGAATATAGCTTGGGCTATTTGTTCTAGGGTTTGGTTGGTTTGGCTGTTCACTTCGATTTTGTCATCAAGCTTCGCAAGAACCTCAACAATATAATCTTGTACTTCTCTTACCGGCCATTTCACTTCCATTGGGTGTACGTGATTACGATTTAACGCCGGATTCGCAGCTCCAACATCCATCTTCTTAATAATTGCAGTGATGCTTTTAAAGAAATAATAAACAAAACGAGGGTTATTTCCCTTAAAGTCTTTAACCCAAAGGCTTGTGTCATGAGGCCAATAATCTTCCTCAATAAAAAACACCGTCCCTAAAGTTCCTTTTCGCCCCAATACTACCCCTGGGCCTTCAACCTTGGCTTCATTATGATAACTAGCGATTCCACCAGAAGATACCACCGGAACATCACCTGGTATTTGTTGTTTCTTAGTTATGTCGAAACCACGCTGCAAAGTTAACTGTTCGCCAATTGTGGTATCAAAGAAGTCAGACTTCATAACCCAGCCCCGCCAAGTTCATTTTAATCTCACCCTCCAACCGATCAGACTCTTCAAACTGCGTTTTAAGCTGACCCGTTAATCTGGCCATCTTTTCTGCAAAAGGCTCGCCATCATCTTCTTCCGCGGCGGCACCCACGTAGCGCCCCGGGGTTAATACAAAGTCGTGCTTTTCAATTTCGTTTAACTGTACTGATTTTACAAAGCCTACTTGGTCGCTACGGGCTCCATACCCTCCCGCGACCTTAGTACTTACCTGTACGTCATCCTCTACGCCCCAATTACCTTCTTGCCAGTTATGGAACGTTTCTGTGACTTTGTTTAAATCTTCTTGGGTGAAATCTCGTAGTACACGGTCTTTCATGTAACCCAGGTTGCGGGCATCAATAAACAATACTTTCCCTCTGCGATCGCTGAGGGCTCTTCCGCTCGCGCTCGTTCTCGAATTTTTATTTTTTGTTAGGAACCAAATACAGGCGGGGATTTGCGTATTGGTGAATAGTTGGCCGGGTAGGGCTACCATGCATTCCACCAAATCGTTTTCAATAAGAGCCCTTCGTATGCTTCCTTCATTGTTAGTATTTGAGCTCATGGAGCCATTGGCTAGCAATAAGCCCAAACTGCCATTGGGGGCGGTGTGGTGGAGCATATGTTGCAGCCAAGCAAAGTTGGCATTACCCGAGGGTGGGCGGCCGTATTGCCAGCGGGGATCTTCGTCACTTACGCCTGTGTCCCACTCTTTCATATTGAAAGGCGGGTTGGCCATGACAAAGTCTGCACGTAGGTCTGGGTGCTGGTCGTTGGTGTAGGTGCTGGCGGGCTCTCTGCCAAAATTAAAGTCGATACCACGAATGGCCATATTCATGGCGGCGAGTTGCCAGGTGGTGTGATTGTATTCTTGCCCGTAGATAGACACTTCGCCGATCTTGCCTTGGTGCTGTGTAATAAAGTGTTCCGATTGCACAAAGAAACCACCCGAGCCCATGGCGGGGTCGTAAACCCGGCCCTTAAAAGGTTCGAGCATTTGCACAATAAGGGCAACGATGGATTTAGGGGTATAGAACTGGCCACCTTTTTTACCTTCGGCCAGTGCGAATTGCCCCAGCATGTATTCGTAGACATGGCCCAGAATATCTTTGGAGTTTAGAGTGGCGTGCGCAAAGGGAATGGTGGCAATTAAATCAATCAACTCACCTAACTTGGCCTGGTCAATTTGCAGCTGGGTGTAACGCTTGTTGAGCACCCCCTTTAGCTTGGGGTTGTCGGCCTCAATAGCCTCTAGAGCGTTATCGATTAAATGACCAACAGAGCTTAATTTGAGCTTTTCTTGCTCACCACTGCGGTTACTGTAGTTAAGTGTTGCACCACCGATGACGGTTTTGTTGTTGTCTTGCAAAAACTGCCAGCGTGCCACGGCAGGTACCCAGAAGGTGTTGGTTTCTAGGTAGTAATCGCGCTCTTCGAGTTCGTAATTAATGTCTAGCTTGTAATCGTCGCTTTCTGCACCACCGAAGTCTGCTGGGTCCATGTAGTATTCATGGTCTGGATTTTTAAACTGGGCTTCCAGTTCGGCTCGGCGAATATCAAAAGCGTCGGATACATATTTAAGAAACACCAAGCCCAATACGGTGTGTTTGTATTGTGCGGCATCTAGGGTAGAGCGGAGTTTGTCTGCTGCGGTCCAGAGCTTTTTGTCTAGCTCGTCTAAAAATTTCTGCTCTTCTGTATTGGTCATGTTCAATCTTCTACAAAGTAATCGCTATCGAGCGCTTTAATCTCGATGGTTTGTTTGGTGCTCACGCCAAGGCTATGCTCAATTATCAGTTCAGCCAGGCGGAAGCCAAACGCTGACTGACCTCCTCGGACGAGAGCACAAAGTGCTTACACACCTCAGCAAACACGTCGTTAAAGTCATGCACAGCCCCATCTCTCACACTGTTAAGCAGTGGGCGCATAAAGGTCTGAAAATCGGGGATCATGAAATATCCTTAGCCAACGCTATCACATTGAGCCGGGTTAGCCGCTCATT
This sequence comes from Marinagarivorans cellulosilyticus, assembly GCF_021655555.1. Classification (NCBI taxonomy): domain Bacteria; kingdom Pseudomonadati; phylum Pseudomonadota; class Gammaproteobacteria; order Cellvibrionales; family Cellvibrionaceae; genus Marinagarivorans; species Marinagarivorans cellulosilyticus. The sequence continues at coordinate 634,550 of NZ_AP023086.1, read as the reverse complement.
ATAGTTATCACGCTAAAGTACCATGAAGTTTCAGCTCGAGAAATGTGAATAGCCGATGGGTGAGGTCATACATAGGGAAGATGTATTGGAGCTTAAGCGGACAGGCTTACATTCCAACTCCAGCTGGAGCGCCCTGCACGCCCAAACAGACCCATTAACATGTGCGCAAGCACTACAAATTACAGCTCACGCCCCGTCAACGCATTAATAACCTCTTCGTACGTTTGTTTTTTCTGGTATTTATTATCGAATAACAACGGCATAGGCTTCTCGGTTTTGCAGCCGGCGCCTTCCCAGCTATTCAGCCAAGACGAGCCATCATTTAACCCCCAAAAAGTAATCGCCGAGCAGGCTGGCTGCTCGGCACAGGCCAATGTAATGTCGTGATATAGCGCCTGCTGCCAGGCCTCATTGCGCCCACCACACAGATTAATGTCCATCTCCGAAATAATGATCTCAAGCCCTAGGTCGGCAATACGCTGCATATTCTTGGCAACCTCAGCCCCTGTAGCAATATTATTAGGTGTGCCTATATGCATTTGAAAACCAACACCATCAATGGGAACACCCCGCTGCACCATGCCTTTTAACATTTCATAAAGGTAATCGGCCTTGTCGTTATTAGCATCTATGCTGTAGTCGTTATAATAAAGCTTTACATCAGGGTCTTGCTTTCGAGCCATTTTAAAGGCCATGTCAATATACTCGTCGCCCAGCAATCGCTGAAAAACCGTCTTGCGCATACGAGGATTGCCATCACCAGCGTCGGTGTCCGTTTTAATCGCTTCGTTTACCACATCCCATGCATACATGCGACCCTTAAAGTGGCCCATAACTTGAGCAATATGGGTTTCCATAACCGTTTTTAGTTCATCAGGGTCTGTAATGTCATCTACCCACTGTGGTAATTGGCTATGCCACACCAAGCAGTGCCCTTTCACTTTGATTTTATTTTTTTGTGCAAAGTTAACTATTTCATCCGCCTTTCCATAATCAAACACACCCCGTTCGGGCTGAAGATGCATCCACTTGGTGGCGTTTTCTGGAGTAAGGTAATTAAACTCCTCAGCAAGCAGCGCAACATGCTCCACATTAGCAATTTGCTGTTGCCGTAGCACATTACCCATCATTATTCCTTTACACTCTCCAGCTGCCTTCAGGGTGCTTGGGGTTTGGCAACTATTGCTCGAGGTAGGCTCCGCAATATTTGGGTTTGTCTTCGCCGTCGAGCACGCAAGCAAAGGGAGTAGTGCCGCGATGAGTACATACTGTTTCATTTATTGGTCCTTTTTTGAAGAGCGTAACTGCAGGGGCTTTACTTATAGTTAGCCAGGCAACGCATTGTGTAGACTAATCAGTAACGTAGACAATAATAGGCACTTATACAAGCACACAGGTGCCGCCTCCCTATAAGCACGCATCCATGCAAAGCGTGATGCATAAAAGGTATTTAAAGGTACATGGCAAAATTAATTTTAGTCTGCGGGCCCAGCGGATCAGGTAAAACAACATACTCATTAGCGCTTTCTAAAGAGATTGGCGCCATTCGATTTTCTATAGACCCATGGATGCAAACACTATTTGCCAAAGACATGGTTTCACTTGATTACTCGTGGATGATAGAGCGGGTAAACCGTTGTTATGAACAAATTTGGGATGTTAGCGAACAGATTTTATCTCTTGATGGCACTGTGCTTTTAGATCTAGGTTTTACAACCAAAGAACAAAGAGATGTTTTTTCGAATAAGGCCAACGCGCTAGGGATTAATGCAGAAATACATTACCTAGATGCCCCGAAGGAAACCCGAAAAAAACGTGTCGAAAAACGGAATACAGAAAAAGACCCAGCGGTTTACGCCTTTGAAGTAACAAATATGATGTTCAACTTTATGGAGCCTAAATTCGAACCACCTTGCGCAGAAGAGCTTAAATACGGCCGCCAAATAAACACATAAAAATGAACGCATAAATTGACAGCCAATAGCTTCTCGTCACCCCCGTGCTGCTGCCTCCCAAATAGGCGCTACCGCTTTTAGCTTAAAAGTTTTAGGCTATGCAGCCTCTCACCGTGCACTCATACCAACCCTTCCAACAACTCCCCAATAGGCGTTTGCCGGTGGTAGCTCACCATCAACTGCTCACGCGCTCGTGTTAACCCCACGTACATTCGGCGTATATCGTCCGCTAATTCGGCATCCTCCACTGGGCTGAAGCTGGCGTCGAGTACTACAACGGTTTCAAACTCTAAGCCCTTACTGCTAGGAATGGGCAGAATACTTACCTGATCTAGCTCGGGGTTGTAGTTGCGCTTGAACTGGCTTGCGGCTAACCATGCATTAGGAATGGCGTGCTTTTTTAGGTGCGCAGCTATCACCTTGCCTGCCGTGCCACCGGGGTACAAAATGGCGATATCCTTCCAAGACTTTCCGCGTTGCTGCCAAGCTAGCAAACAACGGGTTATGTAAGCGGCCTCGGCTTCGAGGCTTTCGAACCGCTTTACCACGGGTTGGGGGCCGCTGTTGCCGGCGGCTTGCGGGGCGATAAGGGGCATGTCTTCGCTGCTGTTACCCGCGCCAAAATAATCTTTTGCTAACGCGTAGGCAAAATTTAAAATCTCGCGGGTATTGCGGTAGTTGAGTTTTAGGATGGTAGTGCGCCCTTGGGCTTTAATACCTACGCTGGCCAAGCTGAATTTTAATGCGCTTTTTGCTTTATAAATCGACTGAGCATCGTCGTATAACAGCAGTAAAGAATTGGTTTCTGGGTCGACCATTTTGGCCACCAAACTTAGCCAATCTGCCTGAAAGTCATGCCCCTCATCAATTAACAGCGCACCGTATTGCCCCTGCGGAATGTCACCACGCTCTACCGCGCTAATTACGCTAGTGACTTGTCGCTCCCACACGGGGGCTTCGCCCTTTTCCACCGCCACGTGGTAAGCGCGCAATTGCTCGCCGCACCAATCGTGAAAATGGTACACCTGCACTTTGTCGCCAATACCGCGTACGCTAATAAAACTACGCAATCGCGCCGCCAAGGTAATGTTAAAACACAGCACTAATATTGGCTTATTAAGCGCCTCGGCTAGGTATAAGCAGCGATAGCCCAAAATTAAGGTTTTACCGGAGCCTGCCACCCCATGCACTACTCGGTGGCCATCGCCTAAACTGCGCGCTAATTGCTCTTGCTGCACATCCATAATTTTAACGATGTCGGGGATGGCTTCGGCGAGGGCTGTCGCTGGTGCGTCGCCTTCTGGTTCGTCACCATCTGCACTTGGGAATAAAGAGGCTTGCTCCGCATCGATACGTATTTCGGGGAATAGGTGCCAGCGAATACGGTCTATTTGCGGCAAGGTTAGCTTAGCGCCAAACTGGTAATTGAACATACCCCACAAGCGCGCTTGAAAATCCTCGGCATCTGCCGCTTCTATCATTTCGTCTTTGCAAATTAATAAATGACTGGGTAACAGCTTGCTGCGGTGCTCCTCTGGAATGGCATCATCCAGTTGCTTACGATTTATATTCGCGAAAACCACACCATAACCGTAGGGCATGCACAGCTTGCCCGTATGATTACCCGCCGGCTGCTGCAATTGTTTATCGCGCCCCAGCACCTGCAATACTTGGTAACAGCACTGGCGCGCCTGCTCGATGGGGTTGGCGACGGTTTTTAAGCCCGTGGGTGTTAATAGGTCTACCTGTTTATGGCTTAAGCGCTTTAGGTTTTCGGCCTTCCAGTCTTTTACCTCTAAAAACAGTAAGCCGCGCGCAGGGTGCAAAACGATAAAGTCTGGGTAACGGCGCTTGCCGCCCAAGGGAATATCAAACCAACACAAGTAATCGTCTTCTAGTAGCTTTTCTAACCGGCGGGCAAAGCGTTTTTCGCCACTGGTCATCTTGGGCAGGCAAGTGTTTAGCGTGGGTATCAGTTCAGCCATAGTCGTGCAGCGCGCTATTGGTGTAACACGTAAGGTATCACGTTCGTATTCAAGCCAAAATAGAATCTGCGAACAACCTTCTTACCGGCCAGCCACCTCCAAAGCCTACCCGCGCCAAATGGCTACACATCACAAGCCTTAAGCTTATTTCTTCTTTTTAATCAAACGATTGGAAAAAGGTTGACAGCTAAAAACGGTGGCGCTAACATGCGCGCCTCTTCGGTTAACGCCGAATACCAATCCGCTTTAGCTCAGTTGGTAGAGCAAATGACTGTTAATCATTGGGTCGCTGGTTCGAGCCCAGCAAGCGGAGCCAAATATAAAAAGGCCGTCATTCGTGACGGCCTTTTTTGTTTTTAACCCAATGATTAAGTGCTACGCGCTGTTAATCATTGGCGAACACAATGTCTTCGCCTAGTTCGAGCCCAGCAAGCGGAGCTAAACATAAGAAGGTCATCATTCATAACGGCCTTTTTTGTTGTCGATTCCATTAGCGGCAGCCTACACAGCCAACCACTGGCGAAGACCACGTTTTCGCTGGCCTTCAAATCTTCCCGCGCCCAACTTCAACGCTGCACCCTCGTGTGAACCTTCGCACGAAAATGGATTCCCGCTACGCACAGCAGTACTAATGCGCGCAAAGTAGGACGCCAAAGGCTGCTGATATATCTAGGATTGAGCGCTCTATTCATTAACGAGCGGCTCAATAACATGATGCTGAAACAAATGGCGCGCTTAGCCAAAAAACTACTGCGAGGCTTCGAGATAATACCCAGCCTTATTTTGGGATTGCTATTATCAGCCTGCGTTGCCAAAAGCGTATCGCCAACGCAGGAGCGAGATACCTCGCCAGATGCATTTATGTTTAACGAAGCGGCGAATGCAGCGCTCGGCAATATCGTGCAGTCCAATACTGTTGTTATAGGCGGCATTAATACCGCAACACCTATAGCAATCAAAAACGGCCAATTTGCCATTGATGGCGGTCGTTTTCGAAGCTCGGCCAGCAATATTTTTGCGGGGCAAAGTGTGCAGATTCAACTGCAAAGCGCGGCAACCCCCTCAACGATGCAAAGCGCTATTTTGACCATCGGCGACTTTCAGGCCAGCTTTACGGTAACTACTCTGGCGGGCAGCGCCCCCACTGCCAACGCCGGCGAGGATCAAACCGTCGTGCTAGAGCATGGCCAAGATACCGCAACAGTAATACTCGACAGCAGCGCCAGCCACGACGAGGAAAATGATATTGTGCGTGCCGAATGGCAGCTAGCCGGCGCGACAATTGCCAGCACAGATGCGTTAACGGCAGCCACCGCAACCCTAAGCGCAGGAGAGCACACTATTCGGCTAACCTTAACCGATAGCGAAAACCACAGCGCCACAGATGAACTGCTCGTGCGCGTAACTCCCCCGCAACTTAAAACAACCACAGCCTGGCTTACCCGCGGTGACCAAAGCGCCTTATTGGCTCGAGCCGACATCCCTGCAAGCCCCAGCGATGCAGCCATACCAGCCACAATGACGAGCATTACCGTCAACGCCGAGCAACGTTATCAATTTATGGAAGGTTTTGGTTTTGCGCTCACCCAAGGGGCTGCGCTGGCTATAACTCAATTAGATGAACACACGCAAGATGCCCTGCTGCACGAACTGTTTGATCCAACCGAGGGCAACAGCATCGATGTGCTGCGCGTACCGCTGGGCGCTTCGGACTTAAGCACCTCGCTTTACAGCTTTAACAATCACGCCGGCGATACCGCTATGCAGCACTTTAGCCTTGAGGGGCCAGACCTAGAATACAAAGTGCCGTTACTCAAAAAGATATTGGCCATCAACCCCGAGCTTAAGCTTATGGCTACGCCTTGGTCTGCACCGCCGTGGATGAAAGACAATCAAAGCTGGGTTGGCGGCCACCTTAAGCCCGAATACTACGCCGCTTACGCGCGCTATTTTGTGAAGTACTTTGATGCCATGGCCGCTCACGGCATTACCTTTTGGGCGCTTAGTCCGCAAAATGAACCGCTACATCCACACAATGAACCCAGCATGGAGATGTTTGCTGACGAGCAGCTCGCATTTATCGAGCACCACTTAGGGCCGGCGCTAGCCAATAGTGCGCATACCCTTAAGATTTTGGCTTACGACCACAATTGCGACCGGCCAGACTACGCCGAAACAGTGGCCAATGGCAGCCAGTACGTGAGTGGTTCGGCGTTTCATTTATACGGCGGCGATATCAGCGCGCTAACCGATGTGAAAAACAGTACCGGTAAGGATGTGTACTTTACAGAGCAGTGGACCGGCGCCGCTGGCAGCTTTGATGGCGATTTTGGCTGGCATATGGAAAACATTGTGATTGGTGCAACGCGCAACTGGGCGCGCACAGTTATTGAATGGAATATTGCCAGCACACCTCCAAGCCAAGCGCGCGGCTGCCTCGATTGCCAAGGCGCGCTTGCCATAGATGAAAATAGCGGGCAAATCACAAGGCATGTGTCTTACTAAATCATTGCGCAGGCGGCCAAATTTGTAGACGCCAACGCCCAACGCATTGCCTCCAGCAGTGACAATAGCAACCTCCACCACGTTGCCTTCCAAAACCCCGACAACAGCCGGGTGCTGCTGGTTTACAACCCGCTAAGTGATGAACAGTCGTTTTGGGTTAACGGCCAAACACAACAATTTGAATACACGCTGCCAGGCCGTTCAGCCGTAACATTTGATTGGGAGTAGCGCGCGCCGCCGTGGTTAGCCACCGCTGGCTTTTAAGCGCTCCTCTTCGGCCTTTAGGCGTTCCTGTTCAGCCTTTAAGTACTTGGCCTGCTGCGCCTCTAGCTGCTCTTTCATTTGTTTTTGTTTAGCTTGAAGGGCCTTGAAGGTTTCCGGCGATGCCTCGTAACCGTCGGTCATGGTTTTTAAGAATGCGATTAGGTCTGCCTTTTCCTGTTCGGTAAGGTTGAGTTTTCTCGTTAACATTCCGCTTGAATTATCGGCCACTTCCGGCTCGAATTTGTCGATATCATTATAGAAATCAACCACTTCCTCCAGCGTATTAAAAACACCGTTGTGCATATAAGGCGGCGTGATTGCGGTGTTGCGCAGTGACGGGGTGCGGAATAAACCGCGCGCAAGCAGCTTATCCTCTGCACTTAAATGCGGGTTAGCCTGCGTGCCGCCATCAACAAAAGCGTGACCCAAAGGATTTACCGTTGTGGGCTGGCCATAAAACGCTAGCGCCTTGTTGCGCGGCACTAAAATATTGTGGTGTTTATAGCGCGTAAATAGCTGAAAAGGCCCAAAACGGCCAGTGTGGCAATCGATACACATCGCCTTGCCATTAAAAATACGCTTGCCATTGGCTTCCTGCTCAGTGAATTCCGCAAAACCAAATTCGACATAATCAAATTTTGAGGTAAACGGGTGAAACTGCTCGCTCTGCTGAAAGGCCGCCAACGCATCTGCCGCCGCATCGACCAAGGCCTGATCATCTTTATCCAGCGCTTCGCCATAAACTTGCTTAAGGTTGGTGTAGTAACCGGTAGCGCGTAGCTTTTTGGCCAAGCCCGCTACACTATTGTTCATTTCAATAGGATTCATTAGCGGCCCCAGCGCTTGCTCTTGCAGGGTATTCACGCGCCCATCCCAAAAAAAACCGCCCATCCATTCGTTCTCATATTTTGGGCGCTCAAAGGTTGTTGCAAAACTGGCATACAGCAGCGAGGGAGTATTGCGGCTGCCAAACACGCCTTTTATCGCGCCCTCACTCACCGCTTTCCCTGGGTCACTGAAAGCTTGGTCGGGTTTATGGCACGTCGCACACGATTGCCCTGCGGGGTTAGATAACCTTGCATCGTGAAATAGAATATTGCCAATGGTCGCTTTGGGTAATTTGGAGGTAACCTCATCAGCCGCCCACACTGTGTCGGTTACACTCACACCACACACCATTAATAGCGCACTCAGCCACCGCGCCTTTTGCTTCATCATATTGCCCTTACCTATTTGCTGCGTATTGATTGTTTACGCATTATTGTTATCCGTAGTCGCGCCCCAAGCACCGTTGAGTGCCACTTATTATTGCTGGTAGCATACCGCAAAGCGCGCAACGCCCCTGCTATCGCCTTGATAGGTTGTAACTATTCAGTCATGCTCAAACAGGTCGGTAAACTGATCATTTTCTGGGCCGCTCAAGCCGTCCTTGGTCACTACGCAAGCGTTCCAGACGCTCGAGTGCCCAGAAAATAATCAATTCGCCTTTGGGGTGCCCCTCGTTTCGCCCCCACCTGAATAGTTTTTTAAATAACCACAATCATCGTTAATAAAGTCGGTGCCGGTTTTAGCGGTACCAGTGCCCCACAAAAAAGGCCGCAACCTCTCGGTTGCAGCCTTTACCGGGCACTTAAAATAAAGCGGGGCTAAAAAATTATGCTTTCCAAAGCACCATCCCAAGTATTACTTGCGCGCTTATAAATTTGGAAAGAACCATCGTCATCCCAAGCAGTACCTGGGATGCCAAACTCTTTTTGCAATACCACATGGTGGCGCAAATAAGCCTTGCGGTCGTCGGCATCACAGACGTTTTCGGGTTTTGTGAAATCCAAATGGGCGGCACCGAATTCGTTTACGGTAGCAGGCAAGTTCTGGCTGGCAGACCAATCGGCTACCGCTTGATAAATGGCCCGCAATTCGGCTTTATCGGCATTAGAACCCCAACCGCGCGTGCACTGCCCGGCAAATTCCCATGGATCATAACTGTGAAAGTTGCCAATAAGCTGGGTGCCCGCTGGTACTTTAGCTTCCAATAGCTCGGTATAAGGCGTAAACCCGCTGCCCGAAAATACCACCGCGCGGTCTGGGTTGCTCTGGCGCATAATTGCGAGTAATACAGGGTTAAGGGCATCGACTTGCTCAATAGTCATGCCGTGCGGCTCATTGAGTATTTCAAACACCAAACGCTTAGGTTTGTTTTTGAAACGCTCTGCCACCTGCTGCCATATAGCCTCAATGCGCGCCTGCTTTTGAGCATTAAAGCCATTTTTAAGCCAGATTTCGTGGTGCGCATTGACTATCACGTAAAAGCCTTCGGCCAACGCCCAATCAATAGCTTGCTCCACACGCGCCATCCAATCAGCTTCTATTGTGTAAGGGGCTGCATCTGCCGTATAGCCATCCCAGGTTACAGGAATGCGCACATGGCTAAAGCCCGCCGCTTTAACACCCTCAAAGTACGCCTTAGATTCACGCGTTGCGCCCCAGTCTTCGTCACGTGGCGCATCCAGAGTATTACCTAAATTCAAACCGGTGCCCATGTTGGCGACAATATCGGCTGCCGTGATTGTTTCGGCCTCTTGTGATTGCAAACGAATAAAGTCTAGCTCGGCACCACCTTGCTCAAAAGACACCCGCAAGGTATGCAGGCCACCACCAAAGTAAACATCTGTAACCTGCGCCTGTGCCCATGTGGGCGCACTTACAGCCGGAGCTGCCACCGCTTCACCATCAACTGTCACAGCAAAAACTGGGTTGGTATTTGCCAAAGCGCGGGCCTGATAGGTTAATGTATAAAGCCCAGCGGCCTCCACATCCAAGGTGTATTCAAGGTATTCACCAGCGGCTGTCTGCCCGACAAAATATCCATTCGAAGCACCGGCATCGGCTTGCAGCCCCACAAAGGTATCTCGGTAACCCGTCTCATTGGCATCGCCGGCTAACTCGTTTACCGAACCTGCGCACACATCAAAGTTTTCGGCCTCAAGCGTGTAAGCTTGGGTATGGCTACTCACTTCTAATGGCTGGCTCTGCCAAGCGCATTCAGCCATAGCCACAGAACTACTTTGCGCGCTACTGCTGGATACAGCAGCAATGCTTGAGCTAGAAGAGTTCATACGGCTACTCGAGCTAACCGCTAGGCTGGAGGACAAGGCCGCAGACGAAACTTGCACCGGCGGAGCTGTGCCGCCGCCCCCAGATCCACAGCCAGCAACTAGGCTTGCAGCACACACACATATGGCAAAAGACAATAACCCCGACGACCTCATAACGACTCCCAACATACTGCATTTATAGAATGTAGCCCACGCTAACGCAGCCTGCTTGTACTGTCGTCTCGGTAAGCAATAATTCGTAAATCGGTACGTCCCAAAGCCGGTTTCGGGAAATGAGCCTTACGCAAACCCACGCCCGGCGCAGCAACCGTGACCTTAAGGAGCCTTATTCTGTCGGCGGTAATCGCTCGGCGTTTGCGTCACATAGCGCTTAAATATGCGATTAAACGTCGCCTTGCTATTAAAGCCTGATTCTTCCAGTACACGCTGTATTGACCAATCCCCCTCGACCAGTAAACGCTTGGCCATCTCTACCCGCGCCTCGTTCACAAATTCAAAAAAGTTTTTACCCAAGCAGGTATTAATAAGGTGTGACACTTGGCGCTCCGGTATGCGAGCCGCCCGCGCAAGGTCCTCGACGGTAAGCTCTGGATTAAGGTATAAGCTTTGTTCTTGTAGCAACACTTGCAATGCCTTGGCGGCATTTTGATCACTTAAGTTAGGTCGTTGAATACTTGCCTCGGGCGCGGCCAGCGGTGGCGCTACCACTTGTGATTTCAATAAGCTGTAAAACACCAAGCTGGTAATAAAAGCAAAACTAAAATAATTCACCAGCACACCCATCACATGGCTTAGCTGCTGTAAGGCCAATAGTTCGGCAAGCCCTCCCATAAAATGCCAAGCCCAAAGGCCCACAAAACCACCCACCACCATATAAAGCCAAGTGGGTTCGGCCAACGCGGGGTTAGAATAGGCTTGCTCTAAATGCTTGGCATGACGACGCAAATACCAAATGCAGCGCGCGCCGTATGCTAG